>JAYGCG010000045.1:0-40808 GCA_046583455.1 Dehalococcoidia bacterium | reverse complement strand
GGCGTCTTGAAGTTCACCGTGAAGGCGAGCGTTGGCGACTGCTCCGGCCACTTGCCCGCCAACGCGGGTGACTATTCCCAGATCGCGCTCCCCGTAAGTGTCCGGCTTGAGTGAAGTCACCGCAAGGCCCGCAAAGGATCGTCCGGCGGATACAAGTGGCACACATATCATCGACCGGGCATTGGTCTCGTTTGGCCAGGGGAGCCGATCAAAAAACTCTTTGATTTCAGCCTCGTTGAGAACTGCACCCTGCCGTCTGCGCATTAACTGCCCTAGTCGTGTACCAACAAATGCCTTGATCGGGATCTCGCGGCCGATGCCGAATCCGGTCTGCGTTTCTCCTTCAGCCCATGCGTATAACGCCGAGCTACGTTGCGAGTCGACGTATGAAATCGAAATTCTGTCAAAGTCGATCAGTTTCCTGAATTGAACAGCAAACCTCGGGTACACCGAATCGATGTCAAGTGAGGAACCGACAATTCGGCCAATTTCAACGAGGACCGTGCGCTCAGTGGCTTCGGACTCCGCACGCTCGTAGAGATTCGAGTTTGAGATTGCCGTGGATGCAAGTGTGGCAATACGTTGGGCTAACGCCGCATGCTCGCGTTTATATGCCTCTCTCTTCTTGCTTCTCAGCGCCATGAAACCGATGGCCTCTTCTCGAGCGACCAGCGGAACTATCACAGAGGACGACAATCCCTCTATTTCACCCGGGACAAATGCCTCCAAAGTTTTGTCGTCTTGTTGCAACAATATTTTCTTCTGCTCAAAAAGCGGCGCTAGATTGGTCTTTGATATCTCTCTGACCGTACCCACTTCAAGCCCGGGAACCATCACCCCGATAACATGAGAAATCCGGAAATGGGTATGACCCGGAATCCGGACCGCAATCGCCATGCGGTCAAATGGCAAAATCTGTTGCACTTGCTCGGCAAACTGATCGTAAATCTCATCAATGTCCAGCGACGAATTTACGATCCGACCGATCTCTCCAAGCGCGAATTCTTCACGGGCCAACTGGTCTGATCGTTCATGCAGGCGAGCATTGGCAAGAGCGCCCGCGATATATGCCGATATACGCTCCAGTAGCTCGAGGTGCTCCTTGTTGTGCGCTCCAACTTCTGCCGAAACGACGCATAAGATCCCGATCACCTGTGACTGAGACCTCAACGGTGTGTACAGCAAAGACCGGACGCCCGAGTCAAATACCGAACGGGCCTCCGGTACATCATCAAGATGTGCGCCAAGATCCGGGTATGCCAGACTTTCGCCCGTCTTTGTCACGATCTCCATCAAACCGTTCGGACGCCACTGGTGATTCCGGCCAAAGTGGGGTGATTCGGGAGGAAACTCGCTGACATGACGGATGGTCATTTCGCCGGTTTCGGACTCCACCTCGATTACCGATACCCGGTGCGCCGGCATCAGGGTCCTCAACTTGTCGGAGAACTGATCATAGACTTCTTCGATCCTGAGCGAAGATGAAATTGTGCGTCCGATCTCTCCAAGCGCCGCCTCTTCATCAGCCTGACGATTGGATCTTTTCAGTAGTTCCGCATTAGTTATGGCGGACG
Organism: Dehalococcoidia bacterium; assembly: GCA_046583455.1. GTDB lineage: Bacteria > Chloroflexota > Dehalococcoidia > Lucifugimonadales > Lucifugimonadaceae. The sequence goes on along the minus strand of JAYGCG010000045.1, from coordinate 39,234 downwards.
AGACCAGGGCGGCTACGCGCCGGGCGAGAACGGCCTCACCTTCGGAGTACGCATCCTCGGAGGTAGATCGGATAGAGATAAATCCAACCGGACGGTTTTGCTCGATCAATGGCACGACCACGCTTGATCGAATTCCGGCAGCGATACTCAATACCATCCCGCGTTCTAGTGCGAGGGGATCTTCGACCCGTGAATCCTCGATGAACAGAGTCTTGCCGTCCTTCAACACCGGGCCAAATGGCGTCTCGTCCATTCTCCATACAGTTCCAGCACCAAGTTCCGGTATCTCCACTCCGGTGACGTGAGAGATCGTGTACTCGCCCTCACCTGGGCCAACACGCGTTATGGTGATACGATCAAAATTCAGGATTCTGGACACCTGTTCAGCGAACTGTTCGTACACCGTCTCGATATCGAGCGACGAGTTCACAATTCGGCTGATCTCCGCCAGAGCGGCTTCTTCTTTCGCCTGGCGGTCCGATAGCTCATGTGAACGCGCATTCGCGAGCGCGCCCGCTATCTGAAGCGGAAATCCTCCCAAGCAGCTCCAGCTGGTACTCGTCATGCACCCCGACCTCTCTGGATGCTATACACAGGATGCCGATCACCTCGCCCTGGGATCTCAGTGGTGAATACAGGGCGGATCTGACTCCGGATTCGGCAACGGAGGCGGCATCCGGGAATCTAGATATCTGGGCACTCAAGTCAGAGACCAGAAGTCCGTGACCGGATCTTGCGACGGTCTGTAGCAATCCATCCCGGTGTAGTTTCCTGCGAGCTCCAGCGGTCGAAGAAGGGATGTTCATTCCACTCACGTAGCGAATCATCAATTCATCCAACGCAGGGTAAATTTCTATTATCGAAACCCGGTCCGCAGGCATTAATACCCGTATTTGCTCGGCGAACTCATCGTAAATTTCATCAATCTTGAGCGATGCCGTCATAATGCGGCCGATCTCCGCCAGGGTCGCTTCTTCGCGTGCTTGCCGGTCCATTCGGGAACGAATCTCAGCGTTGGCAAACGTCCCGGCGGCTTGCTCAGCCACGCGTTGTAACAAGATGAGATCGGAGGTCGAGTACGCATTACGGGTATAGACCCCGGCCGCGAGCGTCCCTATTACTGCACCCTCTGAAATTAGCGGGACATAGATTCCCGACCGCAATCCTGCATTGACCGCCGTAACCGAATCAGGAAATCGGTCGGCCATCTCATCAATGTTCTCGACAAGAAGCGACTCCCCGGTATTCGCAACGTACCCAAGGATGCTCTCGTTCCCAGGAGGCTGATACGCGCCTACGGGATATTCGCTGATCCCTGCACCGGCCGCGTAGGCGGTCCTCAACCGGTGCGTCTCGGGGTCAAGGACGTTGACTGATATGCGGTCCCAACGCATCAGTTTGCCGACCTGCAGAACGAACTCCTCATATACGTCTGCGATGTCCGGCGACGCCGAGAGGATCCTGCTTATCTCCGCAAGAACCGTCCTCTCCCGACCTTCGATCTCCAGCGTCGTGTACAGGACGGCGTTAACCACCGCCGGCGCTATGTGTGTCCCGATCTGCTCGAGAAGGACGACCGAATCAGCATCATACGCGTACTCGTCAGTGGATCGTATGGCCAGTGTGCCAATCACCTCACCCCGGTGAAGCAGTGGCACCCCAACAGCGGATTTGAGTCCGACATCTTCTCCAGCTAAGACAGATTCCACAGGGCTGGAACTGTAGTCGGGGCCGGTCACCAAAAGTGATCGGCGATCTCGGACCACAGTCTCGAGGAGGGTCTCATCCAGCGCGTGTGGGGCCCCTTCTTCCCAGTTCGCTATCGGGGTCCCAGAAATGTAGGTATTGGTAAGAAGATCAGTGGTGTTGTCGTAAACACTCACCGTTATCCGGTCAGCAGGCAGCATCGTACGAACGCTTTCTGCGAATCGCTCATATGTCTTTCGTACGTCCGGAGATTGGGCGACAATCCGGCCTAGTTCAGCAAGAAGCTCCCGCTCAGACGACCTCTTACGTGATTCGATGTACTGGTCGTTCGACCTCGTGGCCTCTCGTTCTAGACTGCGTCGCGATCTCTGCATCGCCTGACCAATGGTCGTAAACACGGCAGCCGACGCGGCGAATGTGAGCACATCTCCGCCGATGTCGACTCCGATAGTCCCCTCGGCCGCCAGAATCCATGCCAGGCCCGCCGGAGCAAGGGCCACAAACGCACCAGCTGCTACTGCGGGACCCACTTTGAGCCGCATCGTTGACGTCAATATCGCAAGCGTAACGATGGCCACTCCCGGTTCCGCCAGGAAGGTCAGATTGCCGGGATCATTCCGGGATCCGACGAAGTACAAAGCCGGGAACACAAACGACGCCAGGGCCAGGTCACTTGCTATTCCCAGGGTGACTGCTCGCTCAACTCTTCCTCGGTGTAGCCAGTACGCAACAAGGCCGGAGTATGTGACGGCGATGAACAATACGATCACTCAGAGTGATCGTGCAGACTGCATGTCCTCCTGCGTAAAAGCCAGCACCAGAACGCTTATCGCAAGAGCGATTCGGATCGGCACAAGTGACCATTCGAACGCGGCGCCCGGCAGCCCAATCAGGCGCTCAAGAATGAAGCCGCGGTTCTTTGGCAGCATGGGCTCGCCCGATCCGAAGTCGGCAATTCCTGTCGGCGGGCTGCTCTTGAGATTTTGAACTACGGCCATGCGTACACCGTTCCTGATTGCGTTGGAGCAAAAGCGGAAATCGGACTCAATGTGCGCTCCCGATCATTTCCGAGATTACGGTGAGATATCTTTCTGGGCAAGTGTGAGCGGTTACGGAACCCGATTTCCTCACACAGCGCAAACGAGACCGACGACCCTAATTGTTGTCCGGCCGGAAGCGATATCCAACATTCCAGACCGTCTCGATGAACCGATGTTCCACGTCGTAGATCTTGCTCCGTAATCGTCGGATGTGGACGTCCACGGTCCGGGTGCCGCCGTAGTAGTCATATGCCCAGACCGTTTGCAACAGAGCTTCGCGAGAGTAAACATGCCCGGGATTGGACGCCAACACCCGCAGCAACTCGTACTCCTTGAACGTCAGGTCCACCTTTTTGCCGGATACGGTGACCTCGTAGCGTTCCAGATCTATTCGGATTTCGCCTTGTTGAACCACATTATCGGAATCGTTTCCGCCTGAACGAGCGATCAGAAGGCCGATCCTGACGGCGAACTCTTCAGCGCGGAACGGTGGGAAGCAAAAATCTATGTTCCCGAGGGACACGTCAAGATCACGTGTGACGAGGCCCGGCATGATCACCATCACCGGCAGTGCGAAACCAAATGCTGTGTCGACGCGATCACGCAGTTCCACATCAGCGGCGCCCGAAAGAACTGCCACTGATCGGCGTGCATCAATACCATCCGGAAGACGCACTTCCGAAAGCCTGATCGGGGTCAGGTCAAGGCCGGAAATGCCGATAGCTGCTTCCAATGGGACCGCCTCATGGTCCGAAAGCCCGATAAGCAAGACTGTGGTCATGCCGAAAATGTCCGGGCAAGCGTTGATACACGCCGCGATTCAATTCGAAATGTGAAGCGACGGACGTCAATAAGGCGCGGTTGGGCCCTGTTACCTGGCGAAATCAGCATGTTCATTGAATGGGTTGCGTCGGAAACGTTTGGCGGCGGAGTGAACGTGAAATGAAGCACAATGTTATTACGGACTGGCCCCGAAAATGAAGATATCCTCAATAAAACAAGGTCAAGGCGCGAGTTGGTGCGCTTTTCCGTTGACTTGGACCGCCGGGGATTCTTATACTTCTCGTTTGTCGTTTGTCGCGAATGGGTGATGGCGAGAGGGATATTCCTTCCGTCATCGTATCTGAGCGCGTGAAAAAACATGACGACGGGAACCAATATCCAGGGCGGGGTAATGCCGACAGCGAACCAATTGATGCGCAAGCCGCGCAAGCGTACACGCACGAAGTCCAAGACTCCGGCGCTGGGATTTGTCTACAACTCGTTGAAAGACCGGATGCGACGAGGAAGTGGAAGTCCACAGAAGCGTGGCGTCTGCTTGCAGGTGAAGACCGTTACGCCGAAGAAGCCGAACTCGGCTCTTCGCAAAGTAGCGCGTGTCCGGCTGACCAACGGCATTGAGGTCACCGCCTACATCGGGGGTGAAGGCCACAACCTTCAGGAACACTCGGTCGTCCTTATCAGGGGCGGTCGTGTGAAGGATCTTCCCGGCGTTCGATATCACATAGTGCGCGGCGCACTTGACACTTCCGGCGTCGATGACCGTCGTCGTGGTCGTAGCAAGTACGGCGCGGTGAAGCCGCAAGGTTAATTTCAGGGGCCCTGAAACGGCCCAACCACCCCGACAAACGAGTCCGTCACAGCCCGCCCGGGCGGCAGACTCAACCCAGGTCGGGGTTTTTGGTGGAAAGGAAATAACGCTCCCGGAACACGGAAGTCCGTTCAAATCTCCCCACGGCGAGATCAACAGGGGACTCCGATCGGGAGATGAATAAAAAATGGCAAGGCGAAGACGCGCAGAGCGACGAGTAATTGATCCGGATCCACGTTTCGGAAACGTGGAACTGGCGCGTTTTACGAACCGCCTCATGAAGGGCGGCAAGAAGACGGTAGCGCAACGCGCCGTCTACAGCGCCCTGGAAATGCTTGAGAGTGAAACCAACCGGCCGGGGCTGGAAGTGTTTGAGCAGGCGATTCGCAATGCGACGCCGATGCTTGAAGTCAAGCCCCGCCGTGTAGGTGGCGCCACCTACCAGGTGCCAACAGAGGTCCGGCCTGAACGCCGGGTCTCTCTGGCAATGCGGTGGTTAATCACGGCGGCGCGAGCCCGCCAGGGAGCGCCGATTTCGCGGCGTCTCTATAACGAACTGCTTGACGCGTCACGAGGACAGGGTGCGGCGGTGCGCAGGCGTGAAGAGCTACACCGAATGGCCGAGGCAAACCGGGCATTCGTCCATTACCGCTGGTAATAAGACCAGCTTCAACTCCGGGGGGGCATCGACTCTACCGGCTCCATAGCCGGAGAGTACGGACTTAACGCGAATGGCTACAACAGTGGCTTCAAAAGCAACTTCAAAAATCGATCTTACAAAGATCCGAAACATCGGGTTCATCGCCCACATCGACGCCGGCAAGACGACGGTGAGTGAACGCGTGTTGTACTTCACCGGAATGACGCACAAAATCGGCAACATCGATGACGGCACGACCGTGATGGACTTCATGGATCTTGAGCGCGAGCGCGGGATCACCATTGCGTCTGCAGCTACGGCCACGGAGTGGAAAGGCCACCAGATCAACATCATCGACACGCCCGGGCACGTTGACTTCACGGCCGAAGTCGAGCGCAGCCTGCGCGTGTTGGACGGTGGGGTCGTCATCATTGACGCCGTCGCCGGTGTTCAACCGCAGTCAGAGACGGTATGGCGCCAGGCTGAACGTTATTCGGTGCCGCGCATGGTCTTCGTAAATAAGATGGACCGAGCCGGCGCGGACTTCTTGAAGGCTGTCGAATCACTCGCCCGCCGGCTCGGCGCAAACGCCGTTCCGATTCAGCTCCCGATCGGTGCCGAAGCGGATTTCCACGGCATGGTCGACCTGGTCGAGATGAAGGCCTGGATTTACGAATCAGTCGACGCCGTTGACGCGGTCGAGGCTCCGATCCCCGACGACATGGCTGATGAAGTAGAGGCGTACCGGGCCAATCTTGTTGAGAAGGTTTCTGAGACCGACGACGACCTCCTGATGGCGTACCTGAGCGATGAAGAGATCACCAACGAGGTTCTCGCAGCAGCGGTGCGATCGGCCACGATCAATCTCAAGATCACGCCAGTGATGTGTGGCGCTGCGCTCAAGCATCGCGGCATTCAACCCTTGCTTGACGCTGTCGTCGACTACCTCCCCTCCCCACTTGATGTACCTGCCATTAAAGGCATCGACCCGGCGGATGGCTCTGAACTGGTCCGACAGCCCTCGGTAGAAGATCCCGTAAGTGTGCTCATCTTCAAGGTCGTGTCCGACCAGCACGTGGGTCGATTGATCTATATCCGTGTCTACTCCGGTGTCCTTGAAACCGGGGATACCCTCTACAACCCGCGCACCCGCAACCGTGAGCGCATCGGCCGACTGCTGCGAATGCATGCGGACCGCCGTGAAGAGATCTCCTCGGCAGGACCGGGCGAGATCGTTACCGTTATCGGACTGAAGGACGCCCGCACCGGGGACACGCTGGCGGCCAACAACGCCAGAATTGTTCTTGAGTCTATTGAATTCCCGGAGCCGGTCCTGTCCGTAGCGGTCGAGCCAAAGACTCGGTCTGACCAGGACAAGATGGACGTCGCTCTAAACAGGCTCGCCGACGAAGACCCGACGCTCAGGATTAGCACCGATGAAGAGACCGCACAGGTAGTGCTTGCTGGAATGGGCGAGTTACACCTGGACGTGATCGTGGAGCGCATGCGACGCGAATTCGGTCTCGAAGTAAACGTCGGCAACCCGAGGGTCGCTTACCGGGAGACGGTTACACGTATCTCAGAGGCTCAGGGGCGGCTGGTCCGACAGACCGGTGGTCACGGTCAGTTTGGTGACTGTACGCTGAGACTCGAGCCTCTCCCTATTGGAGCAGGGGTTGTATTTGAGTCCGAGATCACCGGTTCAACTCTCCCACGGGAGTACTTCCGGCCGATCGAGCACGGTGCCCGCGAGGCGGCCGCCAACGGCGTACTCGCCGGGTACCCGGTGACCGACATTAAGATCGTTCTTACGGATGGTTCCTACCACGATGTTGACTCGTCAGAGATGGCATTCAACATCGCCGGTTCCATGGCCTTCAAATCAGCGGCGGCGAGAGCCGGCATGGCGATTCTGGAACCGATCATGAAGCTGGAAGTTATCACGCCTTCCGAATACCTCGGCGACGTTCTCGCTGACCTGAACTCGAGACGATCTCAGATCCTGAACATGGAAGGCCAGAACGAGACGCAGGTAGTAAACGCCTTCGTCCCGCTCGCGGAGACATTCCGTTACGCTACCGACCTGCGCTCCCGTACCACGGGTCGCGCGTCGTTCGTAATGTCACTCGACCACTACGACAAGGCCCCGCGGCACATCGCAGAAGAAATCGCAGGCAGCGGGAAGTAACAAACCAAGGACCCTCATCACCCGATGGGGGTCCGTTTACGTTGAGACGTGAACGGAAGGAAATATGCCGGGACAAAAAATAAGAATCGTGTTGAAAGCATTCGAACACCGAGTGCTTGATCAGTCCGCGGCTCAGATTGTTGAGACGGCGGAACGTACTGGTGCGAACATCTCCGGTCCGGTCCCGCTCCCGACATCGATCCGGCGGTTCTGTGTCATCCGGTCACCGCACATCGACAAACGCTCCCGTGAGCACTTCGAGCTGCGCACACATAAGCGGCTCATCGACGTACACGAGCCGACGTCAAAGACGATCGACGCCATGACCCGGCTAAACCTGCCGGCCGGTGTCGACATCTCGATCAAGCTATAGACGACAAACGCAACAGAACGAGCAGATAAATAATGGGAATCCAGGGCCTACTAGGCCGCAAGGTCGGAATGACCACGCTGTACAACGAGGACGGGACCGTCGACGCCGTAACGGCGATCGAGACGGGGCCGTGTGTCGTTACGCAGGTACGGACCGACACGCGCGACGGCTATGAGGCCATCCAGTTGGGCTTCTTGGAAGCCAAGCGGCTGAACAAGCCGGCTGCGGGCCACCAGCAACGCTCGGGGGGAAGGTTCCGCCACCTCCAGGAGTTTAAGGCGTCCGACCTGAGCGAATTTGAGGTCGGCCAGTCCATTGACGCTGCGGTATTTGAAGTTGGTGAGACGGTCAGCGTGTCCGGCAAGACGCGCGGCCGTGGCTTTGCCGGAGGCGTGCGAAGGCACGGTTTCCACGGCGGCCCAAAGACCCACGGTCAGTCTGACCGTCACCGCGCTCCGGGCTCGATCGGCGCCGGCAGCTCTCCGGGCAAGGTTTGGAAGGGCACGCGCATGGCGGGCCACATGGGCAACAACAAAGTGACGACCCGCGGTCTGAAAATCGTGATGGTCGATCCTGAGCGCAACATCGTTTTGGTGCGTGGGAGCGTACCCGGCGCACGCAACTCCCTGGTCCGGATAGAACGGGCAAACGGCAACTACTAGGCCGCCGAGTAATCGCGGCTACAGAACTGGTTCATCGTGGATCTAGATACGAAAAATATGGCAGGAGAGGCCGTCGCTACCGTCGAGGTAAGTGACTACGTCTTCGCGGAGCCTATGAACGGCCCGTTGTTGCACCAGGCCGTGGTAGCCCAGCAGGCGAACCGTCGCCAGGGCACCCACAGCGTACGGACGCGTGGCCAGGTAGTGCACTCCAACCGCAAGCTCAGAGCCCAGAAGGGTTCCGGGAGAGCTCGCCTTGGAGACGCAGGAAACCCCGGACTGCGGGGGGGGGGGTCGCACACGGCCCGCACCCGCGGGACCATTCGAAGCGGCTCCCTGTGCGGATGCGACGTAACGCGTTACGTGTAGCGCTCTCTGACAAGGTTCGTAACGGTTTTATCACCGTTATCGAAGACCTCTCGGTAGATAAACCGAACACCAAGACGATTCTCGATATGTTGAGCGCTCTTGAGATCAAGGGATCGACCCTGATCATCACCACGGCGCCGACAGACGATCTCCGCAGGTCCGTCCGGAACATCCCGAACACGGACACGATGGCGTCACGGCTGCTGAGCCCGCTGGAGACGACGCGCGCCCGCAACATCATCATTTCCAAGCACGCCGTCGAGACGATCGACGAGTTGTGGGGACACCCGACCTCAAAGCCGGGTAGGGTCTTGCACAAGGTCGAGGAAGCAGGTAGCCCGGCATGAGTCTCTTCGACGTATTAATCAGGCCAATCGTGACGGAACAAAGCACACTGCTGCAGGAACGCGGCAAGTACGTGTTCCAGGTACAGAAGAGCGCCAACAAGGCCGACGTTAAGGCGGCGGTCGAAAAGGTGTTTGAAGTAACCGTTCTTGACGTCAACACGATGGTCATCAAGGGCAAGAGCAAGCGATTCGGCCCGCGGCCGGTCAGCAGGCCAAACTGGAAAAAAGCCGTCGTCACGCTGCAAGCAGGCGACACAATTCAACTGTTCGAGGGCGCCTAGATGCCGGTACGCAGACTAAAGCCGACCTCCCCGGGTAACAGGAATACCGTCCTCTCGGATTTCTCCGACATCACGCGGAGCAAGCCAGAGCGCTCGCTTCTCGCGCCTCTTCGTAAAAAGGGTGGCCGAAACAACACCGGCAAGATCACCGTCCGTCACCGAGGCGGTGGCCACAAGCGACGTTACCGAATCATCGACTTTGCTCGAATGAGGCGTGATGTCCCGGCCAGCGTTATTTCTATCGAGTACGACCCCAACCGTTCGGCTCGCATCGCCCTGGTCCAGTACCATGACGGACCGAAGATCTACATCATCGCTCCGGAAGGAATCGGAGTGGGAGCCACGATCGTCGCCGGTGACGGCGCGGCGGTGGTTCCGGGCAATGCCCGCAAGATCGGCACGCTGCCGACGGGTACCTACGTCCACAACATTGAAATACAACCCGGCAAAGGCGGTAAAATGGTCCGCTCCGCCGGCGCCGTGGCCCAGGTAATGGCGCACGAGGACAAGTACACGCAGATCCGTCTGCCCTCCGGCGAAGTTCGTCGGCTGCTTTCCGAGTGCATGGCGACCGTCGGCCAGGTGGGCAACGGAGATCACAAGAACCAGAAACTCGGGAAGGCGGGGCGCAAACGTCACCGCGGATTCCGGCCCACAGTTCGTGGCGCCGCGATGAACCCGAGCGACCACCCGCACGGCGGTGGTGAGGGTCGAGTCGGTATCGGCTTGAAGCACCCGAAGACGCCGTGGGGCAAACCGGCGCTTGGTCCGCGAACCCGACGCAATAAGGCTGGCGATAAGTTCATCGTCCGCAGGCGATACCAGAAGTAACCGCAGCACAACAGGAACTACATGTCACGCTCCATTAAAAAAGGTCCGTTCGTCGAAGAAAAGCTGATGATTCGTGTGCGCCGCGCCCAGCGCGCATCGTCACGGAATGTCATTCGGACCTGGTCACGGGCCTCGATGATCATGCCCGAGATGGTTGGGCTAACTATCGGTGTCCACGATGGTCGGCGGCACATCCCTGTCCTCATCAGTGAGAACATGGTTGGTCACCGTCTCGGCGAATTTGCACCGACACGCACCTTCCGGGGACACGCTGGTCGATCAGACAGGACGACCTCTATTCGGTAGGCTGGTAAACCGGCAGGACAATAATCGGAACTAACTTCAACAGGTCCCGAACGTCGGGGCTTACGGGAATCTAGAAACAGATAGATCGGGACGATGGCAGTCAGGGCATACAACAAAAGCATCGGCATCTCGGCCTTCAAATTACGGAAGGTCGCTGACCTTGTGCGCGGTCGGCCGGTCGAAGAGGCGCTCAACACGCTTCGTTTCATGATCAGTCCGTCCGCGACGGTCATGTCTAAGACGATCGCGTCCGCGGCCGCCAACGCCGAAAACAATGAATTGATGGATCGCAGCACGCTGCGGATCGTCACCGTAACCGTAGACCAGGGCACGACCCTTCGGCGATTCCGCCCGAGGGCGCGTGGCCGTGTCGGAGCCTTCAACAGACCAAGCAGTCACCTGACTGTGGAAGTCGACGAGGAAGTAGGAAACTAGGTTGGGCCAGAAAACTCACCCGATAGGGTTCCGCCTGGGTGGCGTACACCAGTGGCAAGCACGCTGGTTCGCCGATAAAACGGCCGCCTACCGAACCCTCGCCGTCGAAGACCAGGCCATCAGAAAACTTATCGCTGACCGGTACGAAGAGACCGGCGGCATCACACGCGTCGAGATCGAACGCGGCACGCAGGACCTTGTCGTCTCTGTACACACCGCACGCCCGGGCATCGTTATCGGCCGTGGCGGACAGCGTGTGGACGAGCTCCGCACGGAGCTGGAAAACCTCACCGGCAAACGCGCCCGCCTGAACATTCAGGAGGTGCGCAACGCCGATGTTGACGCATACCTAGTTGCCCGCAATATCGCTGATCAGCTTGAACGGCGTGTTGCCTACCGACGTGCGATGCGGCTTTCCGCCCAGCGCACAATGCAAGCCGGTGCTCAGGGCATAAAGATCATCGCTTCCGGTCGATTGGGCGGCGCAGAAATCGCTCGTAACGACAAGGCGATCGAGGGCCGGGTCCCTCTGCATACCCTTCGTGCAAACATCGACTTTGCTATCGCGGAGGCCGCCACGACGTTTGGCCGTATCGGCATCAAGGTCTGGATCTACAGAGGCGACATCCTCCCAGAGGGTCGAGCCGGCAGGACGTTGAACGTTGCGGACGTGGTCGCCGAACAGGAGGTTGCCAGCGCAGCCGCACTGGCGACTCCGGCAGCTCCGGCGGCCGCGCCTGCGGGCAGCGTTACGGTGGATATTCCGGCGGAGGCGGCTGTTGAAGCTGCGTCTTTCGAGGAGTCAACCGACGCATCAGACGCAACTGCGGATACAGACTCTGCAGCCGAAAAGTCGGAGGCCTAGACGATGCTTCAACCAAAAAGGGTTAAGTACCGCAAGCACCACCGGGGGCGTATGAACGGCTCACCAAAGGCCGGGAGTTCCCTGGAGTTTGGCGCGCTCGGCCTGAAGTCGTTGGAAGCCGCATGGCTAACTTCACGACAGATTGAGGCGGCACGTCGGGCCATAGTTCATAAGCTAAACCGTGGTGGACAGGTTTGGATCCGGGTATTTCCGGACAAATCCGTTTCCGCCCGACCAGCTGAAACCCGCATGGGCGGCGGCAAGGGCGCAGTAGACCACTGGGTCGCAGTCGTTCGTCGAGGCCGGATGATGTTTGAGATCGGCGGAGTTCCGATCGACCTGGCACGCGAGGCGCTTGTTAGCGCCAGCCACAAGCTGCCAGTACGCACAACTATTATTTCCCGCGAGAACCTGGTCTAGACGGAGATACAGGTGAATATTGACGAAGTAAGAGGGCTAAGCCACGACGAGCTCATGAAAGAGCTTGAGGACCTGCAACGGGGGATGATGAATCTCCGGTTTCGGAAGGCGACGCTCCAGCTACAAGATTCCAGTGAAATAAAGTCCACACGTCGCACCATCGCCCGAATCCGGACGGTGCTGCGCGAACGCGAGATTGCTGAGGCCATTCAGAGTTGACATCCGGGATGCAAAAACAGAGGACTGGCACAGTCGTCAGTGACAAGATGGACAAGTCCATTACGGTCGAATTCTATTGGAGTCAGCGCGACCGTCTCATCGGCAAGTCACGCCGTCGCGTGACCAAGTTCATGGCGCATGACGAGAACAACCAGGCCCATCTGGGCGACGTTGTTCGCATCGAAGAGACGCGCCCACTTTCACGCCACAAGCGCTGGCGGCTGCTCGAAATCCTGCAGACAGGTGACGTCGCTGATTTCCTGCCGTCAGAACTGCCGACGACGCTAGAAACAACCGAAACCGAAGAATCGACGGGGACCGAGTAAGTGATTCAGGTACAAACGCGCTTGCGCGTCGCCGATAACTCTGGAGCCCGCGAAGTGATGTGTATTCACGTCGATGGCGGGAGCCGCCGCCGTTATGGCGGTCTGGGCGACGTGATCACGGCCGCAGTAAAAGACGCGACCCCTGGCGGCACCGTGAAGATGCACGAAGTGGTCAAGGCCGTAATCGTCCGAGTGGCGAAGAACACACGCCGCCCGGACGGTTCATATATCAAGTTTGACGACAACGCTGTCGTCATCATCGGTGAGAGCCAGAACCCGAGAGGCACCCGTATTTTTGGCCCGGTGGCCAGGGAGCTACGGGAACGCAACTACATGCGGATCGTCTCACTCGCCCCGGAGGTGCTGTAAACATGGCACAGCGTATTCGGCGAGGAGACCAGGTCCGAGTCCTGGCAGGCAAGGATCGCGGCAAGCAGGGAGAGGTTTCGCGAGTGGACCGCAAGAAAAATACCGTCGTTATCGACGGCATCAATCTGGTCACGCGACATGTCAAGCAACAGGCCGGCACGGCACAGGCCGGGATTATCCAGCAAGAAGCGCCAATCCAGATATCAAACGTGGCGTTCGTAGATCCAGAGACCGGTAGATCCGGCAGAGTCGGGTTCCGTGTTCTTGAGGACGGCACCAAGGTACGAGTCGTAAGAGGTAGCAGTGAGTCCTGAAGCCACCGTGGCAGAAGAGTCCCGGCTTAAAATCAAATATCGTGAGCAGGTAGCTTCGGATATGCGCACCGAGTTCGGTTACTCGAACCCGATGCAGACCCCGAAGCCTCTCAAGGTCGTCGTGAACATCGGCATCGGGGAAGCGCTGGACAACCGCAACGCGCTCGACGCCGCACTTGGCGACATGACCACCATCACCGGACAGAAGCCGGTGGTACAGCGCGCGAGGAAGTCCATCTCAAACTTCAAACTCCGCGAGGGGATGCAGGTCGGGATCACGGTCACGATGCGCGGTCGGCGCATGTGGGATTTCCTTGACCGGCTCATCAACCTGACGCTACCGAGAGTCCGTGACTTCCACGGCATCTCAAGACGATCATTTGATGGGCGTGGCAACTACTCCCTTGGCATCCGTGAACAGATCGTGTTTCCAGAGATCGACTACAATGAAATCGACCGGCTGCGCGGCCTCCAGGTCAACATAGTGACCTCCGCAAACACGGACGAAGAAGGCCGCCGGATGCTTGAGCTTCTCGGCATGCCCTTCGAACGAATCGAAGACGCCGCGTAGCTCTTTCTATTTACCTCCTCAGAACTCAGAATTTTCGGGAATCCCATTTGGCTAAGAAAACAAAAGTAGAGAAGTGGAAGCGCCAGAAGCGTGAACTTGCAGCGGGCACAATGAAGTACCCGGTCCAGTTCCACAACCGGTGCGAAAGGTGCGGACGGCCGCGCGGATACATCCGATTCGTCGGAATGTGCCGCATCTGCTTCCGCTCGCTGGCCCTCAGGGGCGAGCTTCCCGGAATCAGGAAAGCGAGCCTGTAGAAAGGCTGGTTTCGTCCCGCCACATGGCGGCCAGCGGTTATCGCCGGAAGGTGCATCGGAGCGCTTTTTAGGAAAAGCGTCCGGCAGGCAAACCACCGGTGTAGTAAGAATCAGGAACAGCGAATGCCCGTTACCGACCCGATATCAGACATGTTGACCAGGGTGCGCAATGCCATCCAGGTCAGACACGAAAGCGTCCTCGTCCCCGCTTCTAAAACGAAGCGGTCTCTGGCCCGGATGCTACAGCGCGAAGGTTTCATCTCCTTTATCGAAATAGAAGAGGGAGAAGACAAGAAACAGCCGATGATGAAACTTGGCCTCAAGTACTACGAGGACGAGACTCCGGTCATCACCGGGTTGAAGCGCGTAAGTAAGCCCGGCCTCCGGGTTTATGTCGGCCGACGGGAGATTCCTCGCTACTACGGTGGCCTCGGCGTGTCGTTTATTTCGACGTCCGCCGGCGTGATGACCGGGCGCGAGGCCTGGCGTCGCGGCATCGGCGGCGAGCTTTTGTTCTACGTCTGGTAAGGGCGGGAGTATTTAACGATGAGCAGAATTGGTAATGCCCCCATCCCGGTACCTTCAGGCGTCGACGTAAAAATCGACGGAAGCGCGATAACGGTCAAGGGCAAAAACGGCGAACTCAAATCCGAGTTTCATCAGGACATGACAATCGCCCTGGAAGACGGGGTCCTCAAGGTGTCCCGACCCTCGGACGAGCAGCAGCACCGTGCCCTGCACGGACTGACACGCTCCCTGTTGAACAACATGGTCATTGGCGTGTCAGACGGTTACGAGCGTGCCCTTGAATTGATCGGTACGGGTTACCGGGTTCAACAAAATGGCAAGGGACTCACCTTCCAGCTTGGATTCAGCCACCCGGTTGAAGTTCAGCCGCTGGAAGGCATCACGCTGGAAGTGGACGGACAGGTACGCGTCGTCGTAAAGGGCGCGGACAAGCAGGCTGTTGGCCACCAGGCCGCAGTCATCCGCAGGCTCCGGCCGCCAAACGTCTACACCGGCAAGGGCGTGCGTTACGCTGGAGAACAGATCCACCTCAAGGCCGGCAAAAGTGCCGCCAGGGCGGAATAGTCAAGATGGCATACACGAAGAAAAACGAACCAAGGCGTTTGATGCGCCATCGCCGATTGCGCAAGAAGTTGTCCGGCACGCAAGAGCGGCCGCGGCTGGCTGTATTTCGCAGCCATCATCACATCTATGCGCAACTGATCGACGATACGGCCGGTCATACCCTCGTCGCCGCCTCAACGCTCGGCCCGGATCTCCGGGACGAGTCAGTCAAAAGCGGCAAGATCGACAGTGCGACCGCGGTCGGCACGTCGATCGCTCAAAAAGCAAAAGATGCCGGAGTCGAGCGCGTGGTGTTCGACCGCGGTGGTTACGCTTACCACGGCCGTGTGAAGGCGCTCGCGGAAGCGGCGCGCGTAGTGGGTCTGGAGTTTTAGATGACTCAACAGAACAGGCCGGGTGGATCACCCGGAGCACGTGGCGGTAGCGGTGGCGGTAACAGAGGACGTGGTGGATCGGGCGGACCCGGTGGTCCGGGCGGTCCCGGAAACCAGGGTGGACGAGGCGGCGGCGCTCGCGGCAGAGGCCGTGGTCCCCGGCGCGAGCGGCCACAGGAGCGAGAAGATTCAGGCCTCGAAGAGCGCGTAATAAAGATTCGGCGCGTCTCCAAGGTCGTCAAAGGCGGTCGTCACCTGAGCTTCAACGCGCTCGTGGTTGTCGGCGATAGCGCAGGCAAAGTCGGGATGAGTCTCGGCAAGGCCAAGGCCGTTCCGGACGCAGTGCGTAAAGGCACCGCCGGCGCCAAGCGTGAGATGAAGTCCGTGGTCCTCAACGGCACTACCCTGCCGCACGAGATCCAGGCCAAATTTGGTGGCGCCAAGGTCCTGCTCAGGCCGGCCGCTCCCGGTACCGGCATCATCGCCGGTGGCGGTGTGCGTGCGGTCATGGAAGTCGTGGGCGTTAAAGACGTTCTTTCAAAGACCTTTGGCTCCAACAACACACTTAATATCGTACGTGCCACGTTGCTTGCTCTCAGTATGTTGCGTGACCCGAAGAAAGAGACCGCCCGTCGAATGGGTTATAACGACTCGACACCGACACCGCAGCCCGATCCGGTCGCAGCAGCGGTCGCTTCGGCGGCAACAGCGGAGTAAACCATGGGTGACCTTCGTATTACTCAGATCAAGAGCAAGATCGGCTTCCCGCGGGACCAGAGGGCTACATTGCAGTCTCTTGGTCTCCGCAAAATCCGGCAGCAAGTCATCCGGCCAGATAATCCCGCCGTCCGCGGGATGATCAAAAAGGTCCGGCATCTCATAACTGTTGAAGAAGCCGACTAAAAACTGGCTTTCTAGAAACCAACGATTGCAGGTAAATTAGGCAAATGGGATTACATGACCTCAAGCCCGCACCGGGTTCGGTACGCCCTCGACGACGTGTCGGGCGCGGCGATGGTAGCGGCCGCGGCACTTACTCCACCCGCGGTTCCAAGGGCCAGAAACAGCGCACGAGCATAAAACCGTTCTTCGAAGGCGGTCAGTTGCCGTTGGTGAAGCGCCTGCCGTATTTGCGGGGCTTTAACAACAAATGGCGAGTCGAATACGTCCCGGTCAACGTGTCACGACTCGATGTATTCGAGGCGAATGCGGAAGTGGGACCTGCTGAACTTGCTTCCGCCGGCATCATCACGAAGCCGAGCGAGAAAATTAAGATCCTGGGTGATGGCGAAATATCCACGTCCCTCCAGGTGACGGCGCACGGATTCAGCAAGTCTGCAAGGACAAAGATCGAAGCGGCCGGCGGCAGCGTAGTCGTAATTGATTAGCTATTGATCATCCCCGGAAATATGGCACGGTGAAGGTGCGTCGTTGATCAGAGAAGCGCAGGCACAACGAACAGAATCTACACGTCCCGCCTTACTGCAGGCGGTGATAGATTCCATGCGGATTCCAGACCTCCGGTACCGCATCCTGTTTACGTTGGCGATCTTGATTGTTTTCCGTTTCACGGCACACCTACCGGTGCCGGGAGTGGACCGCGACGCCCTCGCCGCTGCGTTTGAGGCCAGCCCCCTACTCGGGTTCCTGGACCTGTTCAGCGGAGGCGCTCTTCGAAACCTAAGTGTCGCCGCGCTTGGCGTATACCCGTACATCACGGCGTCCATCATCATTCAGATCATGACGCCGCTCATCCCGTCGCTCAAACAGCTATCGGCTGAGGGGCAGTACGGCCGTCAGAAAATCAACCAGCTCACGCATTATCTGACCGTCCCGATCGCCATCCTTCAGGGCTATGGCCAGTTAAATCTGCTGCAAAGTGGCGGGCTCGGCGGGATCAGCGGCGGGGCTATCGGAGGCATCGGGCTTGGCAGCGGGGAGCTGCTCGGAACGGTTGCCATCTTGAGCGCGTTCGTCGCCGGAACTCTGTTCTTAGTCTGGCTTGGCGAGTTAATCACCGAGAAGGGCATCGGCAACGGAATCTCGCTGATTATTTTCGCGGGAATCGTGTCTTCGCTGCCCCAAATCATAGGCCAAGCCGCGCTCATCAGAGATCAGGGATTCCAGTTATTAATGCTGGGCGGCATAACGCTGGCGATGGTCTATTTCATCGTGGTGTTTAACGAGGCTCAACGTAGGGTTCCGGTCCAGTACGGACGAAATATCTTCCGTGGTGGCCGTATGTATCGGCAGGCCGGCGCTACACATATACCGTTACGCGTCAACTCTGCAGGCATGATTCCGTTGATCTTCGCGTTCTCAATTTTGATCCTTCCGCCGACCCTCGCTAGCTACTTTGCGGACCCGGCGAGCGACAGCTTTGTGGCGAACATGTCGCAGTTCTTTACGAACGCGATGAGTCCTACAAGCCTGTTCTACTGGGTCATGGTTTTCATACTGGTTGTGGTGTTCACGTTCTTCTATGCGCTCGTCACATTCAACCAGCAGAACCTAGCGGAAAACCTGCAGAAGAATGGCGGATTTGTACCCGGGATCAGACCCGGTAAGCCGACACACGACTACCTCATGCGCGTGATCGTCCGTATCACGTGGGGAGGTGCGATGTTCCTCGGATTCATCGCCATCATGCCGTACCTGTCCGGCCAGATAACGAGTGTTGCCGCATCTACGAGTATCGTCAGCGCGACAAGTCTTTTGATCATGGTCGGTGTGGCGCTGGACACGATGAGGCAGCTTGAGGCCCAGTTGCTGATGCGTAACTACGAAGGCTTCATCCGCTAATCCAATCCGATTCGTTGAACGGTTAAAGGCACAGAGGCAATCACTCGTTGCTCATCGTATTTCTTGGCGCGCCCGGCACTGGCAAGGGCACACAGGCCAAAATGCTCGCAAAAAAGAAGAACCTGACTCACCTGGCGACGGGCGATCTACTTCGCGCAGAAGTGGCTGCTGCTACTGAGCTGGGTCTGGCCGCCAAAGCGTTCATGGATCGCGGCGACCTGGTCCCGGACGATGTGATGATCGGGATGATCAAGGGCCGTTTGGAAAGCCCCGAATCTGACGGGATCTTGCTGGACGGTTTTCCGCGCACGGTGGCGCAGGCTCAGGCCCTCGACGAGGCGCTCGAAGCAGCCGACACAAGCGTGGACCGATCTATCTTTTTTAAAGTCTCGGAGGAGGAGCTGATTCGCCGTCTTGCGGGACGCGCAACCTGCCCCGATTGCCAACGGGCGTACCACGATACTTTTAACAAACCGCAGAACACAGACAAGTGCGATGACTGCGGCAGCGATCTGATCCGACGCGAGGACGATAGGCCTGAAGCGGTGCGAAACCGTCTAAAGGTGTACGCAACACAGACAACGCCGGTGCTCGATCATTATCGAAAAGCTGGCAACCTGGTGGAGGTCGATGGAGAACAGTCGATCGACACCGTACAGGAAGACCTGGCCGCCGCGGTCGGGTAGCTTGCGCGCAATCCCATCCGGCACGTGCGGCGAAATCAGGCATCAGCTATAATCTTCAGGAGCTTTCTTGAACCACGGCTCAACTCTCGGCTCAGAATCGGATCCAATGTTTCGGGTACCGACTATTAAGTCCGCCCGCGAACTGGATTCGATGCGTGCTGCCGGGAAAGTTGTCGCGGCGGTCAGGGAACGGCTCATAGAGGTCCTGGAACCCGGAATGACTACGGGTGACCTGGATCAAGAAGCCCGGAAGGTCATCTCGGATAGAGGCGCCGAGCCGTCCTTTCTAGGCTATGCACCACACCCGGGAGCGATTCCGTTCCCGGGCGTGATCTGTACCTCCTTGAACGAGGAGATAGTCCACGGGATCCCGGGCGACCGGGTGATCCTGGATGGTGATCTGGTGAAGTTGGACATCGGCGCTGTCGTCGATGGCTTCCACGGGGACTCGGCAGTAACGCTGATAGCAGGTGACGGGGATGCGGAAAAGAAGGAGCTCGTTGAGGTAACTCGGCGGGCACTGGAACAGGGGATTCTGGCGGCCGTGGCAGGCGCCAGGGTCGGAGACATCTCCGCTGCAGTGGAAGGCTACGTAAGGCCTCTGGGATTTGAACTAGTCAGGGAGTACACGGGACACGGAATAGGCCGGCGGTTGCATGAAGCGCCGCAAATCCCAAACGTGGGAGTTGGCGGGCAGGGGCCGCAGCTTCGCGAAGGGATGGTCATCTGTATAGAGCCGATGGTCAATCTGGGCACGTGGAGGACTGAGAGCCTGGGCGATGGCTGGACGGTCGTAACGGCGGACAGAAAACTATCGGCGCATTTCGAACACACCCTGGCGATAACACCAGAAGGTCCCGAAATTTTGACGGTCCTTTAAATGGTTTACCGGAAACGGAGAAAATTTGGCTAAGAAAGAAGGCATCGAAGTAGAGGGCACGGTCACAGAGGCGCTTCCCAACGCGAACTTCCGCGTGGAGCTCCCGACCGGGCACAAAGTTCTGGCACACGCATCCGGAAAGATCCGGTTGAACTTCATCCGGGTTCTCCCGGGCGACAGGGTGCTGGTGGAGCTCTCTCCTTACGACCTCACCCGTGGCCGGATCACCTACCGGTTCAAGTAAACCGGTCTGTAGTTAGCCGTCAGGGGCGGGAATAGAGATATGAAAGTAAGAGCATCTGTAAAACGTCGGTGCGCCAACTGTAAGGTGATCCGACGAAAGGGCGTCGTTCGCGTACTGTGCAGCAACGGACGGCACAAGCAACGCCAGGGTTAACTATCCATGGTCGGCATCAAAGTCGGCTGTACCGGAAATTCAAAAGTCTCAGGATATTTGAGGAACATCGCATATGGCGCTCGTCGCTGGAGTGAACATACCGGACAACAAACGGGTTGAGATTTCAATTCAGACCGTTTACGGCGTAGGGCCATCTGTGGCCAAACGCGTCGTGGAGGAAGCAGCGCTTCCGGGAAACCCACGCGTCCGTGAGCTCAGCGAAGAGGAGCTCAACCGGCTCCGTGGCGCCCTTGACCGTAGCGGAGCGATCATCGAAGGAGACCTCAGACGAGAGGTCCAGATGAACGTCCGCCGGTTGATTGATATCGGAAGTTATCGTGGCCTGCGCCACCGTCGCGGCCTGCCCGCACGTGGTCAGCGCACGAAGACTAATGCCAGGACCAAGCGCGGTCGGCGGCGTGCAATCGCCAACAAGAAGAAGGTAGGCCACTAGGCCATTTGTCATAGTCCGGCCTTTGCGGTCCGGATTCCGGATCTCCAGATTCCAAAATGCCATCTCGAACCGCGGATGGCACAGGCCAGTGATTAACCCGCCCGGAGGCGGAGTCGAAACAAAGAATGCCGAGAAGATTTCGTACACGACGTCGTGAGAGGAAGTTTGTCCCGCAGGGGCATGCGTTCGTCTCCGCCACGTTTAACAACACAATCGTGACCCTTACCGAGCCAAACGGCGATGTGCTGTCTTGGGCGAGCGCCGGAACCGTCGGGTTCCGCGGATCGCGCAAAGGAACGGCCTTTGCTGCGCAGCGCGCCGGAGAGGCCGCCGCGCGGAAGGCAATGGACCACGGTCTCCGTACCGTGGACGTGATGGTCAAAGGTCCTGGATCCGGCCGTGAAGCGGCGATCCGGTCTCTCCAGGCCACCGGCCTGAGAATCACCAGTATCAAAGACGTAACACCGGTGCCACACAACGGGTGCCGGCCACCGAAAAAGCGACGGGTTTAGCCCCCGACGTCACGAGGCTCGTCATCGCACCGATGACGAGCCGTCAATGCCGAATCCGGGCTCAACTGTCCTTTATCCGGATCCGCCCCAGCACGCCCACTTCAAGGGCGAAAGGAAAAAACAGGCTTAAATGGCGAGGTATAACGGACCTGCTTGCAGACTCTGCAGGCGGGTGGGAGAAAAGCTCTTCCTGAAAGGCGATCGCTGCTACACGCCGCGTTGCGCCGTTGACAAGCGACGGTCGCCCCCGGGCGAGCAGGCCGCAAACGCAGGATTCCAGCGACGTCGTCGGATTTCCGAACACGGTACGCAACTGCGTGAAAAGCAAAAGGCCCGATTCGTGTACGGCACGCTTGAACGTCAGTTCAGCAACTACATGAAACAGGCGACGCGCGCTTCCGGTGTTACCGGTGACCGACTTATGCAACTGCTTGAGCGGCGACTGGACAACGTGGTTTACAGGCTCGCCTTCGGTGACTCCCGGAATCAGTCACGGCAGCTCGTCAATCACGGCCACCTTGAGGTCAACGGGCGACGGGTAGACATCCCGTCATACATGGTTAAGCCCGGCGATGTGATCTCCTGGCGTGAGCAGTCGCGTTCCAACAACTACTTCAAGACGATGAAAGAAACATTGCCAAAGCGCACGGTCCCCGGCTGGCTACAGCTGAACGCCGAGAATGCTACCGGCACTGTTGCAGCGTTGCCTGCCCCATCTGAGATCGACACCAAAGTCGATACCCGGATGATCGTCGAGTTCTACTCCAAGCGCTAAGGGGTTTCCTCGATGCTAGATAACCTATACGGGCTCCCCACAACGGAAGAGCTACAATCCGCGGCTCCTGAAGTCCCACAGCTCGCCCTCTCGATCATCGAGATGGACGACATGTACGGGAAGTTTTCGGCAGAACCGCTTGATCGAGGCTGGGCGACGACCCTTGGTAACGCTCTCCGCCGCGTGCTTTTGAGCTCGCTGCCGGGCACGGCCGTTACCTGGGTCAAGATTGACGGCGTACTCCACGATTACTCGACAATCCCGCACGTGAAGGAAGAGGTCACCGAACTCTTGATGAACATCAAGAGCATGCGGCTTCGCTCCCTCGCGGACCGGCCCGGCCGTTTGCGGCTTGAGGTAGACGGTGAAGGCGAAGTGAAGGCCGGAGACGTCATGGCGTCGTCCGACTTCGAGATTGTCAATCCTGAACTCCACCTGTTGTCGCTCGACTCGGCGGAGGCTCGTGTCTCTATCGAGATGAATGTCGAACAGGGGACGGGTTACATTCCTGCGGCGCACGAAACCGGTCTTCCGATCGGCGTGCTCCCCGTAGACGCGGTATACACCCCGGTGCGTAAGGCCGGATTCAACGTCGAGTCGACCCGTGTCGGTCAAAGGACCGACTTGGAACGCCTGGTCATTGAGGTCTGGACCGACGCAACGCTGACCCCGATGGAAGCTGTACGTAAGGCCGCAGCGCAATTGAATGACCGCTTCCTCCTCTTTGCCAATCTTGAGGTTGGTCGAAGCGAGGAAGACCCGCTTAGTGTCGACCCCGCAATATCTAGCATGGCTTTCACTCCTGTTGAGTCACTCGACCTCTCGGCACGCACGCTTAACTGCCTGAAACGAGCCGGTGTTCACCGGGTCGGTGAAGTTCTTAAGATGCCGAAACGTGATCTGCTCAGGATCAGGAATTTCGGACAGAAGTCTCTGGACGAGCTGTATGAACGGCTTGAGGAGAAGGGCTTCTGGTCGCCCGGCCCGCCGGCCGACAGCGCCGAGGGCGAGTCCGATGAATCTGGTGAGGCTAGTGATTCCGGGGAAGCCAGTTCAGACGGCACAGAAGAGGTCGCAGCCGTAACCGCCGGGGAGACCGAAAATGAGGCATAAGGTTTCAGGCCGAGCGTTCGGCCGGCCCGGTCACATCAGGCGAGCAATGTTCCGCAGTATGGTCACGGACCTGCTCCGCCACGGAAGAATCAAGACAACCCTGCAGAAAGCGAAAGAGTCACGCATCTTTGCTGAGCGCATGATCACGCACGGTAAAGATGGCTCTATCCACTCCCGCAGACAGGCGGCCGCTTTCATCACCGACACAAGCGTCGTGAAGCGGTTGTTTGACGAGATCGCCCCGGAGTTCGCAGATCGTCAGGGCGGTTACACCCGAGTGATCAGGCTTGGTCCCCGTAAGGGCGATGGAGCCGAGATGGTCATACTCGAGTTGGTTTCCTAGCCAGGTTCGCAACTCCGGGATCCCGAAATGTTTCTAAAAACACTTGGGGGCGCTCCGGGGCTTCGATTTATCGATGATACGAATCGGGCTTGTAATTGAATATGACGGAACGGACCTGCATGGTTCACAGCTGCAGGCCACGGACCGGACAGTACAGGGAGAGATAGAAAGCGTCCTGCCGACGATCTTCGGGAAGCCGGTCAGGTTGTACCTGGCCAGCCGCACCGATGCCGGTGTGCATGGAACGGGACAGGTCGGGGCGTTCAACGTCGAGACCGAACTGAACGACCAGAAGATACGGGACGCGATAAATCACTACCTACCCGATGACGTCGCAATCGTCTACGCCTCACGAGTCGCAGACGATTTTGATCCGAGACGGGATGCAACGAGCAGGGAGTACAGATACACAATCAAAGACCGGCGTTCCCGATCGCCGTTCTCTCGATTCCGAGCGGCACACGTTAGGCATCGATTGGACGAATCCGCGATGAACGAGGCCGCCTCCCGCCTGAAGGGTGAACACGACTTTGCGGCGTTTGCCGGTCCGGCAACTCCGTCGGAAGCGATCACAGTCAGGCGGGTGGAGGAATCAGAGGTCCAACGAAACGGGGACGAGGTCGAGTTCAATATCCGAGGAAATGCGTTTGTTCACCAACAGGTGCGGCGCATGGTCGGTGCACTGGTCCGTGTGGGCCGCGCTCAGATGGAAGGCGATCAGTTCCAGGAATTGATTGACCGGGCGGAGCGTGGACTTGCGAAAGACCTCGCTCCGGCTCGCGGACTGTGTTTGACAAAGGTAAACTATCCAGGTGCGGACGGGACCGGACTTCCGCGCACCACAAGAGATCGAGCAACGATTAGATGACCACCAGGATCAAGCCCTATAACCCGAGCGCCAGCGATCTTGAATCAGACTGGCAAGTTGTCGATGCCGATGGACAGACGCTTGGTCGTCTGTGCACGGGTATCGCCATGTCCTTGATGGGCAAGCACAAGCCGGGCTACGTTCCGCACTTGCTCAGTGGAGACTTTGTTGTGGTGATTAACGCCGAGAAGGTGAAGATCACTGGCAACAAGGCGACGCAGAAAGAGTACCTGCGGCACAGTCAGTACCCGGGCAATCTGAAGCGAATCTCATACGAGAAGATGCAGGAAAAACATCCTGATCGGATTATTCAGCACTCCGTCAAAGGAATGCTACCGAAGACAAAACTCGGTGCCCGGATGTTGTCCCGGCTTAAGATCTACGCCGGACCGGAACACCCGCACGAGGCGCAGATCACGGGCGCAGAGATTGCGCGCTCCAAAAAAGGGGATGCCTAGTTGACGGACCAGCACTACTACTACGGAACGGGTCGCCGAAAGAGCGCGGTTGCACGTGTTCGTCTCTACCCGACGCCGGGCGGAATCACCGTCAACGGCAGGCCCGCAAATGAGGCGCTTCCGGCCGAGAAGATGATCTTCGAGGCAACCGCTCCTCTTCGCGCCGTCGAAATGATGGACAACGTCACCGTTGTCGCCAAGATCACCGGCGGCGGCACGTCCGGCCAGTCCGGCGCACTGGCACACGGCATCGCCCGGGCGCTTCTTGTGATGGACCCGAACCTGCGCGCTCCCCTGCGTGCGGGCGGTCACCTGACACGGGATTCCCGGGTCAAGGAAAGCAAGAAATACGGCCTCAAGAAGGCCCGCAAGGCGCCTCAGTATACCAAGCGCTAGCCCGGCGGGGCGGCTATGCCCTGCGGGGCGGATCCGATTCGGCGCTTATCAAGATCAAAAGGAACACCCCCGGTTCACTTCGGCCGGGGGTGTTTCGTGTTCTGGCTCTGGCGTTACCGATAGTTATCCGAGTTCTGCCACCACACAGCGCTCCAGCCCGGCGAGGTCAAGTTCTACGCGGACACTGGCGCTCGGAAGCGCCTGTGATAGTGTCTCTATGGTTCCTGCGCAGGTCAGAGGGTCGATCTCGAAGAGCGCAATACTGCCGGACGCGTCCATGATGGCGTCCAGCATCGGCGCAAGACGGCGAACGACGTCAAGACCATGGTCACCGCCATGTAGCGCCAGCACCGGCTCTCTGAGGATTTCTGGGGTTGCGGATTCGAGCGTGTCCGTGCGTACGTATGGCAGGTTGGCGAATATCACCCGGTAGGTCCGTCCCAACAGTGGCCCGGCCAGATCACCCTCGAAGAACTCGATACGATCTGCCACAGAGAGCCTTTCCGCGTTGGACTGAGCCACTTCCAGCGCTTCCGGCGACACGTCCACAGCGTCCACGTGAGCCCCGGGAAGCTCCGCCGCAATCGTCACGGCCAGGGTCCCGCTCCCTGTCCCGATATCTGCTACCTGAAGCCCGGACATTAACTCGGGGTTCTCGGCGCCCCAACCGAGCGCAAGATCGACCAGCAGCTCCGTCTCAGGTCGCGGGATCAATACTTCCGGCGTGACTATAAATTCACGGCCATAGAAGGCCCTTCGGCCCGTGATGTAGGCGAGAGGCTCGCGAGTTTCACGGCGCCCGGTCAAGCGGTGCAGCTCCGTTTCGGCCGCAGGTTCGACCCTGTCGTTCAGCCCGGCGAACATACGAGCGGAGTCGATCTTCAACACATGCTGAAGCAAGAGTTCGCCCTCAAGCTGATACTCCTCGATTCCGACAGCCTTCAGTCGGGCGCGGGTCCGCTCCAGTAAATCCTTCAAAGATGCGCCCGCAGGGTCCCCGGCGCGGCCCCCAGGACTTTCCAAGGCCTCGTTAATCCCCGGGCCCGACCGCCGCCAACTTTCGGGCCTGTTCGTCCCGTTGCAGGGCGTCGATAAACTCGTCCAGACCGCCTTCCAACACACGTGGAAGATTGTGGCTGGTCAGGTTGATGCGATGGTCCGTGATTCGGCTCTGCGGGAAGTTGTAGGTACGGATCTTCTCGGAGCGATCTCCGGTCCCGACCTGTGCCTTGCGGTCTCCGGAGATCGCGTCTTGCTGTTCTCGCAGCTTAAGATCCCATAAACGGGCGCTCAGGATGCCCATGGCATGCTGCCGATTTTGAAGTTGAGATCGCTCTTTTTGAGATGTGACGACGAGCCCGGTCTCAAGGTGCGTCATGCGCACGGCGGTGGCGACCTTGTTCACGTTCTGCCCGCCGGCGCCGCCCGAGTGGTAGATGTCTATCCGGATGTCTTCAGGCTTGATGTTGATCTCAAGCTCATCCGGCTTTGGCAGCACTGCGACAGTCGCCGTGGAAGTGTGAACCCGTCCCTGCGACTCTGTTGTGGGGACACGCTGGACCCGATGTACTCCACTCTCAAACTTCAGTCTGCTGAAAGCACCCCTGCCGTGGACCTCAAAGATGACTTCGCTAACGCCGCCAATTCCTGATTCATTGATGTCGACCAGAGTGACCTTCCATCCGGTCGACTCGGCGTAGCGCTGGTACATGCGGTAAAGCTCGGCAGCGAAGAGACCTGCCTCATCGCCACCAGCGCCCTTCCGAATTTCGACGATGGCGTCGACATCAGCTGTCGCATCCGGCGGCAGGAGAGCCAGTTCCAGCTCTTCGGTGAGACGAGCTTCGTCCGCCTGTAGCTCCTGGACTTCGTCGCGCGCCATCTCAGCCAGTTCGGGATCGCTCTCGGCCGTCAGGATCTCTTGAGCGCCCTCAAGTTCCGCTGCCACGCGCCCGTGCTGACCCGCTAACTCAACGATGTTCTGGAGGCGCGAGTACTCCTGGCCGAGGCGGCGGAGCGCATTGGGATCGGTCGCGATAGCTGGGTCGGACATCTCGCGTTCGACTTCGGAGTGGCGATCGACTATCGCCTGTATCTTTTGAAGAGTGGAATCAAGCACCGATTCAGAATATCACGCAGGCGGGCAACGCCCGAGTTATCCGGGAACGTTATGCAGGTCATGCTGGCTACACTTTAGGTGGCGTACGGGACGCATCTAATGTTCCCGGACAGCCTTTGCGATGGCTTCCACGCTCAACGACACCCCGCTCTGGTCTCTGTCGTCCTGAAGCGGCCTCAGAGCGCCTTCGCCGGACTCAAGTTCACGTTCGCCGATGATCAGCGCATACCGGGCATTCATCGAATTGCTGTAACGCATCTGCGCTCGCATAGTGCGTCCGGCTGGTGCGACAAGTACGCCAAGGCCATCGTCCCGAAGTCCAGCAGCGAGTGCAGACGCACGCAGACCTGCCTCGTCTCCGAGGTGGACGATCACGACATCTGGCCAGGTTGCAGGCGGAACAAAGCCTTCCTGTGATTTCACTTCTGAAATTATCCGGTCCAACCCCAGGGCGAACCCGATACCGGGCGTCGGCGCTCCGCCAATCTGCTCGATGAGGCCATCGTAACGACCCCCGCCAAGCAGCGTGCTCTGCCCCGCGGTTTTCTCCGGCTCAATCTCAAACACGGTGCGCGTGTAGTAATCGAGACCACGTACAAGACGATGGTCGACTGAGTAATCGAGGTCTGGATAGGTATCTTTCAAGCCATCAAGCAACGCAATTACCGTAGTCCAGTGAGCTTCACACGCGTCACACAGGAAGTCGGTCGATTTCGGAGCCGCGTCGCCAATCCCCTGACACTGAGTCTTCTTGCAGTCCAGCAAGCGAAGTGGCGCCCGCTCAAGTCTCCGGCGGTCATCGTCACAGACCTCGTCGATGTGTCCGCGGTAGTAATCACGCAACGCGTCGAGATAGGCCGGGCGGCACTCAGAATCTCCGATGCTGTTGATCCGAAGCGTCGCGCCGGTGATGTTGAGGGACCGGATGTAGGACCATCCGAGCTCTATCACCTCAACGTCCACATTCGGGGAACCGTCTCCGATCGCCTCGACACCAAACTGTCGCAATTGCCGGAAACGTCCAGCCTGGGGACGTTCATATCTGAAGTAAGGCCCTGTGTAGTACAACCGCGCCGGTTGTGGTTGGTTGTGCAGGCCGTGCTCGATGTAGGCACGGCACACGCCTGCCGTCCCTTCCGGCCGCAACGTAAGCGAATCACCGCCGTGGTCGTCGAAGGTGTACATCTCCTTCTGGACGATATCGGTGGCGTCGCCCACCCCACGTTCAAACAGATCGGTCGGCTCAAACAAAGGGGTGTCTATTCGGCCGTAGCCAAACCGGGCAGCGATATTGGCCGCAGCGTCGAGGGCAAACGACCAGTAGGGCTGATCTTCAGGGAGTATGTCGTAAGTGCCGCGGGGGGCGCGAAAGGATGGCATCAGGCCAACTCCTTCAACTGCCGCCTTCCGGGTCCATACCCGGCAAGGAGCGCAGAGATAACCGTGTATCGGTGATTACGCCGGATCCACCGTTCCGTAACTACAAAGTTTAGGGATCTACGAACCCAGACCCGCATGCTGGAATATCTTGCCTTCCGTCTTGATGGACGGAGCGATGATCATCTCAGCCTCATGCATCTCCCGCACGTTGGAAGCGCCGACCATTCCCATCGAGATTTCAAGCGCGCCGACCAGGTTCTGTGTACCGTCCGTCAGCGAGGACGGGCCTTTCAGGATCTGTTCAAGACTGGCTTTCGTGCCGACCTCGATGCGCGTGCCCCTCGGGAGGGAGGAATGCGGCGTGGCCATGCCCCAGTTGAAGCCAAGTCCGGGGGCTTCATACGCTTGTGCAAACGGTGTCCCAATCATGACAGCGTCTGCCCCTGCGGCGATCGACTTGCAAACATCCCCGCCGGTCCTGATCCCGCCGTCCGTGATGATCGGGACGTATCGTCCGGTGTCCTCAAAGTACTGGTCCCTTGCGAACGCGGTCTGGATTGTCGCCGTGACCTGCGGAACACCGATTCCCAGTACTTCACGGCTCGTGCACGCGGCGCCGGGTCCGACCCCGACGAGGATGCCGGACACGCCCTCTTCCATCAGTTGCCGTGTCACTTCC
The DNA here is from genome assembly GCA_046583455.1 of Dehalococcoidia bacterium. Lineage (GTDB taxonomy): Bacteria > Chloroflexota > Dehalococcoidia > Lucifugimonadales > Lucifugimonadaceae. The sequence continues at coordinate 9,795 of JAYGCG010000045.1, read as the reverse complement.
GGGCTGACCGTGTTGCCGACCAGCACCGGGAGTCCGATGCTCTCGACAAGTTCAGAAAAGATCAGGCCACGGAGGCTTTTCGAGATGTGCTTCACCGTCGTAACAGTGGATTGCACGACGATGATCTCCGCGCCGGCTTCCTTGACTATTGGGGCAAGTCGCTTCGTATTTGCCGGGATAACAGAAACGGCGCACGTGGCGCCGCTCGCTTTTATCTCTTCAACCCGCTGGGACACGAGGTCGTCCTGCAGCGGTTGGCTGTAAACCTTCTGTAGGAAGGCGGTCGCCTCCTCACGGGATTTACCGGCGATGTCTGAGTAGATCTCCTCGGTGTCTGCGTATCGGGTCTGCAGACCGTCCAGGTTCAGTACCGCAAGCCCGCCAAGCCGGTGCAGTTCTCCTGCGAACGCCGGGTTGACGACGGCGTCCATCGCCGACGCTAGGAATGGGATCGCAAATTCATGCCCGTCCAAAGTGAACGATATGTCCACCCCTTCCGGATTGACCGTTACCTCGCCGGGAGCAATTGCAACATCGTCGAATCCATATGCGCGCTTCAGTTCTTTGATCTGTGCCAACTTGGCGGGTACCCCCGTGAACGGTGCTAGAGGTCGTGTTGGTCGACCTGTTATTACTGGCGGTTACGGTTCATAAATGGACCCGAAATCGGGCCAGATTACGAATTTCGACGCACCATATAAAAAAGGATATTCGGGCAAGTATACGACCGCTCTCAGTTATCCGGAAGCGAGTACCAAGAACCCGGTGTTACTCGATGTTACGGGCATCAATCACATATCGTGAATCCGTTCGTGATAACCTCGTGGTCCACAACTAACTCCATACGGTCCGGGGACGCATCATCGCCGGGCGCGGAGAGGTCAGTGACGGGGCAATAGCCCGGAGATCTTTAGCCGACGGCATGGGCAATCAAGCGCAGCCGTACGGCATCACGAAGATCTGCGAGGAGATGACCCGGCTGCGGCATTGCCGCCCGCTCACCCACGCGCAAGCTCGACTTTGAGGCGCATCCGGGATTTTAAGCGATCTCAAATTGCCGCATAACGCCACAAATTCAGGCTCCACTGTTCCTGACCGGGGACGAATTACGGATGTTCCGGGTATCTCCGTCGGTCACTGCACGGACCTTGAGCACGCCACGGGCTGCACGGCGGTGCTGGTCGATGAACCAGCCGTCGGCGGGATCGACATACGCGGCGCGGCCACGGCCAGTCGCGAGACACAGCTTCTGCACCCCCTCGCCACGGTTGAGCATATACACGGGGTGATGCTCTCAGGCGGAAGCGTTTTCGGCCTTGATGCTGCTGCCGGAGTCGTGAGATTTCTTGAGGAGAACGGACGAGGTCTAAAGATCGGCCGTGCCGTGATCCCGATCGTGCCCGCAGCGAACATTTTCGATCTTGGGCTACTTTCGCACGCCGTACGCCCTACAGCAGACGATGGATACACGGCCGCCAGCGCGGCTGGCCGGGAGTTTGATCTTGGCACGGTCGGGGCGGGGACCGGCGCAACCGTCGGCAAGCTCAGGGGTGGCAATCACTCGATAAAGGGCGGCGTCGGCACGGCATCGGTCTCGCTAGGGGACGGCATCCTGGTTGGAGCCATCGTGACGACCAACGCGATCGGGAGCATCATCGACCCGGACACCGGGGCCGTTGTCGCCGGACCTCGAACTGAGACCAGGTTTGAGAACACGATGGATTTTCTAGTGGATGACCCGCCACGCCTCCGGGATCTGATAGGAATTCGCAACGCCTCCAACACCGTGGTGGGAGTTGTGGCGACCAACGTAGGGCTGGATAAGAAAGCTGCAATCAGGTTTGCCGGCGCAGGACAGGACGCTATCACCATGGCGGTCCGGCCGGCGCACATGTCAGGCGATGGCGACACGGTGTTCGCCCTGGCGACCGGTGCGCACCCTCGTCTGTCTGGTGAAGAAGCTATCGCCGGGATCGAGGACCGCTTACGTGCGGCGGCGATGCGCGCCATGGTGGGCGCGATTCTCTCGTCTATCGAACATGCGACCGGACTGGGTGGCGTGCCGTCAGCCGCCGAACATGCGGCCAGCTTTGGTCGGAAGGCAAATTCGTGACCGCCGGTAACGCCATCATGCTGGATGCGAACACTTCGATTGGGTTCATTGGAGCGGGCCGTCTTGGGACGAGCGTTGCAGTGGCGCTGCAACGCGCCGATTACCGGGTGGTTGCTGTTAGCTCCCGTAGCGCGTCATCTGCAGAGTCGTTTGCCGAGAGCGTTCCCGGCTGCGCGCCGGTGTCCAGTTCGCAAGACGTTGCGGACATAGCCGACGCCGTCTTCATCACAACCCCCGATGCATCGATCGAGCCGGTGGTCAGTGTTGTCTCGTGGCGCAGCGGCCAGGTTGTTATCCACTGTTCCGGCGCCCGCCCGGTGAGCGATCTTGTATCGGCATACGAGTCTGGCGCCCGCACCGGCGGACTGCACCCACTCCAGACCTTTCCGACCAGCGACAGCGCTGATCTCATCTCCGGCGCATCTGCCGCGGTCGGGTCGGACGATCCAGTTTTACTGGAGTGGCTACAGAGCGTCGTCTACCGACTCGAAGCAAAGCCATTCACGATCCAGGACAAACACCGAGCCACATACCACGCCTCTGCCGTGATGGCCTGCGGACTTGTTGCTTCTCTGATGGGTCTAGCCGCGGAGGTCTGGTCAGAGATGGGCATATCTCGTGCCGACGCTCTCGCCGCTTTGAAACCGCTCACGGCCGCCACGGTCGAAGCCGTCGGGCGCGAGGGTTTGCCGGAAGCGATAACGGGACCGGCCGTGCGCGGCGATGTCGAGACTATCCGCATGCACCTTGAGGCGATGAAGAACCTCTCGCCCGAGTTAGGACACGCGTACTCGGCAATCAACTACGACGCGATGTCGCTGTTCGAGGAGCGGGATGGGCTATCCCCGGAAGCAGCCGTTGAGATCAAAAACTTGTTACATCAATCCCTTCAGGACCACGCAAACGAAAGGCTTTCGTGATGAGAGTTACAACTCGTCAGATATCACGGATGAAGCAGCGTTCAGAGCGCATCGTGATGGTCACGGCGTACGACGCCATGTCTGCGGGAGCGGCGGAACGAGCCGGGATCCCAATGGTGCTCGTCGGCGATAGTCTCGGACAGGTGGTGCTCGGGTACGACTCCACGATCCCGGTGTCGATGGACGACATGGTGAGCCACACCGCCGCCGTCGCGCGATGCGCGCCATCACCGCTGATCGTCGCCGACCTGCCCTTCCTGAGTTATCAGGTCAGCGACAAGCTGGCGCTCACGAACGCCGCCCGACTCCTACAAGAAGGCGGTGCTCAAGCGGTGAAGTTGGAGGGCGGTGTTCCGGTCGCCCCCACGGTAAAACGGCTTACCGATTCCGGTATCGCCGTTATGGGCCATGTGGGATTCACCCCGCAATCGGTCAACCAGATGGGTGGCTACCGAGTGCAGGGCCGCACCGAGGGCGCAGCTGCTGAGATACTGGAGGGTGCTCTGGCACTACAGGACGCCGGTGCCTTCGCTGTAGTGCTTGAACTGATGCCGACCGAGTTGGCGGCAACCGTGACGGAACGACTAACCGTGCCGACCATCGGCATCGGCGCTGGCCCTGATTGCGATGGTCAGGTGCAGGTGTTTCACGATTTGCTGGGGTTGCTGCCGGACTTCAGGCCGAAACACGCCGGTCGATACGGCGATCTGGCCGGGGTGATCGATGCCGCGCTAACGAGCTACGCCGACGATGTCCGTGGAAATAAGTTCCCGACGGAAGCCGAGTCTTTCCCTGTTGTTTCAGGCGGCTCAGACGGCTCAGGCAGTTCGGGTTCCAAAAAGGGTTAGCCGAGATCACTCTGTGCAGGTAATCAAAACAGTAGACGCGATGCGCGCAGCCCGCTTGTCCATGAAGTCTCCGGTCGCTGTTGTTCCTACGCTCGGCGGATTGCACGCCGGTCACGAGGCGTTGCTACATGCGGCCAGGGAACGGGCTGAATCTGTGATCGCGACCCTTTTCCTGAACCCCACGCAGTTCGGTGAGAACGAGGATCTTGCGCGGTACCCGGCGGATCGTGAACGCGACCTCGCAATCATGCGGAGCGCGGGCGTGGACGCTGTTTTCGTGCCATCCGTCGACGAGATGTATCCGCCCGGCGACGCGTTTACGATCAATCCCGGTCCTATTGGTGATGTCCTTGAAGGGGCGCAGCGCCCGGGCCATTTCCGTGCGGTCGCGACCGTCGTCGCAAAACTATTCAACGCAACTCGGCCAGATCTGGCCTACTTCGGAGAGAAGGACGCACAACAGCTTGAAGTGGTTCGCCGCATGGCGCGAGACCTCAGGTTTGGCATCGAGGTCATTCCGGTGGAAACCGTGCGGGACGAGAACGGGGTGGCACTGAGCAGTAGGCTTGCATTTCTTTCGGAGAACGAACGTGTGGCGGCCGAAATCGTGTATCCGTCACTGTGCTCGGCGTATGACCATTGGGCCGATGGTGAGCGCGCAGCTGCAGCCCTGGAGAGCGCCATACGGGCCGTGATTCAGTCGGAACCGCTCGCTACACTGGACTACGCCGCGGTCATTGATCCTGAATCATTTGATCACTACGGGGGACCGATACCCGATACGGGCGCCCTGGCGCTCGTCGCCGTGAGATTTGGGACCACAAGGCTGATCGATAACCTCCGGCTCAATTAAGTCACGTCCTTGAATTACATCAACAAACTACCCGGATCACCGATGCTTTCGGTTCCGGCAGGTAAATAACGAATTGCGAATTCTGATCTCTAACGATGACGGCGCGTTCAACCCGGCGCTCTGGACGATGGTTGAAGCGGTCAAGGACCTCGGCGATGTCATCGTGTCGGCGCCCGACCGCGACCGAAGCGGGGTTGGCGCAGGGCTGACGCTCAACGATCCACTTCGCGCAAAGTTGATCAATTCACCTGCCGCTGACGTGGAGGCGTGGGCCGTTGAGGGGACTCCGGGCGATGCCGTGATTCTCGGGCTGAAGCAGTTGTCTAAAGAACCTATCGACCTTGTGCTTTGTGGAATGAACCCCGGAAATAACGTCGGCGCAGACCTGACGGTATCGGGCACGATCGGAGCCGCGTTGCAGGGTTTCCTGAACGGCGTCTCCACTGCTGCGATCTCGGTGGCTCTCCTCGCCGACGCCGATGACCGCGTGATAGGCGCGGCGGTGCACGATCTGGCGAAGTCGATGCTCGACCATGTCGCCGCATTAGGCCCGGGCGATCCAAAGCCGTTCGTAAACGTCAACTTCCCGAAGGTCAGCGATGGGCCTTACAAGGGAGCGATGATCGCCGCGCCCAGCAAGCGCACGCCGGGCGCATCGGATGAGGTCGAGACGCAGATCCGTGGCGTACGAACCATCTACTGGATCAAACGGCCGCCATCCGCCCTGAATGCAGCGTCACAGAGCGACCCGGGCACAGACGTGTGGGCGATGCGAAACAGCTGGATTTCGCTAACTCCGCTTGATGGCGGTCTGGCTACCATCAGCCCGGAAGAGTTTGCGAACAAGGCGGTTGAGGTGTTGACCCAATCCGTGAAGGACAATTCCGGCCAGCAGGCGGATCAAGCCGCCGGTTGACAACCGGCTCGCCGGAATTATTTTGGGGACTTATTTAGATCCGGGCGCTGCGTGTAGTCTTTCCGCCCCCTCGGCCATCCCTCTACTCAACATCTCTACTTCGCTTGAGTAGCAGATGATCTTGGCGCCGGCCTTGATCCACTGTTCACCCTGCTCGATGGAGCTCACAAGCATCGAAACCTGTTTGCCGTGCTTCACAGCACCTTCGATCAAACGCGTTCGGTACTCGTCGATCACCTTTGCCTGGTCCGATGTGGCGAACACGCCAAGCTCCTGCGCAAGGTCGGATGGGCCCAGGGTTACGGCGTCGATTCCCGGGACGCTCATAATCTCGTCCAGGTGATCGAACGACTGCTGGGACTCGAACATGATCGTGACGTGGATCTGTTGGTTGATGAAGGTCTGCGTCTCTCCAAGCGGGCCATGTTCGTAGTCCGTGCCGGGCCCAAACCCGGCCATGCCGCGCAGGCCATCGGGTGCGTAGTGCGATGCGCTGGCGACTTCCTCGGCGATCTCCAGGGTGTCCACCTGCGGGATGTGGAGGCACCAGACTCCGGCATCAAGCAACCGGGTGATCCATTCACGGTTGCCTTCCGGGGGTCGCACCGTGATCGGGAAGCCAAGTGCGCGGGACAGGAGTGCGAAGTTTCCGATCGTCTCCATCGAAGGAGTCGAGTGTTCGATATCCACCCGCGCAAAATCCATGCCAGCAGATTTCATTAGCTGAAGGATGGCCGGGTTGCGGACCATGTTGACCCACGAGCCGATCTGCGCCTCGCCTTTAGCCAGGCCCTCTTTCATCGGGTTGGTTCGCATCGAGCACTCCCTAATTACGTCTCGGGTTACGTCTGGGGTTACATCTGGATTTCGTTGACCCACGTCGGCTCCGGCAGTCTAAACCTGTGGGCCGCCCACATAAACGTCACTTTCAGTTGCGCCCGCTGGAACGCCCGCACCCTCGGCAACTCCGGATTTCCAGGCCGCCAGGCTGCGTTTGCGAAGTACCCGGCGATCGAGGCCACTGACGCGTCGAGCGCGTCCTAGTTGATGGACCTGCGCGCCGCGTACCAATCTGTAATCACTTACGGATCAGGACCGCCTTCGACTGTCATAGACTGCGCGAAGACCGTCAGAGCGCATTCCGGCGGGAAGTTCGACGCCTGTGGCCAATCGAACATCACCAGTCGCCCGTCGACGAGCCGCAGGTTGTCGGAGCGCACATTGCCATGGATAAGTATGCGATTGAACGAGTCATCCGATAGCCGCGCCGACACCTCAGCCAGGACCGGGCCGTGTGCCTTAATCCACTCTTCTGCTTCGCTGGCTTTTGAGCCTGCGAGGACGGCACACGCCGCCATTTCTTCGAGGCCGAACGCGCATCTCCGTGTCCTTCGCTCTGAGGAAGCGACCAAACCGGGCGTGTGCACCCACTCCGGTAGAGAGTGGCGCGCCGTGGAATCATGGAACGCAGCCAGTTCACCGACCACAGCCCGGGTGAGGCTGGCGGTCCACGGAGGAACCGTTTTGGGGCCTGCGTCTTCCAGCAGCAGAAGGGACCAGTCGTCGAATTTGAATGACCCGAGATATGCCGGGGGGTGCCCCTCGATAACGTGCGACAGTTCTCTGTAGATTCGCAGCTCACTATCCAACGCCCGCCGCATGAAGTCATTGGAGTCTGCGTTGACCCCTTTGATAAACGCACGACGACCGTCACGTAAACGGAGCCGACAAGTTGGGGTTGGGCCGTAACCGCCCCAGGCCCGGGTGGCGCGGGCCACCGGTGATCCGAGAAGGCGCGCAGTCTCTGCTTTGACCGCGGCGGGTACGTTGCGCCAGGGCGTTTTTTCTTCGACTCCTGTGTGCGGCATGGAGCGGCAAATATACTTCAGCGCCGCGGCCTGAGTGGAATCGGGCGAAATGACCGTTAGACCTCATGAAGGATTCGAACCCGGATGCCACAAACCCCTGACAAATTCAGGGCGCCCTACGGATCGTGGGATTCGCCCATCACCGCCGAGAATGTGTCGGCGGCCGTGGTGCGTCTGAGTTCCGTCTCTGTCGATGGCGACGATGTGTACTGGCTGGAAGGACGACCGCTTGAGGGCGGACGGAGTGTGCTGGTCGTAAGACGGCCAGATGGGACGATAGAAGACATCACGCCAGATAGCTTCGACGTCCGGACCACGGTGCACGAATACGGCGGCGGCGCTTATCTCGTGCACGAGGGCGTCGTCTACTTTTCGAATTTCGAGGATCAGAGGCTATATCGGCAGGTAGCAGCCGGGTCTCCTGAGCCGATTACGCCTGAGACCGCTTCACGAGTGCGCTTTTCCGATGGGCGCGTCACCGCTGATGGCTTCGCCATGTACTGCGTGCGGGAGAGTCATCCTGAAGACGGCGGTGAGGCGGTCAACGAGATCGTTCGATTGTTGCTGGATGGATCTGGCGAACAGGCCGTTATTGCAACCGGACGCGACTTTTATGCGGCGCCGCGGCTCAGCCCTGATGAACGGTCGATCTGCTGGTTGACCTGGGATTACCCGAATATGCCCTGGGACTCGTCGTTCCTGGAGACCGCCGATCTCGATGGGCGGGGCGAGGTTTCGAATGTTCGTGTGATGGCGGGGCGTGACGGAGTTTCGATCTATCAGCCGGAGTGGGGGCCAGATGGACGGTTGTACTTCGTATCCGACGTGTCCGGGTGGTGGAATCTGTACGTGTTTGACGAGGGAGGCGAGGCGACACCACTTGCGCCAATGGAGACCGAATTCGGCCATCCTATGTGGGGGCTTGGCGCATCGACATATGGCTTCCTGCCTGGCGGTCGATTGCTTGCGACCTGGAGCAAGGACGCTATTGCAGGGATGGGCGTTGTTGATCCAAACGGCGGAGGGATGACGCCGATAGATATTCCGTTCACATCCCTCGGCGCCTCTTACGGAAACGTGGCGATTCTCAACGCGGCCGATGGGTCGCAAGTTGTGGGATTGGGGGCGTCTTCTCGATCAGGCAGCGCCGTCGTCTCCATCAGCATCCCGGACGGCGCATCTGAGGTTTTGAAACGGGGGAGTACGGTTTCGGTCGATCCCGGATTCCTATCGGAGGCCGAGCCGATCTCGTTCTCCGTTGGCGATGGTCAGACATCACACGCCATCTGGTATCCGCCAAAGAACAACCGTTTCCAGGGATCACCTGAGGAGAAGCCGCCGCTTGTGGTGATGAACCATGGCGGGCCTACCTCGCAGACCGACGGATCGCTGAGCGTGGGCATCCAGTTCTGGACGAGCCGGGGCATCGGCGTCGTCGATGTGAACTACCGAGGCAGCTCTGGCTATGGGCGTGCCTACCGCGACGCGCTCCAGGGGACATGGGGTCTTTACGATGCCGAGGACTGCATAGCGGCGGTCCGCTATCTGTCGGATCGTGGCCTGGTCGATCCAGAGCGCATGGCGATACGCGGCGGCAGCGCGGGCGGGTACACGACGCTTGTAGCGCTTGCGTTCCACGATGTGTTCGCAGCGGGCGCCAGTTACTACGGCGTGGCTGATCTCACGGCGCTCGCCGAGGAAACACATAAGTTCGAGTCCCGGTACCTGGATGGCCTGATTGCTCCCTATCCGGAGGGCAAGGCCGTGTACGACGAACGGTCGGCTATCAAACACGTCGATGGCATGTCGGCGCCCCTGATTCTTTTCCAGGGACTCGAAGACAAGGTGGTTCCGCCGGAACAGGCGCGGATGATGGCGGATGCGCTGCGTCAGAAGGGCGTTCCGTTTGCGCTGCTGGAGTTCGAGGGCGAACAACACGGTTTCCGAAAGGCCGCAAATGCCATCCGAAGTCTTGAAGCAGAGCTGTACTTCTACGGGCGAATTATGGGATTCGCTCCGGCGGACGAGATCGTGCCGGTGACGATTGAGGGGCTTTGATTCGAAAGGGCGGCGAGCGGCTTCATCTTTGACACCCATCGGGTGCGGTGCCACGATTGCCGCCCGCAATTCGAATAACTGCATCGGCTCGACGAGTTCGGGCACGGCCGGAGGCTTAACCCCATGCCAGAGCGATTCCAGAACTTCATAAACGGTGGATGGGTGGACAGCGAAACCGAGAAGGTAGTCACAAGCGTCAATCCCGCCGACACGAGCGAT
>JAYGCG010000040.1:0-1940 GCA_046583455.1 Dehalococcoidia bacterium | reverse complement strand
GAGTTCATGATGTTGCGGTCCGTGGGCATCGGGGCGGTCATCGTTATCACCGCCGCCATATTCGCCGCCCTCACGCTAATGCCGGCGGTGCTGGGCATCCTGGGACCGAGAATTAACGCTTTCCGGGTCATACCGCCATTCTTGAGTCGCACCGATCGTGACATGTGGGGGACTCTGTCGCGCTGGGTGATGGCGCGACCCCTTATGGTCGCCGTGCCGACCGTCCTGTTTCTGTTATTGCTCGCCTCCCCGGTGCGTGGAATTCGGCTGGGCACTGTGGACGCCACGATCCTTCCACCCGAGCTTGAGTCGCGGCGCGGATTTGACATCCTTCGTGATGAATTTGGACTGCTGAATCAGACGCAGATCCCGGTCGCCTACGTGTTCGATGAGGCCGAAGACATTGATCCGCTATCGCCGGGCAACCTGCAGCGGTTGTACGCCTTCGGGCGAGCGCTTGAGGGGCTCGACGAGGTGACGCGAATTCGCAGCATTGTCAACATGTCTCCAGATCTCGATGCCAGCACATACGCCATGTTGTATCGAGTGCCGGAAGCAGTGACCGACCTGGCGATGCAAACCCTGTTGCGTGACAGCGTTAGAGATGGAGCGGTGCTCTTCCTTGTCGAATCGGAGGTAGAACCATTCGGCCCGGAGGCGTCGAGCCTGGTTTCAGATATACGCGCGTTTGATCCGGGGCCTGAAGTCACATTGTTTGTAGACGGCGGATCGGCCGAAATTAAGGATGTCGTGGACAGTCTTTATAGCCGATTCCCGATCGTCGCAGGCATCGTGATCATCGCCACGTACCTTTCACTTCTCATTCTGTTCAGGTCTGTGATCTTGCCGATAAAGGCCATCCTGTTGAACGTGATGAGCATTCTTGCCAGCTACGGGGCGCTGGTATTTATTTTTCAGGACGGACACTTCGCTAGTCTGCTGAATTTTGAGCCGATTGGCGTGATCGAGGCCACCACTCCGATCTTGCTGTTCAGCATCATCTTCGGGTTGTCCATGGACTACGAGATATTCCTCCTGTCGCGCATCTCAGAGGCTTACAAGCGCAGCGGAGATAACACCGCATCGGTCGCCGAGGGGTTGAAGCGAAGCGGACGGATCATCACTGGCGCGGCCTCGATATTGATCGTGGTGTCGCTAAGTTTCCTGGTTGCGGACGTTGTGCTGGTGAAGGCGATAGGGCTTGGGCTTGCGATAGCGATCTTTGTCGATGTCACGATCGTTCGTGCTTTGCTTGCTCCGGCGATCATGCGGTTATTAGGGCCGCTCAATTGGTGGATACCGCGCTGGCTTGACCGGATCCTGCCGCGTATCGACATATCGCCATGAGACGACGATTTGCCTTAATAACGATAAGCGCACTCGCACTCATGGCCCTCGCATGCGCAGACACCGACCGGACGGTGCCAGTTCCCACTCCCGCAGGGCTATCACCCACACCAGCGCCAGTACCCCTCTCGTTCCCGCAGGACGAAGGCCCGCACGAGAATCGGTTGGAGTGGTGGTACTACAGCGGTCACTTGCAGGACGAAGCCGGGAGCGAGTATGGCTTCCACTTCGTCGTCTTCCAGTCACTCAACTCCCTTATTTCCGGGAATTCGGAGAACGGACGAGGACCCACATACGCGGCTCAATTTGGACTTACAAATGTAGGCACGGGTGGGCACATTCAGGACGCCCGTTTTTCCAGCGGCGAACAGCCGCAATCCGGCCCCGGCCTGAGTGGATTACGGGTAGCCGATTGGAGCCTTAGCGCCAATCCCGACCTACACGCGTTCGATGCCGGAACAGATGGCGTGAAGTTGTCGCTATCGATGACGCCTACCAAACCCCCTGCCTTGCATAATGACATCGGCTGGCTGGCAGGCCCTACGATAGGCTGGACTTACTACTACTCACGCCCGCGCATGGACGCTGAAGGG
>JAYGCG010000062.1:0-7766 GCA_046583455.1 Dehalococcoidia bacterium | reverse complement strand
GAAGTTCTCCGGGTGGAACTCCATCGCATCGCCTGCACCGTACTTCGGGTGGCGCCCCATGTGGACGTTGAACTTGCCACGCTTGGACTGTGCGCCGATGCCCAGGTTCTTGAGCGCTCCGCCGATGACGCCCATGCCGTGGCCCTTGAAGTGGGTCAAGGTGATAAGGACGTCCGCTGCTGCGATCGCCTGGGCGACAAAGGCTTCCTTAAGGATGTAGCCGTTCGGGATGTCGACCCGGTAGTCGCTGGTGCCGACGTAGCCGTCTGCGCTGATGAACGGACAGTTAAGGGTCAGGGCGTTGAAGCCGTTTCGAGATGCGGTCTCCAGAAGGTCCAGCTCCGTCGCCCGACTTCCGTAGGGGTTATAGGTCTGTGTCGTGGTGTCACAGACGAAGGGCCGGCCGCCGAGTTCCTTGATGCGGTCCGCCAGCGCCCGTGCGTACACGGGACGCAGGTACGCACTACTGTTCCACTCACCGCAGTGGACCTTGATGGCGACGACGTCGTTCTTGTTGATCAGCTTGTCGAGCCCTGCGGCATCGAATACGGTCAGCGTCTTTGCGATGAGACTCGTATCTGCGGAGTCGCTGCGGGCGTCCATGAAATAGACCTTCGAGGTCATCGCTGCCTCCTATGGAGCGGGCGTATCGCCAGAAATATCCGGTTTGTTGCTGTGCTTCAAAGCCCGACTAGCTCTCAAGGTAGTTCCGGGCCTTCGGCGTTTGCGGGGATTATACCCTCGCCCACGTATACGTGAAGCACGGGCCGATACGGGTTTCCAGCGCTTACCCGGGCATCGCAGGAGATGCCCGTACGGGGTGTACGAAGTCAGAGGACAAGGCCCGATGATAAGGAGGTGCACCATGCGAATCCGAATAGTGGACACGTACAGGCGCGTAGACGAAGGTGGCCTGCTCCCGATATCCTGTTAGAGACGCACAGGCGCCCGCGCCCTCGTAGCTCAGCGGATAGAGCAGCTGCCTTCTAAGCAGTTGGTCGGGGGTTCGACTCCCTCCGGGGGCGCCATTTTCCGTTCGATCTGGCATCACAGAGCCTCATCTATTGATGCCGGTCATGTGGTGCTGTTCAGTTCGACACTATGAAGATTGAGTGGACATCTCCCTTTCGGCGGCCGACCTCCTCGATTCCCTACCTACCCGAGAACATCCACTGTATGCCCATCCCAACCAGTAACCCTATCGTCGTCGCGCCCAGCCCTACTCCATTCAGGGACGATGATTCGGTCGATCACGCCGCTATCGAACGCAACGTTGAGAAGTGGTTGGAGACGCCGCTTTCCGGATTCGTGTTGAACTCCGAGAACGGCGAAGAGCAGTTTCTTTCCGAGGCCGAACGGCTTGAGATCGTACGTACCGTTAACGACGCCCGCGGGGGCGAGAAGTTCATCGTGGGAGGGGTCGACAGCTCTTCAATCGCGGATTCGATTCGTACGGCCGAGTCGCTCGTTGAGGCCTGGGCCGAGATGATTCGCATACGGATTCCCAGGCTTACGCCCAACGTCAGCGAGTACTTTGAACAGGTCGTTCCGCGCGTACCTGCGCCGGTGGCCATCATCCACCAGATGGCGCCTGGAGCGTTCCATGGAGGGGAAGCCCCGGTCGGAGCTCCTGCCGAAGTAATCGGCGATCTTATCGATATCGACAATGTGTTTGGCTACATCGCCTCGGGTAACGTTCGATTTGAAGCCCGGGTACGTAACTTCGTGACGACGGACAAGCCGTTCTGGCTCGGTAATGGTGTGCTCTTGCTTGCGATGAGCGCTATCGGAGCGAACGGAGCCTGCCTCATGTTCGGGAATGTGGCTCCCTCCGAGTGTCATGAAATCATCTCAAGCGTTATCAAGGGCGATCTGGCCACAGCTCAGGCAGTTCAGACCCGGATTCTGGAAGCCGATCAACAGATTCTCGATCGCGGGCCCGCCGGCATCAAAGCGGCTCTCGATATTCTGGGTTACGACGGTGGAGCTCCAAGGCGACCGAACCTACCGGTCTCGGATACCGGCCGTGAAATTATCCGGGCAGCAATGCAGTCGGCAGGACTGGTTTAGCCCGGGGTAATGCCCCGTCTACAGGTACGTGGTGATCTCTTCAATCACTTCACCAAGTCTCCGGGTTGAATGATCTGGTAGGCGCCGCCGGTAGCCTCGGCGAGCATCCTTCCGATTTCCGGGTCTGCATCGTCTCGAATTTTGACGAAGAAGATCCCTATCGGGGCCTCATGGGTACACTGACCCACAATTCGACTTCAGAACACTTTCACGAACATTCCGAGGGATCTCCAAATGACTGAACATGAACACGACGAAATCACAGAGATGTGGAGAAGTGTTCTGGAGGGAGGATACAAGGACGCTGTCTCGTTCTTCCCGGGCAGTTCCAGGTGTTCGATGTGTGCCATCCCGATGGGAGGAATTGGGGGGATGATCGTGAAGCTGATACGTGGTCGATCACCATCCCCTAAAAACCCCAATATGTGCAATCTCTGAGACGAGATTCTTCCCGTCGGTGGCGCGGAAATAGAGATCGCAGTCATGTTCGCGGACGTTCGTGGATCAACTGCAATGGCTGAGAAAATCGGTCCAACTGAGTTCGCAGCGCTGATGAACCGTTTTTACGGAGCGGCTACCGGCGTACTTGTGCCCCGTCACACGGTTGTGGACACGATGATCGGCGACGAGGTCATGGCCTTTTACGCCCCGGCACTCGTGGAGAACATGAGGTCCACAGCGGTTGACGCAGCTGTCGCACTACTGAACGCCGTTGGTTACGGCAGTGCTGATGGACCGTGGGTCGAGGTCGGGATCGGGATCAACTTCGGCCCGGCTTACGTCGGAAAAGTCGGGACCGGGGACGTCACGACTTCACGGCGCTCGGGGACACGGTCAATACGGCGGCGCGGTTGCAAAGCGATGCCACAGGCGGGCAGATCGTCATGAGCGAGTCGGTTCACGACGCCGTTTCAGACGAATTCCCGAACGTGGAGTCCATTGAGATCAACGCAAAAGGCAAAACGGAGTTGGTGAAGGCCCGCGTCCTGACGATTGGGTAGCCGATCGGCGAGCACACGTTCCCTCACTGCCCGGCAAGACTTACGCCAGTTTGTTGTCGAGTGGAAGCGTCACCGTGAACACCGTACTTCCCGGCTCCGACCTCATCGTGATATCGCCGTGATGCTTGTGCGCCACGATGTTGTACGAGATGTCGAGTCCCAGTCCGGTCCCACTGCCCGGCTCTTTGGTTGTGAAGAACGCGTCAAACACCCTTGATTGAATACCCTCCAGAATGCCTGGTCCGTCGTCCTCTATCTCGACCACGATGCCGGCATCATTTATGGACGCTCGAATCATTATGCCCCCCCGACCGTTCAGCGCATCGGCGGCATTCTCAAGCAGATTGGTCCACACCTGGTTGAGCTCACTGGCGTACATCCATAGATCAGGCAGATCTGAACTGTACTCACGTGTGATCTTGATCTCAGCGATCCGCCGGCTCACCACAGCGATGGTGTTGTCGATACCGTCGGTCACACTCAAAGACTGAACCGGAGCCTGATCCAGGAAGGCGTAGTCCTTCATCTGGTTCACGATGACGGATATGCGGGCGGGCGCCTGGCCGATCTCGGCTACCAGTCTCTCCACGGCCATGGTCCTTGAGATGACGTTCGCCACCGGTCCCGCTAGATCTGACCCGAACTCGGCGTCCAGGCTGTCAAGCAGTGCCATATCCACGCCAGCATCCACGAGGGCGGGTGCGACGCTCCAGGCATCCGTTACGTCCCGCGCTTCTAAGCCAGCCTTCAAACTCAAACTCGAGGTCGCTCCGGGTCATGGCGTCGCCATCAAACGAGTCGCGCGAGCAGGCCTCTTCCAACGCAGATTTGATGCTGGCCAGTTGTTCATGCGAGGGTCCGGTCTCCGCCAGGCCTCGATAGGCATCGGCTATGCTCGAAGCCATCTCGGCCAGCTGGTCAGCCCCCCGTTTTCCCGCTGCGGCCGGGGTTGTTCAGCTCATGCGCCACACCGGCCGTGAGCGTGCCAAGCTGCGCCATTCGCTCACTCTGGCTGAGAAGGCCCTCCGTCGACCGGAGGCGACCGACAACGATGTCAAACATCGCCCGGGGGCCGCAGACGCGCTTTGTTCCAGGAGCGAATCGAAGGTGCCCTTCGACAGGACGTGCAACGTGGTTGCCTCTGACGCCCGGACGCCCGCCATGCGCGGGGCATTATCGATCAGTGCCATCTCGCCAACAACATCGCCGGGACTCAAGGCGTTCAGCAGGATCTGGCGATCCCCGGATGATTTGAGGACTTCCAGCGCCCCGGACTCGATCACATAGGCGGCATCACCGGTATCACCCTCCTCGAACAGCATCTCGCCCTTCTCAAGGCTTTGTACCGTGATCGCCGAAGCGAGAGTGAGCATGTCGGCTTCGGAAAGTTGCGCAAATATTGGCACGCTTCGAAGTGCGTCGGCCAACGACCGGTTCTGATCGGCGTGGCTCTCTTCGTGGTGAGTTGCGGTATCACCACCTGCGTTGGGTTCGGTTTTCATGGCAGCTTGCGCGGGGTCTGGGTATTTCGTCAGGCAGGTTCGCAGGATAGCAATGATCTGTTGGCGGGGCACACCGTCTCGACCTGAAATCCGGTTACTCGGTCTTCTTTTTTGGAGCTTTCTGGTTCACCTGACCGCAATTGCCGCGCACTGACGCCCGTGACGGCATAGAATCCCGGCGCTGAGCAGCGTCCGTATCGCCACAACTGGAGTAAGCCACAACATGAAAATCAAGTCCGTTCGAGCCGTCGGAATCGATGTCAGGCCCCCGATGAAAACCACTCCCCGGGTTCCAAAATTGCCGGGCGACGGCTTTGTCAGTCCTATGCGTCGATATCCCGAACTGACCCGTGCCGACTGGTCAGCGACGTGGAAGCGAACGGCGTGCGTGGTCACCGCAGAAGACGGGACCTGGGGTTTCGGCATGACCCTCCACAGCGGGCCAACCGTCAGCATCATCAACGATCATCTCTCCCAGGTGGTCGAGGGCGGGAATGTGATGGCAACGGAGCGGCTCTGGGACCTGATGCAGCGCGCTTCAGCCCCTTACAGCAGCGCCGGTCTGGCGAGCTTCGCGATCAGTGCCGTCGACCAGGCGTTGTGGGATCTCAAGGGCAAGATACTCGGGGTACCGGTGTACGAGCTGCTCGGCGGACCACAGAAGGAAAAGATCTTCGTCTACGCCTCAAACACGGACATTTCGTACGGCACCGAGCACAGCATCGACTGGTTCCTTGAGCTTGGCTTCAAGGCCGTGAAACTGTTCCAACGGGCCGGACCAGAGGACGGGCTGGACGGCATCAAGAAGACCGAGGAGCTGGTCGCCGCCACGCGTGAACAGGTTGGCGACGACGTAGAAATTGCGCTCGACGCATGGATGTCGTTCAACACCGAATACGCGGTGCGCATCGCCGAGGCGTTGAGGCCGTATCGGATCAAGTGGCTTGAGGATTATCTGATTCCGGAGGACATGGACAGTTATTTCCGTGTCCGGGAGCGGATCCCCTTTCAAACGCTAGCCACGGGGGAGCACTGGTACTCGATACACCCGTTCGCGCTGGCGGCGACTCACGGTCTGGTCGATATCTTCCAGCCGGACCTATCGTGGGTCGGGGGCATCACTGCCGGGGTAAAGATCTGTCATCTCGCAGAGGCACATGGCATCACGGTCATACCGCACGCCAGTTCCAGCTACCCATGGGGACAGCACCTCGCAATGGCCATGCCAGCGGTGATGTGGGCTGAGAAGTCGGAGGGCGTGGCACCTCCCGGAGTGCCGCTGGAGGAGATGGTTTTGCTCCCGGGCACCGCAGTCATCAAGGACGGATATGTAACACCGTCAGACGCGCCGGGACTGGGACTGGAGATCAACCTGGAGTGGATAGAAGAACGCACCACCTAGTCGGCCGGCTAGCACCGGGGCCTATTTTGGGTCAGATGACAGACTATCGCTGAGGTTATTGACAGCCCTTTAAGCTCGATCACCCAATCATTTGCCCCCAACCTCGTAAGTTTTCACCTACCTCAACCTTGGATATCACCCATGCTTGGACTCGTCACACTCGGCACATCACCCAGACCGGACTTCGAGGCGTTGTTTCGGCGGTACGTCCCGGGAGTTGAGTTGCGGTTGCGTGGCGCGTGTGACGGGTTGTCGGAAGAGGAGATCGATGCGCTCGCAGCCATACCCGGGGATTACCCGGCGTTCGTCGGGGTGAACGGGGTCCCACGCGAGATAGAACTAAGCGCATTGCAGCCGCTGGCGGCTAAGCACGTTGAGGCGCTGGCGGCCGCGGGAGCGAAGGCGATCGTGATCCTGGGGGCGCCCGACTTCCCGGAGTTCGACTGTGACGTCCCGGTGATCCGGCCAGGCAGAATCATGCCGGCAATCGCAGGCGCTATCGCACAGACACGTCGAATCGGCATCGTGACGCCGATCGAAGGCCAGGCGGCAGCAGCAAAGGTCAAGTGGGAGGCCGATGGCTTCTCCGTCAAAGTCGCCGTTTGCTCACCTTACGACGAATCAGAGGTCGAGTCGGCAGCCGCACAACTAACAGACCCGGACCTCGAAGTCGTGATTCTGGACGGCATGAGTTTCAACTCGGAGATGCGCAACCGCTTTGCCGAGCTGTCCGGCCGCCCCACGCTGCTTGTTCAGACGCTGGTTGCACGCATCGCAGGTGAGCTCATTGGGCGCTAGTCCCAACGAGCTCACCGGGATTACGATAAACGCAGGACCAAACTCTCCAGGTTGTTGAACTGGTCCAAGTCCAGCCGTTACCACCAATTCTCAGTATTCGGTTCTGACACGGCGAACTCCCCATGCCAGATACGGCGCCCGGGATCCCGGGCGATTAGCTCAGCTGGTTAGAGCGCCTGCTTCACACGCAGGAGGTCGCAGGTTCGAGTCCTGCGTCGCCCACCACTCTTTGTTTGATACGGCAGCGAGCGCGATCGGATCCCGAATCCCTTTCAACTCAACGTCCTCGGGCAACTCTCCCGTGATTCGAGGCTCTCAACCGTGTCCTGGGGTTCTCGAAGGACCAGCATCACCTACGCCCGCAATATCTCCCACCGCGCGAGGATGCGCTTGGTGAGCGGCCTCATCCCCAGTTCCTGGGTGATGACCAGCGCCTCGTCCTGTAGCTCGATGGCCTTCTCGCAGTCGACAGTAGCCGCACGAGATACGCCCGGTCCGTGGAGGAAATTTCGAGACGGCCTACAAGTTTGATCGCCTTAGTAGCGGTCTGTTCGGCCCGCCTCCATTCGCACCACACCCGCAATAAATATAGGCTCGTCAGTCCCACAGCTAGCCATTAGGTGTCGTGTCAGCGTTCGGCGGCCCGGTCGCGTCGTCAACGGGCCTCCACAGTTATCCACGCAACTGAAATGTGCCCAGCAGGCCCACCTTGAGAGAACAGAAAAGTAGATCCTGTCGGTTGGGGTGGGATCACGAATTCATAGTTGTGCCATTCACCGTCAGGCACCAGTGTGAATGTCGCCGTATTTGCAGGACTCGTGGTCAGGCCACAGGACAGTGTTCCACGGTTAGGACCGTCGCTTTTCGCCCGAATCGTGATACCGAGGTTCTTTTCTCCAATTATTTCCACGCTTGGAATTTGAATCCAAGCTCCGGAAATCGGGCTGTCGTATTCGATTCCTTCGGATGTGACTACGAGGTTACGTTCGCCCA
>JAYGCG010000027.1:0-2987 GCA_046583455.1 Dehalococcoidia bacterium | reverse complement strand
CCCGGCAACGTCTGGTTGACCTCGGACGGAATCGCCAAGATCGGCGACTTCGGGCTGGCGGTTATGACGGACCGTTCCCGCCTGACACAAGAAGGGATGATGGTCGGCACCGTCTCCTACATGCCGCCAGAACAGGCCACTGGTGGCGACATCACCCCGAGGGCAGATCTGTACTCCCTGGGAGCCATGCTTTACGAGATGGTGACCGGACGACCACCATTCCTCGGTGATGACGAGATCGCCATCATCGGCCAGCACATCAACACACCGCCGGTCGCTCCCACATGGCACAACGGAAGCTGCCCGAGGCCGCTAGAGGCGTTAATCATGCGCCTACTGTCCAAGGACCCCTCGGAGAGACCGGAGTCCGCGCAGGACGTTCTAAATGCCCTGGACGCCATCGATCTGACAGCACGCGGCGAGACGGTAGAACGAGAAGCGAACTCGCTGGAATCTCTCGCCGGTGGCGTATTTGTCGGTCGACAGGCGGAGATGGACCAGCTCAAGGGAGCGTTGGTAGACGTTCTTGGCGGCCGGGGCCGCCTCGTCACACTGGTCGGCGAACCGGGCATCGGCAAGACGCGCATCTCTGAAGAACTAGCCACTTACGCCGGGATGAGGGGCGCAAAGGTCCTGTGGGGTCGCTGTTATGAAGGCGGAGGCGCACCGCCGTACTGGCCGTGGGTTCAGGCGATACGTAGCTACGTGCGCGATATCGATGCCGACGAACTTCGCCGCCAGATGGGCTCGAGCGCGTCGGTTGTTGCCGAGATCGTCACGGATGTGAAGGACCGGCTACCGGAACTTCCGCCGCCACCGCAGATCGACGACCCGGACTCAGCCCGCTTCCGGCTATTCGACTCGATCACGAGCTTCCTCAAAACCGCCAGCCAGTCTCAGGCGATTGTGATCGTCCTAGACGACCTTCACTGGTCAGACCAGCCGACGCTCGCGTTCTTGGAATTCATTGCCCGTGAGATGAACCAGTCTCGTGTGCTGCTGATCTGTACTTATCGAGACATGGAGTTGAACCGCCGGCATCCGCTGAGCGTCACGCTTGGAGACCTGGCCAGAGATCGTTTGTATGAGCGTGTGGTTCTCAGGGGGTTGAGCGAGTCAGACATCGCCCGATTTGTTGAGATTGCAGCCGGGTTCTCGGCACCGGCAGAACTCTCCGCTACCGTTCAACGCCATACCGAGGGCAATCCACTCTTCGTCACGGAGGTCATCCGAGACCTCATACAGTCAGGCGAATTGACCGAAGAGAAGGTCTCCGGTCGTTCAAGCTGGTCTGTCCGCATCCCTGAGGGCGTGCGTGAGGTTATCGGACGCCGTCTGGACCGGTTGTCGGACCGGGCCAACGAGATATTTACCGTCGCGGCCGTCGTCGGTCGTGAGTTCACCCTGGACGCTCTCAAGGAACTCTCGGAGGACACAACAGAGGGCCAGCTTCTGGACGTGTTGGATGAGGCGCTCGATTCAAAGCTTATTGAGGAGCTGCCCGACGAGATCGGCCGCTACCAGTTCACACACGCCCTTGTTCAAGAGACGCTAACAAGCGAACTCTCGTCCGCCCGCAAGGTCCGCCTTCACGCACGTATTGCTGAGACGCTAGAACGCCTGTATGGCGATCGTGCGGATGAGCACGCAGTGGAACTGGTGCCGCACTTTGCTGAAGCCGAACCGGTGCTCGGCACGGACAAACTTGTCCGCTACTCGACGATCGCCGGACGACGTGCTCTTGACACCTTTGCGTACGAGGCGGGCGTTTCGCAT
Source organism: Dehalococcoidia bacterium (assembly GCA_046583455.1). GTDB lineage: Bacteria > Chloroflexota > Dehalococcoidia > Lucifugimonadales > Lucifugimonadaceae. The sequence continues at coordinate 1,211 of JAYGCG010000027.1, read as the reverse complement.
CTGAGTTCCGCTGCATCTGCTCTTGAAGATGGTCCGATGTCCGAGGATGTCGCCCTGATCTTGTCAGAGCTCGGAATGGCCCGCATCGCCGTGAACGATGAACCAGCAGCCATAGAAAACCTGACGGCGGCCTTCGACTACTACATCGATAACGGTTTTGACTCTGAAGCAATCGAGATCGCGGCCCGGCCGCATAACATACACATGCTGGCTCAAATGGCGCCTGTCATTCACAGAGGCATCGGACTCACCGCGGCTGGCTCCCATGAGCGTGGTCGACTGCTGGTGCCGTTTGGATGGGTGAGGTTCATCGAAGGCAACGGAAAGGAAGCACGAGATTCGTTCGATGAAGCGATCTCTATCGCAAGACGACAAGAGGATCCGATTCTCGAAGCCCGTGCTCTTGCGATGCGGGCGAACGCCGATGGTTTTGACCTGCTTTCAGCCGACTCACTAGAAGCCGCCTCAGCTGCATTGGAGTTAGCCCTAGTTCACAACGACCGAGAAACCGAGTTGCGCGCCCGGCTATGGGTCGTATCTGGACTGGAAGGAACCGGGCGATTCGACGAATCAGCACGGGAGCGTGAGAAGTTTTTAAACGCCGCCCTGACGCTTGGCCATCGGGTCTGGGTGTCCCAGGCCGCTGGTCCACTGTTGTTATCAGCGCTTTTGAGCGGTGACTGGGATCAGATATTGGAGAACGCCGACCGTGTCGACAGATTCATTCCAGCCGACGCCGCCATGACCAGATTTATCGTGAAGTTATGGACCGGGGATTTTGACAACATAAAATCAGACTGGGGAAACCTGGTCAGCGCGTCCTCGCGGTCTACGAATGAAGCCGGTGTGCCATTGTTGAAGTTGGGGGTCAGTCCTACGTTCCATGGATTGGACGTGGCATCTACCCTCGATCAGTCGAATGATCTCAATCAGCAGATTTTACGGACACTAGTGGTGGCTAATCAGAATATGTGGGCTCTGGGTGGAGGAGTGATACAAGATGTCGCCCGACTGCAAGGCTTTATCTTCAGGGGGCAGTCGGAGGGCCTTGGAGAGTTATTCGAGGCCTTGCGCATCACACTTGAAACGGCGAGCAACACTGTGCTTGGCCCTGTCCATAGAACTCTCGCCGGAGCGTTGGTTCTTCTGGGGGACCGAGATCGTGCTCTCGGCTATTTTGACGAAGGCATTGCGAACGCAAGAAATCGACA
>JAYGCG010000075.1:0-25152 GCA_046583455.1 Dehalococcoidia bacterium | reverse complement strand
GGGATCAGGACACGAAGCTCGTCGACTCCAAATGCCAGCGTTCTCGTAAATTCAAGTGCGGTCCCTGAATAGTTGATGGCGTAGCTGTACAGAATTTCGTGTTCGCCCGGAGGGATCGGGTTGGTCATGGCGAATCCGGTGGGGATCTCGAGCAACTGGCCCTGCGGCAGGACACTATCTACCGCCAGCTCCTCATAGCCTCTGGGGAGGCTGAATCTGAGCATGTTCAGGCCGGTGAAATTCGGGTTTGAAGGGTCCGGGACAAACGTGCGATCGCCGTCATTTCGGAGTGTTACCAGGTCCAGGACGCCCATAAGGCGGTCTGATCCGACCACCGTCGGGATGATTGTCGCGTGTGCGCCGACCCGGATATTTTCCAGGGAGTCTGTCGTCTCATAAATCACAATCGGAAGGTTCTGCGGCGCGACCTCGTCAACCAGAAAGATCGAATCCGTGACCCCGCCGTACTCCCAGGCGAGTCGATACTCGATGTCCTCGTCTTTCATCAGATTCGTGAACTCGAACAATGGATCGTCCGGGCCAACGGTCGCGATCTGTTGATCAACAAATCCGCCGTCCCTGAAGCCCAACAGTGTTATCTCGAAGCCTTCCGGAACATCGGCGCCTGCCGTGCCATTGCTAACCGCTCCTGCCACGCGATCCGGGGTAGGCCGTTGTGCAAGGGCACTGTTGCTGTCCGCGGACGTGAAAAGGCCGATAACGGCAAACAGCGCCACGATAGCCATGACCTTCATGTAGGGCCTGTGCCTTATCGGAGATATCAATTCGGCAGATCTCACTTGTCCCTCAACTCCGTCTTTCCGGTCATTCCGGCACCGTCAGACTCGGACTCTCTATTGCCCCCAGAATCCCGTCGGGAGCCGGCTAGTCTGAGCGCTGCGATCTCTTCCTCAAGCGATTCCCGGGTCAAAGAGGCCGGGGCGTTTTGAGGTTCTTCTTCATATCCAAGCTGGTCCAGCAGCCTTATCGTTTCAGCGGCCCCGATTCTCAGTTCAAGGAGCTGGTGCTGATAATCCTCATCCGTGACCGTTTTCGCCGCATGGTCGGCCTGCAACAGACCGATCCGTTCGTACAGATCAGACCTGAGACTTGTCAGCCGGTCCACCTCACTGGTGTATCGCGCGGATAGCACTGCGCCGGAACGACGTATGAACGGGATGGCGATTACGACCAGCGATACAAGCGCCACTATGGCCCCAAGGGCTATCGGCATGCCACTTTAATTCGAGACAAGATTCACACACCTACGGAACTGGCGGTCTGAGGCGTGGACGGGGTTCGTGTGCGTACTGGCACAGTGCGACGCTCCAGAAGAGGAGCTGGCCATAGGGCGATTATCGTCCCGAAGATGAATATCGGGCCTGAGACCCAGAGCCACCACGCCGCCGGATTGATGCTGATACGCAATACCACGCGGCCATCTTCAAGGAACTCGCTCGGGACTATGTACAGGTCTTCCAGGCCCGGGTCCAGATATGACGGCAGCCCTGGGATGTCCACAAGCGGGACGTTGTACACGGAGGCGCGGACCGATGCCATATTGAACACCGGGTAGAAGGCCCGCCACGGCGCCAGACTTGCGATCAGTTCGTCGTCTTTATATACGTTGACGTTCGCCCACTCTGAAATCCGGTCTACGCGCAGTTCGTTCTCTGTGCTGACGTATTCGACCCGATATTCGTCAAGGGTGAAGCTTTCCCCCGGAGCGAGCGCTACATCGGCTCTCTGTTGAAAGAAGTTCGTGCCGATGATCCCGATGCCAAGAGCGATTATCGCGATGTGCACGATGTAGCCGCCGTGCCGCGGCCGGTTCCCGCTCACCATGCGCCACCATCCGGTCGCAAAGTTAAGACCGGCCCGGCGTTGCGCCATCGTGCCGCGGTACCACTCTTCCATGACGGCGGACATCACCATGGAGAGAGCTCCAAACCCGACAATCGCCCACAACTCATGTACGCCAGATATCCAGAGTAGCGCCATCGTCGCGAGGCTTATGCCGACAGGGATACTGAGCCATCGCCGCGCGCTTGTCGCGGTGGTTCGGCGCCACGGAAGCAGTGGGCCGATGCCCATCAGAATGACGATAGCTAGCAGGATCGGGCCGTTTATCTGGTTGTACCAGGGCGCTGAAACGGTAACCGTCTCGTTGTTCGCAAACTCAGAAAACAGAGGGAACAGAATGCCCCACAGGGTCACAAATGTCACCCCTAGGAACAGGAAGTTGTTGACGAGAAAGCTGGCTTCACGAGACAGGAATGACTCAAGCGGCCGGTCGCTTTTGAGCATCGGATAACGCCACAGGAATATGACGAGCGCAAATAGCAGACTGAACAGCATGAAGCCCAGGAAGACGCTCCCGATCGTCGAAGCCCCGAACGAGTGCACGGATACGACGGGACCGCCACGGTTGATGAATAGGCCAAACTGCGCCAGGACAAACGCCATAGAGAGCAGGGCGATGTTCCACATCCTGAACATGCCGCGGCGCTTCTGGACCATTACCGAGTGGATAAAGGCAGTGAGCACCAGCCAGGGCATGATGGCCACGTTCTCGATCGGATCCCAGCTCCAGTAGCCACCCCAGCCGAGAATCGTGTAAGCCCACCATGCGCCTATAAGCAGGCCTGCGCTTAAAGTCGCCCAGACGAGGATCGCGCTGACCCGGGCTGCGTCAAGCCACTGGTCACGGGTCTGCCCGGCGATCATCGCCCCACCGACGAATGCGAACGGAATCGCGACGCCCACAAGGCCCGCCATCTGGAGCGGCGGGTGTATGAACATGCCCGGGTGTCGTAGAAGGGGGTTAACGCCGATGGCGCGGCCGTCATCGAAAAGGGCAGGAGCGAACGGGTCGGCGAGCGTCAGCAGCACGGTGAGGAAGAAAACGCTGATGCCCATCAGGATGGCGATTATGTACGGGCGGGACGGCTCAAGCCGCCGGGGAGTTACGTAGATTGCGACCATGGACATCACGGTGAAGATGGCAGTGATGTACAGGAGCGAGCCTTCATTACCGGCGTACATCGCTACCCATGTGTACGCCTGGCTCTGCGCCAGGTCGCTATGACCTCGTACGTATTCGATCGAGAAGTCATGTGTGACGAAGGCGTACACCAGCGCTCCGACAGCGACCGCCAGCGCAAGTCCTGCCATGTATGCGCTACGCCGCGCGCTCATCACGAGATCGCCTGAACCAAGCTTTACGCCCGCAACCGAACCAACTCCCGCGTAGACCGCCAGCGCCAACGCAAGCAGCAGGGACATCGTGCCGAGATCTGCCATCTAGGCTTCAGAGCTCCTGTCATTCTCGTCGCCGTGGTCGACGCCATGATCGCCACCAGGGGAATCATGTATCGCAAGATCACGGTCGACCTCGGCGAGATAGTCGTCCAGATCACCACCCACGGATTCGCCCGGGATCATCCCTCCCACGCCCGCGGCAACAGGATTAACGCTCCCCCGGCGCATCTGTCGCATCACAAAAAACAGCCCGACGACTCCCAGGGCTATGCCGATGGGCGGGACTATCCATGTCATAAGGTTGAAGCCGGATCGCGGTGGAGCTGCCAGAACGCTTGTGCCGTAGCGAGCGACGAAGAAGTCTTTTATCTGACCTTCGTCCTGACCCTCCTGGAGTTTCTCTCGAAGAATGCGTTTCATATCCTGACTGATCTGGACGAAGGACTGGTCGAGCGTCTCGCCGGGACAGATAGGGCAGATCAACTGCTTTTCAAGACCCTGAGCGCGTTTCTCAAATTCACGATCCTGATCGGGTCCGATCGTGATCGCGGACGTGATTTCAGGCGATCCGACGTTATCTGTCGTGTCGCCAGATTGGGCGTGCACCGACGCACCGTCAAACAACGGAAAGGTTGCCGCCAACAACAGGGCGGTTATCGAGATGGTGCGGATTATGACGGCGTAGCTCAATTTGCTTACCGCGCCCCGGCACCGTACTCCGAGGGTCTGGTTATTTCCGTGACGAGTCCCATGACTCCATGGTATCGCCGGTTGATGACTCCCGGGTCAATTGACCCGGGTTTAAGACCGTGCTGCCTAAGGACTTACTGCCCGAGACCGGTTCCGGATGTATCGAAGATATACTGCACCACGTCCCAGCGCTCGGCTTCCGAAAGAAGCGGGCCGAACCTTGGCATTACGAGGATCCCGTTCGTGATGATGCTGAACATTGCATCTTCATTTATACGGGTACGTGTTACCTGGAGGTCGGGCGGTCCGTTGTACGGAGACCCGTTGTCCGTCGCCCACGCCGAGTTTGGTGATGTGATGTGTGCTGCGGCCGGTCCGTCGCCGAGGCCTGCCTGACCGTGGCATGCGGAGCAGTTAACCCGGAACAACTCGGCTCCGGCTCCGGCGTCGTAGGCATGTGCCTCTCGCGCTGGGAGTATGTTTGACACGGTCTGGGCATCGCCCTCACCGTTGTACGCCACCGCAGACTCAACACCGCTAAGACGTGGAATCTCCTGTGAGCGATAAGACTGCGAATAGTGCATCTCGGTGAAGATCTCGATCGGGTACGTGCCGCTTTCTTGCACACATGCGGTCGCCAGAAGGGCAAAAGATGCGAGCGCGATCAGCATGCGACGGCCCGCGAAGCGGGATCGGACGTTGCGCGAGATATCTGTCGTTCGAAGACTCAAGCCGTTTTGATCTCCAGAGCGCCGGCTGTCTGTAGCACTCCGCGTGCCTCTTCCAATCGGTCGTCCTCGCACTCCACGACGACACCGATGTAACCCTCGGTGATCCGTGTGTCGTACGCGCCGAGGTTCAGGTTAGGCAGACGTGACTCAAAGATGATGCCGACCACGGTCGCTATGACCGCCCCAAGCATCGTCAGTTCGTAAGCAATGATCAGCATGGCGAATACAGCCAGGATCGGCTTACCACCCGTGACCACCGGATAGGCGAGTTGTGTGCCCGCTGTGAACAGGATGGCCAGAGTCAGGCCCACGATGGCCCCGAAGAACGGGAATCGGAAAAGCCTGTGCTGAGGAACATATTCACCGAACGCGCCCTCTGGATACGGCGTGCCGGTGAGCACGTCGAAAGTGCCAAGCTCAAACCCGGCGGCCTTGAGTCCGTCCATGGCGTTGGCGCCGGCATCGGGTGTGTCGTAAAGCCCTAGAACGCTATTTGCTGCTGCCATCGTGCGTTACCTAATCCAATTCCCTGATTACAGCCGGCATGGTCACGCGCCCGATCTGGACATCGGTCGTGAAAACCTGGCTTTCTTTGGTCTCGAAGAGCGGTATTAACGGGAAGAACTTGGAGAACAACAACATCAACATCAATACCCATGCGAACGACCACAGCAGGAGGCCCCACTCCAGGGGGCTTACCTGATATGAATCCCACGTGAATACGAACGGCTGTTTTCTTGAGAGTCCCGGGACAATGATCAAGAAACGTTCGAGCCACATCCCGATGTTCACCAGGATGGACGTCCAGAACATCATCGCTATGTTGTTCCGGACACGTTTAAAGAACCATAACGGCACAGGTATAGCAAAGGCCGTTAAGAAGAAGATTAAGAATAAGAGGTTCCAGGGCCACGTGAACATTTGCATTTCACGAAGCGCCCGTTCAGGAGCCTCCAGGCTGTAGACACCAAAGATGAGCTCCGCAAACGTGAGACCCAGCCATGCACACGCTACGACAATAAGCAGCCTTCCGAGCGCGTCGAAATGTTCCGGACGGATGTAGTTGTCCCAGCCCCAGAGCCAGCGCATGAGCGCCATCATCGTCACAACTGCGGACACACCTGAGTGAACCGCGCCTACGACGAAGTAGGGGGCGAAAACGGTGGAGTGCCAGCCCTCAACAGCAGGTGTCACGGCAAAGTCCCACGACACGATGCTGTGGACCGATACGAAGATCGGGAGCATCAAAGCCGAGAGCAGGATTCCCGCCACGGTCTGAAGTCGCCACTGTCGCGGGTTACCGCGCCAGCCGAGCGAAGCAACAGTGTAGAAAGAGTGCTTCCAACCGGTCGTACGGTCACGTAGCACGCCAAGGTCGGGTAGGAGCGCAACGTACAGGAACAGCGTGCTACCGGTGAGGTAGGTGCCGATCGCAAACGGGTCCCATATCAACGGTGAGCGGGCGTTCGGGAAAATGCCGCGTGAGAAGTCGAACGGTGTAATCCAGTAGAAGATTCTCCACGGCCGTCCGGCGTGGATGAGCGGGAAGAACAATGCTGTCAACAGCGAGAACACCGTAAGGAGCTCTGCCGCACGTGTCACAGGCCTCCGCCACTCCGCCTGAGTCAGACGGAGAATTGCCGAGATCATGATCCCGGCGTGGCTGATACCGACCCAGAACACGAAGGTGGTAATGAACAGACCCCAGTAGACGGGCCTGCTCAAACCCGTGACGCCAAGGCCGCGGTTGAACATGATACCCATCAGGGTGAAGCCAAATAGCACTACCACGAGGAGGCCAAGAACCGTAGGCAGCCACCACTTGGGCGTCGCCAGATTCCCGCGCAGAAGCTCGCGGTTTATGGTGAATTCGTCGAGTATGCGTCGCTGTTGCATTAGTCGGGTTTACCCACCAACATGACGTGGCTCCTCAGGAACCGTACTGGTTTGGTTATCAGGCGTGATTGCTGAATCTCCCAGAGAGACACCAATGGAACCAACCGGGTCACCAACAGGATCGAAAGCAGACCGAGCGCCGGGAGGCCGACCATGATGAACACGTCAAATACGTCCGGCCACATGGTGTCCGGCATCTCTTGCAAAATGTCGGTAGTTGCAAGTTCAAGATCGTCCGGAACCGCACTCCAGGATGCTACATAGATCCTGATGCGATCGAGGAACAGTCCAAACAGGATGATAAAGGCAGCGATCGGCGGTCCCCATACGCTGTCCCTGACCTTGTTCCAGATCATGATCCACCACGGGATGATGAACACCAGGAAGAAGACCGTCCAGAACAGGTAGACGTAGGGACCGGACACAAGCAGCTTGATCGTCGCCGAGTCAGACTCAGATCGTCCGTACCAGAACACGATGAAGCTGGAGTAGAAGAAATAGAACCACAACAGGGTGGTCGCAAGCATGAACTTACCGAGTGACCACATTTGCTCGTGGCCTACGTACTGGTTCATTCCTCCCCAGCGACGTGCCGCCCAGACTCCGATGATGACGAAGGCCAGACCTGCCTGGAAGGAACTGATCGTGTGGTAGAAGGGGAAGACCGAGTCCTTCCAACCGGGAACCAGGCTTACCGCGAAGTCAAGACTGAACGTGAAGTTCGTGAACAGGAGCATCGCAAAGTAAATGGCGCCGGTGATGCCGATACGCATCTTGAGCCATTCCCACTGCTGCGGGCGGCCGTAGAACCCGCGGGCCAGTTTCTTGCCCCAGCGCTGCTTCCAGCCGCTGCCGTGGTCACGAATCGCAGCAAAGTCCGGGATGGCCATCACGTACGCCATCGCAATTCCGACCAACGCCAGCGTCAACAGGACCAGAACGTTCCAGAAATGTGGAGCGTACCGGGGGGAGTCAAACCAGATCGACTTGCGGCGTACGTCGTCACCGAGTACTTCAGAAAACTCGGTCAGCGCCGGAAGCTTGAACAGCAAGGGGATCATCAAAAGCGCAATGACCGCCGTAGCGATCGCGCCGAGGGATGCTATGCGTGCCACCGGGCGTACCCAGTTGGCCTTGGCGATCGCCGGGGCAATCGCCACCATCGGCGCTCCGCCGAAAACGGTCAGCATCCAGGCGAGCGTCGCGGCGTAGTAGCCCCATTCCTGCCTGCCGTCGTCGTTGATGAAGCGGAAGACGATTCCGACTAAACCAATAACCGATAGCGTGGCGAGCAGCCACATGAACCGCTTCAGGCCGGTGCCGATAGCGGTCCTGCCTTCGCCGGCCAAAAGAGCCGTAGCTTCTATGTTGGACGGCCGGTTATCCGGAGCGTCCGTTATCAGGCTACTCGTGGCCACCGATTGCTCCTCCGGTAGCGTCTACCTGCGCCAGGTAAAGGACATTGGGATCGGTATTCAGTTTGTCGAGGTGCGTGTACTTGCGGTCGTCCTTCGCCATGATCGATACGCGGCTGTTCTCGTCGTTGTAGTCGCCGAAAACAAGGGCGTTGGTCGGGCAAGCGTCGGTGCAAGCCGTTCCGATGTCCCCGTCCTGGAGATCACGGCCGTCACGGGCGGCCTCTCGGACGCCGCGGCGAATCCGCTGCACGCAGAAACTGCACTTCTCCATGATTCCACGGCTTCGCACAGTGACATCCGGGTTCAGTTGATTACGCAGCGTGGTCGGCCAGACGGGCTCCCAGTAGTTGAAGAAACGGACGTTATAAGGGCAACCGTTTCCGCAGTATCGGGTGCCGACACAACGATTGTAGATCTGGACGTTCATGCCCTCGGTGTTGTGGTACGTGGCAAACACCGGGCATACGGGCTCGCACGGCGCGTTTTCACAGTGCTGGCACATGATCGGGATGAACCGCGCCTTCACATCCGGGAAGTCGCCATACCAGTAGCGCTCTACCCGAATCCAGGCGAAGGTCCGCTTCTGCCTGTATAAGTCTTCCGTTGAGAGGGGGATGTTGTTTTCAGCCTGGCATGCCATGACGCACGCCTGACATCCGGTGCAACGGTCGACGTCAACGACCATGCCCCATTTGTGGCTGGAAACCCTCTCTGCAGCTGTAACCATTTACTTTTCGTAACCCTCAGCTACTCGTCGTTCGAGATGAAACGGAGATGAAGTTCGTGGTCGCGCTCCTGAGCCTCGTGCGCGGTTTGACCCGGTTCGACGAGAAGGATTGGAACACCTTGTTCGGCGGGACGGATAATGTCCTTCGCGTCACCCTCGAATTTCGGGAATTCCTTCTTGCCACCGGACTTGCTCACCACGGCCCGTGTCGCGGCCCATGCTAGAGCGCCGGTCTCTGACTCTTTCTTGTCGACGAGGATATTCAAGACATTCTCGCCGCGGTCCTCGGCGTATCGTCCGCCGATTTCTTCTTTGTGACCCTGGCCGATCGGGATGGCGATTACGTCAGGTGAAATGCCGGGATGTGGGTACGCCTGGAGGGTGATTTCACCGACCGTTGTGCGGATCGTGATCCACGTACCTTCGCCGATGCCCAGTTCTTTGGCCTTGTCGAAATTGATCTCTGCCCATGTCGTCCACGCAACCGTGGTGATGGGATCCGGGGTCGCCTGCGCCCACGGCGCTGAAGCATTTCGGCCATCGAGCAGGGACTGGTGGGCGAACGGCACGAGTGTGAACACGTGTCCTTCAACCCTCTCCTCAAGTTCGGATAGTCCCGGCCCCGCCGCTTTGGCGATTGGTGACGGAATGCTGGAAGGTGAATCGGTGGCCGCCGTGGCGTCCACGTCCCACCAGCCGCCGCGTTGCAGAACACCGTTCATGAACAGTCGGGCGTCTCCGGCGGTTACGGAACCACGACCGTCAGAGTAAATATCAGCGACCGTGTCCTCGACGAACTCTTTAACGCTGTTGATCGATACGCGTGATCCGGCCGCCTGTATCAGGGTGTCGAGGAAGTTACGGCTGTCGTACAGCTTGGCACGTGTCTCGCCGTCTAACGGAGCGTTGACCACGGGCTGTCGAATGCCGACCACCTCGTACCCGGGCGCCGGTTCCGGCACGTCGAGTCCCCAGTTCTCCAGGTAAGAGTTTTCGGGGAGGATCAAGTTGGCGTGTGCGGAACTTTCGTCCAGGACGCCGGCAAAAACCACCACGTTGTCGACGTTATCGAGTGCGCCCTCGGCATCTACCGATCGTGGCAGGCCGTGGACAAGGTCAACGCCCCGCAAAATTACGGTCTTGACGTTGCCTGCACGCCAGTGGGAGAGTTCCTCTTCCCATGTTTCAAATGATGCGCCGGTGGCCGAGTCTGGCAGACCCTGTGGCCCGGCTGGGTTGAACTGAATCCCGCCCTTTTTACCTACCGTTCCGGCGAGGATGTTCAGCGCGTATATGGCGGTGAGGTTAAATACGCCGTTCGTCTGTGCGCCCGCCGAACCACCGCCAAATGCGATGCTCGGGCCTTCGCCTGCGAACTTGTGGGCCGCATCGTTGATGCGCTCCACGGACACGCCGATCCTGCCAGCGACAAGCTCGGGCGCCCACTTCTCAAGTTCGCCCTCCGGAATGTTGGCGGTGTAAGCAGCGATGTTGGCGTCCGAGACCAGATTTTCATTCACGATGACGCTTGCGATGCTGACGGCGAGGTCGCCCTCATATCCAGGATTGACCGTCAGCCATCGGTCGGCCGCAGCGGCGGTGATGGACATGCGTGACTCGGCGTGCATCATGAAGCCACGATGATCGCCGCCTCGGAAATCGCCGTATTTCGTGCTGTAGCGCACGGGCGAGAGCCATGTTCCGAGCCAGTCAGCGCCAAAGGACAGCACGGTGCTTGCGTTGGCGATGTCAAATTCTGGAATCCGGTCCTGCTTGAACACGGTCTTGATGGCCTCATGAAGGACACCCTGTTCGAGCGGGTCGAAGAACATAAGCCGGCCATTGAACGCCGATGCCACATCTCCGGCAATCCGAGCGTCTCCGCCACGAATCGGATTTGTGACGATGGCGAGGCTGCCGTCTGCGTCGGTCATCCACTGTGCGAGAAGATCGTTCGCCTCGTCCCATGAGATCGGTACGAGAGGCTGACCGGCAGTCCGGCGTCGCATCGGCCCGCCTACCCGGTCCGGGTGGTAGAGCGCCTGTAACGCGGCGTCTGTGTGGACAGCGTGTTTGCCGACGTTGATCGGGTAGTCAGGGTTGCCGGCGATTTTCTTTGCCCGGCCTTCCATGACCCGGACGATGACACCGAGTCCGGAGTCATCTGTTGTGGCGAACCAGCTGTCAATGCCGGTTACGAGGTCTTCAGGCAGATTGAGTGGCGCTTCGACAAGCAGTTCATCCGCAGGGACGCCACACGCGGTAAAGATGACAGCTCCAACAGTGGAGCCGCCCGCGAGGGTCATGAATTCCCGTCTAGAGAGCTTCATCGGATTCGGGTCGCCATCTCTTCCTTGTGTTAGTTCCGAAATTTACGTGCCCCAGAAATTCCTGTAAGCACAGTCCAATAGTTGTTTTTAGAAGTGACAGGTTGTGCAGTCAGTCGGTGCGTCGTTTTTCCGGTGGCAGTCGACGCACTGTCCCATCTTCAACGGTTCTACCTGTGCAACCTGTTCTTGTGACTTGATGTCACCGTGGCAGGTAGAACAGGTGACGGCCGCCACTACGGAGCCATCCATCTGGGTACCGGCGAGGATCGCGGCCTCGTCCCGGTTGGCAATTACATCTGTGTTGTCCGCCGCCGTCAGGAACCGTATGTGCGGCTCGTGTACGAAGCGGACGTGGTCCGGCAAGCGGTGAACCCGCTTCCATTGGATCGGTCCCGGATCTTCCCCCAGTCCGATGGTTCTTAGCAAAGTTAGTGGCTCGCTGTCGGTTGCGCCGATGACTCGGTGACAGGTGACACACGTCTCTACCGGCGGGATACCGGCGACGTTGGTGCTGGTCACAGTGCGGTGGCAGAAGGTGCAGTCCAGGCCGATGCCTGTCAACTGATTGCCATTGGCGTCCAACTTCGGGCTGCCGTCGGCATTTACAAGTGGTTCACTACCCGCGTGCGCTGTGTGTGGGAATGCAATCGGCTGCTCAGGACTCTGGTCGAAACCGAAAACCGGCAGCGGGTTGCCGAACCATGCTGTGATGATGAATACAAACACGAACCCCATGACGGCTGTGACCCCGATACCACCCAGGGCGAGCACAGGGATCAGAACCTTGACCCATGCTGGCCGGCCGTTATCCGTATCGGGTTGCTGGTTCAGTGTCTTTTCACCACTCGCAGCGCGCTGCGACTCTTAATAAGGTCGACTGTTCAATCGGCCGGTTGTTAATTACGCGTTATGAGTAACGCCCCCGGCGTTACTCGTACCACCTCGGGTAAATGTCTTCAAGCCAGCCTCGGCTGATATCTATGATGAAGAAGACGTTGACGAGGGTAATGACGATCGCGATCGTTCCGATCACGTATAGAAAAGGACGGAAGCGAGACGCGGTGCGGGAGAATGTGCCGCTGTCCACCGCAGACGGGATGATGGCATGTGCGAATCCAAGCGATATAGCGGCCGTGGTCATCAACAGGAGGTTGATCCACAGAAGCTTCAACGCAGCTCCGTTATCCGACCAGTCGCCTTGTAGAAGGGGGGCGGGGTCCGGCATCGGTTTCGGCGGTCCATCCTGTTGATTCACCCGTCGCAATCGGTTGATCGGGTGGGTTGGTGACGGTGCAAAACGTACGTTTGAATCGAGACGAAATTTACGCCTCGCCAGACGACCTGTGAAAACTATCATTTGCTGGATTTGCGGTCAAGAGACAATTTTCGCTTATGGACGCGACATTCGGTTGTCTGTCCCTGAAACACATTGGGAGACACATGGGATTAACTGCTCGGCCGCTACAAGACGATTCCTTGCGGGTCATATCTCCTCGACCCTATAATTGCGGCACTGTACCGGTCGTACAGATCGTTTCCCCTATCGTTTCAGGGTACTTCTCACGGCGAATGTCGGGCGATTCCCACACAAACGTATCCATATAACAAGGTGAAGTAGTTGCAAGAGCAGACCAAACGGCAACCAAAAGGCGTGACACGGCGCAGTTTCGTAGGTCTGGCGGCCGCGGGAATCGCCGGTGCGATAGCGATCGCTGCGGCTGGAAGCAAGAACCCGATCGGCCGAGTATTTGGAAAGAAACGGACCATCGGATCCATTTCTGAAGGCGGCTCTATGTTCACACCGCGTGATCCACAGCCCTGACCATCGCGCCCGGAACCAGTAATCAAGACGCCCCGGCAAGACCGGGGCGTTCTCGCGTTAGACCTCTGGAGGGGTGCTACTTCACTATTAGATCTCGCGAATCGCAGCTTCTGGATCAAGCAGCATGAATGGTTCTCCCCATTGATCTTCAGCCGCGAGTGACCAGTCGCCGGAGTCTTCCGGCTTGACCCGGAGCCCAAAGTCGCCGCCTGCGACTAGGAGAGATACGGCGGCCCCGGAATCCGTGACCTGTACCAGCGTCAACGGACACGGACTTCCGTCCTCATCACTGGTCCAGCCGACGATCAAATGCCCGCCCTTCTTTCCCGGCACCCCGGAGATCCATAGTTCATCTACCTCACGTGCTGGCGTTCGGGTCTCAAACGTCTGCATCGGGTGGTAGTCGCAATTGGGGCTTTCCTCAACGTCAATGTAGATTCGTCCCATTCAGGTCTGGCCCCCTGATTTCCGAGATGTTCTGAAGTTCACGGGTGACGGCGATACCCCAGTTTCCCATCTGAAAGGGTCTGGCGGTACTTATAAGTGTGATGTTAAGCCTGATGTGACTATGAATTCGCCGGAATACTCTCCCGGTAAGATTCCCTGAAATGAGATCCCCAGATGTAAGACTCAAAGGTTCATGTACTGGCTCTGCGAGCTTCCCGGTCATCGTGCGGGCCGCGATCGGAGAGGCGTATGAACGAGGACCTCGAGTTCGTCATCACGTTTCTGGTGCCCCGATGCTAGGATGCGCCGCACCGGGCCACACGTGCATGCCCGCACGCGCACGGTCCCAAAAGTAGCTCTCGAACTCCTCACGAGTTCCCGGACACCAGACAGTGCCCGTGCTGACCCTCCGTCTATGGATGGGGAGATCAATGCGGGTGGAGACGGCGATGGAGATCACTCCCGAAAAGTTGCGCTGGATCTACACCACCATGTACCGCATCCGACGGTTTGAAGAGGTGTTGCTGGAGCAAACCGTGCTGGGCAAATCGATGGGTGTCGCCCACACATCTGACGGCGAAGAGGCCGGTCCAACCGGGGTCTGTGCCCATCTCACGGATGACGATTGGATAGGCAGTACCCATCGAGGTCACGGCCACTGCATCGCAAAAGGTGTCGATACGGCGGGGATGATGGCCGAGATATTCGGCAAGTACACCGGCCTTTGCAAAGGCAAAGGCGGTTCGATGCATATCGCCGATTTTACAAAAGGGATGCTCGGAGCAAACGGCATCGTTGGGGCCGGGATACCGCTGGCCGTGGGAGCGGCGCTCACCGCCAAACTTAAGGGAAATGGCACCGTCGGCGTCAGTTTCTTCGGGGACGGCGCGACCGGAGAGGGAACCATCCACGAGAGCATGAACCTCGCTTCCGTCTGGAAGCTGCCGGTGATCTTTGTGTGCGAGAACAACCATTACGCAGAGTCGACCCCGGTCGAGTACGCGGTGTCCGTCACGGACATCGCAGATCGTGCAGCCGGATACTCGATGCCCGGCGTCGTGGTCGATGGGATGGACGTGTTTGCCGTATACGACGCGGCAGGGGAGGCGATCGCACGGGCTCGAGCCGGTGATGGTCCGACCTTCCTCGAGTTGAAAACTTATCGATTCCACGGCCACTATCACGCAGATGACCCGCACACTTACCGACTCCCGGAAGAGGAAGAGTTGTGGAAGGCCCGCGACCCGCTACCGAACTTCGAGCGTCGCGTTGTCGAGCAAGATCTGATGGACGAGGTGGAGTTGGAGCGGATCAGGAACGAGATCGATCAGGAAATAAAAGATGCGGTCAAATTTGCCGACGAGAGCCCTCTGCCACCGATCGAAGAGTTGTACACCGATGTGTACGCGAACTACTCAAACTCAGTCCGCGGACTCCGTTAACAGGCCAGGCTCGCCTGGACCTTATTTTGCTCTCTCTCCCGGTGGGAGAGGGTTGGGGTGAGGGAGGTTCAAGCCATCCCTCGCCTACGCAGCCTTAACAGAGAAAGACCCCACATATGACCATAGAAACCAGACCTGATCCGCTGGGCCCCGGACTTGACGTGCCCGGGAGTGAAATTCGCTACCGGGAAGCGTTCAACAAGACGCTCTTCGACGAGCTACGTCGTGACCCGGATGTGTTCATCATGGGCGAGGACGTCGCCGGAGGAGCGGGGCGTGAGCACCTCGGGATCATCGATTCCTGGGGCGGGGCCTTTGCGGCCACCAAGGGGTTGATCCAGGAGTTTGGCGCCGGGCGAATCAGAGACACACCCATCTCCGAGGCGGGCTTCGTCGGTGCTGCGATAGGCGCGGCCCTTACCGGGTCGCGCCCGGTCGTCGACCTGATGTACTTCGACTTCATCACCGTGGCGTGGGACCAACTGTTGTCAAACGCGGCAAAAAACCGCTACATGTTCGGCGGGCAGGGCAAGATCCCGCTCACACTGTTCGCCCGCTCCGGCGTGGCGGCCGGTTACTCGGCGCAGCACTCCCAGAACTTCTACTCGATAGTCGCCCACATCCCCGGCCTCAAGTGCGTTGTTCCGTCCGACGCCTACACCTGCCGGGGCCTGCTAGCCGCTGCCATAAGAGACGATGATCCCGTAATCGTTTGCAACCACAAAAAGCTGATAAATATGAGCAGCTTCGTACCCGACGAGTCGTACACAATTGAACTCGGCAAGGGCCGATATCTACGACGAGGCTCGGACGTAACGCTCGTTGGCATGTCTTATACAACCGAAGTTTGCCGACTCGCGGCAGAACTACTGGCGGAACAGGGCATCGACGCCGAGGTTGTCGACATGCTGAGTCTCTCACCGATCGATGAAGACATCGTTCTGGAATCGGTGACGAAGACAAACCGGATCGTGATCGTTGACGAGGACACACCGCGATGCAACATGGCGACGGACATCGCAGCGCTGGTCGCCGATAAAGCATTCGACAGCCTGGACGCGCCGATCAAACGGGTGACTGGGCCGCACACACCGGTGCCGTACAGCAAGCCGCTGGAAGACGCTTTCGTCCCATCGCCAGAAGACGTGGTGGCAACAACGGTGGCGCTATTGGGCATATAGGCGTTGTTCCCTCTCGCGGTGGGAGCGGGCTGGGAGCCCGTCCTTCGGAGGAAAGATGAGGGAGAACCCCAACCACCTCGACGATTCGACCGCTTGAAACACACTAGCGTATTCTGGATTCCCGACGACAAGGGAACGACGGAGCCACAGGAGACCTTCCATGTGCCGCAGCATCAAAACACTCCGACCGCCCTATCTGGACCATGTGACCGAAGACGACACAAAAGCCGCAGCGCTCCAGTCCGTCCGCAAGATCAGCGGGTTCAGGAAGCCGTCAAAAGCCAACCAGACGGCTTTCGATAAGGCTGTGCGAGAGATCGCACACGCCTCAGACCACCTGCTCGCCGCGCTAGAGGTCCGCGTCCCGGCATAGTTGCAATACACGCCCGCCGTCCGAGAGCCTCAGGACACGCGGTGGAACTTGCGGGACGCGCGTGAAAAAGCGGCCAGTGCATTCAAATTAGCCCCCTCCGCCGGGGCCCTCGCACAGCACCGCATCGAACTGAGACATCTTTCGCAGGTCCTTCAGCGGGTAGATGCCGGTGCTGTGTCCGTCCGTGAACATAAACGCCATGGCGTAGCGTCCGACCGGCATGTGGTCGACGATCAGGATGTCATCTGGGATGGATGACGCCGATAGTATCTGCCGGCCTGTCATCTCCTCCACACAGCCAGCGCATCCGCACTGGAGCCTCAGGTATCGGAACGGGTATCGGCAGGTCATGCCGTCTCCCCATTGGATCACGACGTGCTCGGCGTCGATAGATACGTCTCTCAGGGACAGGTCTTCGGGCACGCTGATTCGGCTCCTCGTCGGGTGAGATATTCGGGGGCATTCAGGCTAGCACGTGCGACCGGGCGCCCATGACCTCTACCGGTACACGGTTGTCGGACTCGACACGCCACCTCTGGACTCTTACGCTGGAGCGCCTCAAGGAATTATTGGGGTTGGCGAGAGGATTGCCGTCAACCCGTCGACGACAACAACCCTATGATGATGAAGGAGACCCTACCGTGACATTGGAGACGATCAGAGTTGGATTGATCGGCGCCGGCGGGAACACCAGGCTCCATCACGCTCCCAAACTTGCGGCTATCGAAGGCGTTGAAGTGGTCGCAGTTGCGAACCGCAGCATGGCTTCATCGGCACGCTTCGCTGATGAGTTCGACATCCCGAACCCGGTCGAGAGCTGGATGGACATCATCGACGATGAGTCGATTGACGCCGTCTGCATTGGCACATGGCCCTACATGCACTCGGTTCTGACGATTGCCGCGCTGGAGTCTGACAAGCACGTACTGGTCGAGGCCCGAATGGCGGCGAACTCTTCTGAGGCGCACGCGATGCTGGACGCTTCGAAAGAGCGACCTGACCTTGTAGCCCAGATCGTTCCCGCGCCGCACACGCTGGCATTTGACCAGCAGATCGGGGACATGATTTCTGATGGCTACGTCGGAGACCTTATCGGCGTAGACGCTCGGATCGGTACCGGCACCTTCCCGAACTGGGACTCGGAACTTCACTGGCGAGAGCGCCGTGATTACTCCGGAAATAACATCATGAACATGGGCATCTGGGCCGAGGCCATGATGCGCTGGCTGGGCGACTACGCTTCGGTGACGGCAGTTGGCCACACCGTTGTGAAGTACAAGTCCGACGCCGACGGCCGACGTCGCTCGACCGGGAATATTCCGGACCACATCGATACCGTCACGGAACTTGAAGCCGGTGGCCAGCTCCACATGCAGGTCTCCAACGTTTCAGGGTTCGGTCCGGCGTCAGATGTCTGGATTCACGGGACGGAAGGAACCATCCGGCTTGTGAACGAAAGCGGCTCTCTGGCGCTTTACAGCGGTCAGAGGAACGACGCTCAGATGAGCAAGGTAGATATCCCTGCTGACAAGGTCGGCGGCTGGCGAGTTGAGGAAGAGTTCATCAACGCCATTCGAGGAATCGAGCCGGTGACCCACACCGACTTCACGACAGGTGTGAAGTACATGGAGTGGACGGACGCCGTAGCGCACTCCCTCGGCCTCGGCGAGAAGGTTGGACTTCCGCTTTCATAAGATCGGCAGAACGAACTACAAAAAATTGAAGAGGCCCGGGAACTTTCCCGGGCCCTCTTCACGCCTATAGGTTGTGAAAGCCCCCTCTCTCAGCGGGAGAGGGCTAGGAGCCGAAGATGAAGGGGGAGAAGATCAATCCGGGAATGACGGCGCTTATTGCTCCTACGCCAAAAACAGCTCAACAAACTCCGGGACCGGCATCGATTCAATCTGGGTGGCGTCTTCCGCCAGCGCTACCGCCTGTTCCACTTTTTCGGCAGGCAGGCGCGTTCCAAGATTGTGACGCAGTTTGTCGATGAGTCTGGGGATGGCCTCGTCTCGGCGGCGCCGGTGGCCAAGCGGGTACTCGACAGCGACCTTGTCGGTGCTGCTGCCGTCTTTGAACGTCACCTGGACTGCGTTTGCAATCGAGCGTTTGTCCGGGTCGAGATACTCGGTTGTGTATCTGGGGTCCTCCACGACCGTCATCACATCTCGAAGTGCGTCCACCCTCGGGTCGGCTGCCGCCTCGTTTTCGTAATGATCGGCGTTCAGGTCGCCAAAGATCAGGCCGATCGCCGTCATGTACTGGATGCAGTGATCACGATCGGCCGGATTGTCCAGCGGGCCGGACTTGTCGATGATCCTCGCGGCCGATTCCTGGGTTGTGATCGTGATCGTGGTGATCTCGTCCAGTCGGTCCCGAACCTGTGGGTGAAGGGCGAACGCCGCTTCAACCGCCGTCTGGCCGTGGAACTCGGCAGGGAAGGCGATCTTGAACAGCACGTTCTCCATCACGTACGAGCCAAGCGGTCGTTGCATCGTGAAGGGATTGCCCTCGAACCACCGGTCGTAGAAGCCCCAGCCGGGGGCCGACAGAGCAGTCGGATAGCCCATCTCGCCGGTCATAGCCATGAGGGCCATTCGAACGCCGCGGCTCGTTGCATCACCGGCTGCCCACGACTTTCGTGAGCCGGTGTTCGGGGTGTGCCTGTAGGTGCGTAGCGTGGCGTCGAGCCACGCGTTTGAGACGGCGTTGATTACCTGATCTCGATTCCCGCCGAGCAGTCCTGTGACGACGGCGCTCGTGGCGACCTTCACAAGCAACACGTGGTCGATGCCGACCCGGTTGAAGCTGTTGTCGAGCGCCAGCACGCCCTGGATTTCGTGCGCCTTGACCATCGCCGTCAAGACATCGCGCACCGTGAACGGCTCTTCCCCGTTCGCCGCTCGTGTCCGGGACAGCCAGTCGGTCACGGCCAGGATGCCGCCCAGGTTGTCGGATGGGTGGCCCCATTCGGCGGCGAGCCAGGTGTCGTTAAAGTCCAGCCAGCGGATGATGCACCCGATGTCGAACGCGCCCTTTACGGGGTCGAGCACGAAGTCGGTGCCCGGCACACGTGCGCCGTTCGGTACGGTGGTCCCGGGGGCATAGGGACCGAGGTGCTTGGTGCATTCGGGGTAGTTGAGGGCAAGAAGGCCGCACCCGATCGTGTCGAACAGGTCATATCTGGCCGTGCTCATCGCCTCTGGGCTGTCGACCGAGTAGTCCAGTACGTAGTTGGCGATATCGGCAAGAAGCTGGTCTGGCTCAGGCCGGACGTTGGATATAGGGGCAGACAATTCAACTCCTGACGGCCGGACGCGATGCGTCGTTTTTTTGGATTTTTGGGTTAGCGGCGTAATGCTGGGCAGTTAGGTGATTACTATTTGTATGTGACTTACTTGTTTACGTTTTTAGGCCGAGTATTTTCGGTACTTGGTCTACGTGATCTATCGTGAAATCCGGTTCTGGCGATCCCCATTTCCAGGTTCGGCCACGACGCATCCAGGCCGTAACGAGTCCTGCATTACTTGCACCGTGGATGTCCATGATCGGATTGTCGCCCACGAACAGCGTGTCGGACGGTTGTGGTCCGCCGAGGCGTCGTAACGCCTCGGCGAATATTTCCGGTTCCGGCTTTTTATGGCCGAACTCTTTCGAGATCACGAGGCACTCTGGCTCCGGCTGAATCCCCATATTGACCAGCTTGACGTGCTGCCATTTGGTCCCGTTCGTGACGATGCCCCAGCGGATACCAGCGTCCGCAAGTATTGCCAGCATGTCCAGTACGCGCCGCTCCGGTTTGTACCCGGGCGCCTGTGTCCGACGCATCCAATTTTCGAACCACTGGAACCCGCGCGGGAAAGTGCCGCCCAGATCTCGGGGACGAGGAGGTGTGTCCTCACCGGCATTGCGAAGAATGAGGCCAATGTGCTGGAGAAACGGGGGCCAGTCGGCCAGCGTCTTGTCCAGGTCAAACAGGACGGCTTTTAGCTGGGTGCTGGCCAAATAAGGAACCCCGCCTACCGATCCGCAATCGGCACGTACGCCCGTTCCATTGGGCCGGTGTATTCGCCGGCTGGCCGGATGAGACGGTTGTTGGCCCGCTGCTCGAACACGTGTGCGGACCAGCCGGACGCCCGGGCGATCACGAAAACCGGGGTGAACATGTCGGTCGGGATTCCCATGTGGTGGTATGCCACAGCGGAGTAGAAGTCCAGGTTGGTGAACATGTTCTTCTCACGCTTCATCACCTGGTCGATCCGCACAGCCGTGTCGTAAAGCTGCATGCTCTCCCGGTCCTCAGATAGCTGGCGGGCCCACTCCTGGATCACGGCCGACCGCGGGTCGAAATCACGGTAAACACGGTGCCCGAAACCCATGACAAGCTCACGGCGGCCAAGCATCCCCATCACCGCCTCTTCCGCTGCATCCGGCGTGGCATGTGCCGATTGAAGCTCCATCGCAGCCTCGTTTGCGCCGCCGTGCAGCGGGCCTCGCAGCGCGCCAATACCGGCGACGATTGCGGAGTGCTGATCGGCCAGAGTGCTGGTGACGATACGGGCCGTAAAGGTCGATGCGTTGAACTCGTGCTCGGCGTAAAGGATCAGAGACGAATCGAGAGCGCGACGTGTCAGGTCTGACGGCGCGTTCTGGGCGAGCAGCGTCAGGAAATGCTCGGCGATCGTGTCGCCTCCCGCCGTCTCGTCGATCCGCTTTCCATCGCGTGAGAAGTGGTACCAGTAGAGAAGAATCGAGGCCATGCTGGAGGTCAGACGGTCAGCCACCCACGTCTGGCTGCGCTCGCCGCCCTCTGGCTCCATTGTGCCAAGTGCCGAGCACCCGGTTCGGAGCACATCCATCGGGTGAGCGTCCGCCGGGATTTGCTCAAGTACCGTCTTCAGGGCCGTTGGAAGGGCGCGCATCGAGACAAGCTCGGCCTTGTAGTCCGCGAGCTGGGATGCGTTTGGCAACCGATCGTGGATCAGGAGGTACGCAACCTCCTCAAACGTCGATTGCGAAGACAGGTCTTCGATCGAGTAGCCGCGATACGTGAGACCGTGGCCGGCCTGTCCGACGGTCGAAACCTTAGTCTCGCCGACGACGACGCCCGCAAGCCCGCCTGCCCTTGATCCGCTGGTCATTGAGCGTTCCCTTCTTTTGATCCTGACTCTGCGAACAGAGCGTCAATTTTGTCTTCAAATTCCTGGTAATTCAGGAATTCGTAATACTCATCACGTGTCTGCATATCCGGGATCGTGGACGCCTGTGTGCCCTCGGACCGGATGGTCCTGAACACGTTCAAAGCCGCTGCGTTCATCGCCCTGAAGGCGGATAATGGGTAGAGAGCGATCGCAACGTCTACGCTGGCAAGCTGGTCTGTGGTGAATGCTGAAGTCAGTCCGAACTCCGTCAGGTTGGCCAGCACGGGAATATCTACCGCGTCGGTGAACTTCCGGTAGTCGTCCAGCTCAGGCATCGCCTCCGGAAATAGCATGTCTGCGCCGGCTTCTTCAACGGCCTTTGCACGGTCGAGCGCCGATTCCATGCCTTCAACTGCGAGCGCGTCGACACGCGCCATTACAACGAAATCCGGATCAGGCTTGGCATCCACGGCGGCCTTGATGCGGTCGACCATCTCTTCCAGCGTTACGACCTCTTTGTTGGGCCGATGTCCGCAGCGCTTAGCCTGGACCTGGTCTTCTATGTGGACTCCGGCCGCACCGGCGCGCGACAGCTCTTTGATCGCCTTGTTGATCATGAAGGCGTTGCCCCAACCGGTATCGGCGTCGACCAGCAGGGGAAGACTGCTCGCACCGGTCACCCGGCGCACATCTTCTACAACATCGTTGAGCGTGGTCATACCGAGGTCGGGCAGCCCGTAAGAAGCGCCGGCAACGCCCGAGCCTGACAGGTAGATGGCCCGATAGTCTGAGGCCTCCGCCATCATGGCGTGATAGGCGTTGATCACGCCCGGCATCTGAAGGGGGCGCTCCGCGGCGACGGCCTCTCGGAGTTTTGCGCCGGGGCTGATTGCTGTCGTCATAACGGTCTCCTGTCGGTTGACCCTATCGGGGCCGGGGTCAAGTTCATGGCGAGCTTATCGCGCCTGTGGCCGTTGCGGGCGCTCATGGGCGGCGAATATCCAAATTTTCAGGGTTGTGCGAGGTGCAAGCCGAAATGGATCATGTCTCGGAGCGGGATTCCGTAGTCGCCTGTGGCCGGCACTTCTGGCTTGACCAGTCGCACCGCGTCCATTGCGTCCGAGTAGAAGGTGACTATGCGAAACCCGTGGCGCTCAACGAATCGCTGTGCTCTGAGATTGTCGTTCGTGGTGAATAACGTGATCAGGGTGCACGACCGTTGGGTGGCGAGCGTCTTCACTGCGTCCAGAAGTGCCGAGTCAACTCCACGACCCCGTATATGGGCGTCGATCGTGACGATCTCGCAAGTCTTGTGCTCGATCGCAAAGGTGAGCACCCCGGCGATCTCATCGATGTCCGCCGCCACAAATCCGCTCAGCTCACGAATGTCATACGTGCTGAGCGGTGTGACGGCGAGGGGCGATTCGCCGGTGTGAGTGACCCACCCCGGTCAGCGAGGAGCGCTCGTCGTTAGTTAGTGGAGGTACCTGCACTGGGTTATTTTCGTCCCAGGAAAATCCGGTCTCAACCGAACGGCCCCGGCCGCAGCCGACAAAACTCGTTCACGGACGGGGGGTTAGACGTTCGGCGGGCCTCCTTCTACCGTGACATCCGTGATCTGGGGCGCGTGTAGCTTGAGTGACATCGTCATAAACATCTCGACGTTGTCGCGCGTCGGCACGCACTCCGGGCACTCTTCATTGACACCGGGCAGGTACTTCACATGGAGCGAAGTATCGCCGAGATCGACCAGCTCCAGCCGTCCGCCTTCGCTGGCGACCATCGTCTCGATGTTCTCGAGGACCATATTTACCTGAGGATCAGATGTCGAAGCGACCATGTGTGGGTCCTTGTGGGGCTTGAGCCCTCGGATTCAATACGTGCGTGGTTTTCAGAGTGTTTTTCGTGCTTCTTTTACGATTGATTGTATCGCTAATTATAAGAACTGAGGCGTTTCGGGGTATTGGCTGCTACCATCCGGCGGGTTCAACGTGATGAATGTTAACCGTCTAGGAGGACGCGAGTGCCCTACGCAGATAGCGACGGTGTGCAGATCTACTACGAAGTGGAGGGGAATCCCGAGGGGCCGCCGCTGGTTCTTCAACATGGTTTGGCCGGATATCTGGAGTCGTGTTGGGAGCGTGGCTACACCGAGGTTCTTGGCGGTGACTACCGATTAATCCTCATCGACGCACGGGGACACGGCCGGAGCGACAAGCCACACGAGCCGTCGGCGTATGTTCGTGAGTTACGGGCGGCTGACGTGGTTTCCGTTCTCGACGATCTGGGCATCGAAAAGACCTACTACTTCGGCTATTCGATGGGCGGTCGAATCGGCTGCGCGCTTTTGAGCCATGCGGCGGATCGGCTTACCTGCGCCGTGATGGGTGGATTTGACCCCTACATAACCGAATCGGCCGCGACTCTCCCTGAAACGATGGAAGGGTTCGGCGCACACATAGATGAGCGTCCTAACCTGACGCCGGAAGTGCGTGCGCGCTTGATGGCGAACGACCTGGAAGCCCTCAGAGCCTCGACCGCTGGCTCGAAGGGTCCGGCGATGGTTGACGGAGCGCTGGCCCAGGATTTCCCGATTTTGCTGTTCTCAGGGGAGAATGACGCTCCTCTTGAAGGAGCCAGAAAAGCCGCGGAAGAGGCGACAGACGGGCAGTTTTTTATGGTGCCAGGGGCCGACCATCAGGGCGCCAGCGCCGATGTGGATTTTGTTGGCCCGCGCGTGAAGGCGTTCCTGGATTCGGTCGCAGTACCGGAATAAGTTTGACGACGATTACTTAAGAAGACGCATGCGGGATCAGTCACCTTGAGGCCCGGTTCCGCGCTTTGACGGGGAGGAATTTGATGACCTTCGTAAATAACGACGGGATACATATCAATTACGAGATTGTTGGCGATCCCGGCAATACTCCGCTGGTTTTGCAGCACGGTACTTCTGGCGACCTGAACACGTGGCGAGACCGGGGCTTCGTTGAGCGCCTGGTGGACGAGTATCTCCTTGTGTTGATCGATGCCCGGGGTGCGGGGGAGAGCGATAAGCCGCATGACGTTGAGTTGTTTTCGCAGGTCAAAAGGGCGTCCGATGTGATTGCCGTGCTGGACGCTCTCGGGATTGAGCGGACACACTTCTTTGGTTACTCGATGGGCGGGCTGATCGGCGCTGCCGTATTACAGCACCACCCGGATCGGCTACTTAGTGTCACCCTTGGCGGGTATAGCCCGTACGACCCGAAATCGCTTGCGACGCCACCCGCGACCCAGGCCGAATACGACGATGAGGTTAAGAATCGCCCCGGACTCACTGACGAAGACCGAACCCGTTTGCTCAGAAATGACGTGATCGCTTTGCACGCGTCGATCGCCTCCTGGGCGGGATCTGAAAGTCCGCAAGATGTGCTCCAGAATTCGGTACCGAAGATGTTCTTCTGCGGAACTGAGGATCCGTCGTATGAGGGCTCGAAACGGGCGGGCGTGGAGGCCAATGACTCTCGGTTCTTCCCGGTCGAGGGCGCAGATCACGGCGGCGCTGGCGGGGCTGTGGATATCGCAGCGCCTCGGATCCTGGAGTTTCTCGGCTCCCTGTCTGATGTCGGAGTTGCGGGGGACTGAGTTCGGCCGTTTCAGCTAGTTTTCAGGTCGCCCCGGATCTACCGCATTACCCAGGATAGACCCAGATGA
>JAYGCG010000008.1:0-26904 GCA_046583455.1 Dehalococcoidia bacterium | reverse complement strand
TGAGGCGACCGGCGGGAGACTCCTCATCATTGGAGCGGGAGACGCGGGGGCGTCGCTCTGCTCTCAGGCGTTTACCACCACCAACTTCCAGTACGAGCCGGTGGCGTTTGCTGACGACGATCGCAGCAAGATCGGCCAGACTATCATCGGCGTGCCGGTGGCCGGCCGCATCTCCGATATTGCATCTCTCGTACGAAGATACGAAGTGGATATCGCGGTGATAGCCATTCCTTCGGCAAGCTCATCACGGAAGCGTGCCATAGTAGGGGTATGCCGCGAGGCCGGCGTCGAGTGCAAGATTCTCCCCGCGACGGCCGACATCGTCGACGGGTCCGTCAGTATCTCCGAGATCAGGGAGGTCGACATCGTCGACCTGCTCGGGAGGCCCCAGGCCAACCTGAATGTTGACCTGATACGGGACTCGATCCGGGGTAAGAAGGTGATGGTGACGGGTGCCGCCGGTTCCGTCGGCTCAGAGCTCGTTCGCCAGATAGCCGCGCTTGAGCCGAGCCTCCTGGTGCTGGTGGATCGAGCGGAAAACCAGCTCGTCTATTTTGAAGCCGAGATTGAGCCCTTTATCCTGCCCGGCACAGAGTTAACCGTCCGCCTGGTCGACGTCAACGACCAGCCAGCCCTGCTTCGGCTTATGAAAGAGTGCTACCCGGACACGGTTTTCCACGCCGCCGCGCACAAGCACGTCAACCTGATGGAAGACGCACCGTCCCAGGCGATCTTCAACAACGTCGGCGGCACATTATCCGTCGCCAGATGTGCGATAGAGGTCGGCGCAGAAAATTTCCTCCTTATATCGACAGACAAGGCGGTAAATCCGACCAGCGTCATGGGCGCTACCAAGAGATTCGCCGAACTCGTTATCAGGGAGCTAAACAGGACCTCAAGCACGAGATTCATCGCCGTGAGATTCGGCAACGTCCTCGGCTCCAACGCTAGCGTTGTGCCCATCTTCCGTCGACAGATAGAGAACGGCGGCCCCGTGACTGTGACCGACCCGGACGTTGAACGCTACTTTATGAGCGGAAGTGAAGCCGTAGGCCTGATCCTCCAGGCCGCCGCTGTCGGCGAGGGAGGTGAGGTGTTCATCCTCGAGATGGGTGAACCGATCAAGATCGTGACACTTGCGGAAACCCTGATCACACTTTCCGGCCTGACGCCTGGCGAAGATATCGAGATCGTGTACACCGGCCTCAAGCCGGGCGAGAAGTTGAGCGAGGAGCTGAGCTTCTCTGGCGAGGACGTAACCGACACCGGCCTGGACAAACTCTGGGTGCTGAACGATGCTCAGAGCGAGCTCGGTATGGTGGCAGAGGCCGAGAGACTACTGGCCGATCTGCCAGAACTGGGCGAGATCGCCGCACGCAACCGCATCGCAGAGATCGTGTCCGAATATAGCCCGGCACCCACCTCCGATCTTATTGAGAGCGACTCTCCGGATGCCGCAATCACACAGACGCAGATCCGGGGTCTCGGCGACTCGTAACCAGCACGAACGCCAAAACTTTTTCTAGCGCGGTGCCGCGCTGTGCCGATGATCCGCCCCTGATTTCAAAACTACAGTCCGGGCGAAATTCGCAACGGCACATGTGGGTTTTCGTGCCCTCGGGATTCCCCGGAGATTGGACATCGGGGGTATGCGCAGAACATGCGAGTAGTTCTACACAGCGCCCGTCACTGTGCTGCCCACACACCCCTCCCGGTACTCGGTGTTCGCAAACCCCGCGCCCGGTCGCGTAAGACCTCGGAGGGCGCGCCGCTCCGCAGGCTGTAATCTAAATTTATCGGTAAAAACAAAGAGGCCTGCCGGAGACCCCAGGGAGGACCGGACAGCAAGGCGATTCCGCCAGATCGCTGCCTCAGTGTGACCGGAAGCGGTGCCGATCCCCTTGTAAGACGACCCCTGCGTAACGCAGGGGTCGTCTTTATTTACGTTGGCCGGTTACTACCAGAGTCAAGAACGATTCCAGCGCAGATTCATATCTCTCTGCATCCAGGTTCCAGGCGTGCACGTGTTTGGCATCCTCGACCCGTTCATACGTAACAAGATCGGCCCGCGCCTCGGCGAATTCATCGCTCGTCTCCACCGGAATTCGGTCGTCATTATCACCATGGAATAGCAAGACCGGCGCGGTCAACTGATTGACCGCCTCCAGGTACGCCATGTCATCGAACTCGACGTCGAAGCGCTGCTCCGTGATGATTCTCGCCGTGGATGTGATAAATCCGGGTACGTGAAGCTCGGCGGCCGCCTGGTCTATTACGCGTGACAGATCCAGCATTGGAGCGTCCAGGACTACGCCGGAAACATTTGAGGCAAGCGGCGAGTTGTAGAGGAACGACATCACAATCGCTCCGCCCATGCTGTAGCCGTACGGAATTACCGACTCAGCGCCCTGATCAAGCGCGTACTGAACAGCCGCCTCTAGGTCCTGCCACTCCGTCGCCCCGTACAGGTAATACCCGGACGGATCTTCCGCCACGCCCTTGTCGTTCCTGTAGTCGATCACCAGTGACGATAGTCCGGACGTGGCGATTGCCGGGATCGATCGCAGCGCCTCGATCCGGTCCCCGGCATGGCCGTGCACGTGGATCACCCATGTGTCGCCGCCATGGACAAGCCACGCTCCCAGTCGGCTGAGCGGGCCGGGAAACGTAACTTCTTTAAAAGGTATGCCGTGCGCGACCTGAGGATCGGTGTTAAACACTTCCCGGGTCATCCGTGCCGGCGTGCCGGGCTCTGGACGCCCGTCGACTTCGATGAACTGGCGCGTAATGAGGCCATCCTCGTCCGACAAGAGATCGCCCACCCGGGCAAATCCATCATCCCACTCGAAACCCCAGACACCCGGCTGCACCCATCGTCCGTCTCCGGATGGATGCGTAAAGCTTATCCGGTCCTCAGATACCGAAACGATGTCTAGATCGAACTCATCTGCCTCTCGGTCGATCTTGAAGGCGCCATCTTCGATCAGACCGGAGTAGTACCAGCTTGCCCCGAGGACCAGAACCCCGAACAGCGCGACCACCACGGCAACGGTCACAGACACTCGTCGTCTTGTCAGCCTGAACAAATTCACGCGTCCTTGGAATTCTGGGGGATTCTGGAGTCTTGACAATTCTTGTGGACCCAGGTCATCAGTGAACGTAAAAGTCTACCCACGACACACACCGGTCGCACGATGCTGAGATTTCCGGAACCCGGAGAGATGTTCGTTTCGGGCTCGGCGATGTAGCCTGTAACGATGTCACTTCGGCTGGAACCGTCACAAGCCTACGGTCACCAGGATCCCAGATTCTGCGCGACCTGTGCCGGGCCTCTGGAAAACGGCCACGAATCTGGGTTTCCGGTCTGCAAGAGCTGTGGACGTATCTCATACCTGGACCCGAAACTCGCCGGCGCAGCGATGGTTGAGATCGACGACAAACTGCTCCTTGTTCGACGCGGGATCCAGCCGGCGTACGGAAAATGGAGCTTCCCGTCCGGATACGTCAACCGGGGCGAGCAGGTCGAGCGCGCCGTGGAGCGTGAGGTCGTAGAGGAAACCGGACTCGTGGTTACGGCTGACTGGCTCGTCGGTCTCTACTCAGAGCCGTACAAGACCGTTGTACTGGCGGTCTACAGCGCCTCCGTTACAGGCGGAATGTTAATCGCCGGCGACGAAACACTCGAAACCGACACCTTCCCTTACGACCAACTCCCAGAACTCGCCTTCAACGGCGATGCGCAAATAGTCGAGGACTGGCTGGAGGGCCGAGCAAAACGCTGACTCGGATAACGCTGTGTAGGGGCGGGGCTTGCTCCGCCCGCAGCTAATCCCTCAACAACCCGGGTATTTCCGGGTCAACCTTGGCTACCATCTTCCCTCCAACTGTCATTAAAACAAGGAAACGTTAATCCACTTGATCGATCCACTGGAAGCTGCTCGGGTACTTGCACGGGAGCGCGGAGACTCGATCGTCGTGCCGCATCCCGCGAACGAGCGCTACTGGTCGGAAGTTTCCGGTGCGCCGGAGCGAGACTTCATGCCGCCCCAGGCGGATGGCGAGGAGGCCGCATTTGCGCTGGGCGTATCGATGGCGAGGCCCGAAAATCGGCTGATCATGCTGGACGTCGACGAAGCGTTACTGTCCAACCTGGGCGCGCTGGTGACGATATCCGATGCCGCCCCGCGGAACTTTGTACACGTGCTTTTCCAGAGCGGTGTCCGGTCTGGAAAAGCCGGGCTGCCCCTGCCCGGAGGTAATGACACAGACTTCGCCACAATCGCCCGAGGCGCGGGCTATCTGAACGCGTACCAGTTCGACGACCTGGAGGAGCTGGCTGGAGAAACGGCCCGCATTCTCGCCGAACCCGGGCCGACCATGCTGGTTATCAAGGTCGATCCGTTCTCCGGGGGCTGGGATGACGCCAGCCCGCCACGCCGCCATGACATGAGCGATACGCTCAGGAATTACCGTGCCAACCTCGGAGTCGCAGACAAGCCTTAGCCGGGCCATGGCTCCGAGAACCGGTGACGGTGGGTGCGTCCAGATCGTCATCCCCGTCGAATTCACATCACAATGTGACGAATTTCATAATACGCGAAACAGAGGGCCGATCAGGCGATTAGAGGAATATCTGAGACGCGAAGCGACCCCGGTTGTGGATAACCGGGGTCGCTTCTGTCGATCAAACTAACGGGCGATTATGCCGGTTAGTTGGACCTTGAAAATGTCGATCTCGTTGAGGGATCGACAGGGGTGATTACGCCGCTTTCTGGAGATCCGCCGGATAGACGTTCTCTCGAGTAAGCCGTGTGAAGACTTCGTCGCCTTCGGGGTGCGTTATCGGGTCGCTGAACAGGGAACTGTAAGTCTTGCTGTTTGCGACGGGACCCGCTGCCTCGAATGTCCGAGTCACCCGGTTGATCAAAGGGCGAACTATGTTACCGAACACTCTTATCTCTCCTGTTTTCCACAGGCCCGAATTCGCTGGACCTCAGCTAAGTGAAAAATATCACTGAGTCCATGATCGCGCCGATATTCGTATCTAGAAAGCGCGAAAACGTCAAATCAGGATGGGATTCATAAACCCACTGTTAAATGTTTGTGAGGACACTGGTAAACGCGATCGCCAGAGAAAATTACCGGCGCGCTAAGACCCGGAACAGGCAGCAAAGCCTAGAACCGAATTAGTCAGCCGGCTCAGGGTCCATCCACGTGTTGGGAGACGGATCAAGCAGGCGGATCACCGCAAACGGATCCTGCCCTTGCTCTTCAAGCCACTTTCGGCCCGGCTCATCTCCCATGTAGCGTTGCGCCATCGCTAACGGGTATCTGTCGATTCTCTCGTAGTGCACAGTCGCCGTGCCCCTGTATCGAGCGTATGCGTAGGGTCGTGTTTCCGGAGCAATGGTTATCGAAACCAGCGGATCCCGCTCGATATTCCGCAGTTTTATAGCGTCTTTGAGCACGATTATGGAAAGAGCGCCATCGTCCTCCGCCAGAAACCAGACGGGCGTCGAATGCGGAACACCGTTCGCCCCGTTCGTCGTGATGATCGCGAGATGGCGATCTTCCAGGAACGCTCTTAGCTCTTCGGCCGACATGGCGCCGTTCATATCAGGCATCTCGATCTATCCCCCGTAACACCAGCAAATTAGAAACTATCGACCACACTTTTTCGGCAACCCTCTCGGGCGCGGCGGATGCGTCCACCACAAACCAGCGTCCCGGTTCCTCAGACGCTAGCGCCCGGAACCCGTCCGCCACCCGACGATGGAACTCGATAGGCTCCTGTTCAAACCGGGCCTGCCCCGGGTCGTCCGAGCGTCCCTCAGACCCGTCAGAGCCGTCGACACGAGCGAGTGCCCGATCCGGCGTTATCTCCAGTAACACGGTCGCATCAGGCATCAACCCGCCCGTCGCTGCGTGATTTAGCGCACGCACATCCGCGAGATCAAGACCCCGGCCAGAGCCCTGGTAGGCGAGCGAAGAATCGGCGTATCGATCCGTCACGACAACTTGCCCCGCCTCCAGCGCCGGGCGAATCACGTCCTGTACAAGCTGGGCACGAGCGGCCTCAAACAGGAACAACTCTGACATCGGAGAACGTTCGACATCGCCTTTAACAAGGCGCCGCACCTGCTCACCGAAATCCGTTCCACCCGGCTCGTGCACCAGCAGTGCGTCCACGCCGGCCGCTTCCAGACGGGTCATTAGCAGCTCGGCCTGGGTGGATTTACCCGCGCCATCACCGCCCTCTATGGAGAGAAAAAGACTCAAGAGATGTGACCCCTGGTTCCCGCCACGACCGACTACCGCCGTCTGCGGCGGAGCACTACATGACGATAGGGATCCTGGCCGGTACTGGACGACCCGATGTTGTACCGTCCGCCGACACCGTGCTGGAGTCGCCGGATGAATGCCGGCTGCGGGTCAAGATCTATCCGATCCTCACCCGCGAGCACCTTCTGGGACGCAACCTCGGCCTCGGTCAGTGCGGATCGCACGACATTGGAGGTTCGACGCCCTCGCGTCTCCTCGCGTTTCTTGGGCTCGAATCGCTCGACGAATTGCTTGATCTGCTCGCCGGAACCCTTCCGTAGCACGTAAACCGGGAGACCCTGAGCTTCCGCTTCCCGGACCGCCGTGGGTCGTCGACTGTAGTGGGATTTGGTCGTCAAGAACATGTCCGCCTCTTCCGGCGTGTCCACCACATCGACCGGTGCGTTCAGGCGGGTTACCGCTTCCTGGAGATTCGTTTTCGGCACGCCGAAGGCGTATACGGCGGTGATCCGGGTCGGTTCTGGTTCTGGCTCCGGTTCGCGCACCGACTCTGGCAGGGCGGCGGCATCGCTGTGGGTGCCTTGCGCTTCCCGGGAACTGCGTGACGACAGCCCGGCGCGTAACTTCGGTCCGTCCTGCGGAACGCCAGATACCGACGAACGGAGTCCCGACGCGTCCTGTAATACCCGGACCTCGCCGTCCTCGATGGCCCGAACCTCGGGCTCAACAAGGTAGCCCCGAAGCATCGTGTCGACCACAGCACCTACGTCGCCGTGCACTCCGACACGATCGAACGCCTGGATCTCAACAACAACCTCAAATGTTGGCTTGTGCTTCCGTTCGAGCACCGTCTTCTGTGTGCGCCGGCGCCTGGCCTCGATATCGCCAAGCGTGACCGTCTGCGTTCCACCCACCAGGTCGGACAGCGTCGGGTTGCTTACAAGATTGGCAAGAGTATTACCGTGGGCGGTAGCGATAAGCTGAACACCACGTTCTGCGATTGTGCGCGCCGCCATCGACTCTGCCTCCGTGCTCATCTCGTCGATGATCACCACTTCCGGCATATGGTTCTCCACCGCCTCGATCATCACCTGGTGCTGCTGGGGCGTACTCGGGACCTGCATCCGCCGGGCGCGTCCGATCGCGGGGTGGGGCACATCGCCATCACCGGCGATCTCATTAGACGTGTCTACTATCACCACCCGTTTGCCGACCTCGTCCGCAAGCACGCGCGCAACCTCGCGCAGCATCGTCGTCTTGCCAACGCCCGGCCGACCCAGCAGAAGCACGCTCTGGCCGGTCCGAACTAGGTCGTCGATTATCCGAACGCTCCCAAATATTGCTCGTCCCACACGACAGGTAACACCCACCGGACGCCCGCCACGATTTCGAATGACCGAAATTCGGTGAAGCGTTCTTTCGATTCCGGCCCGATTGTCGTCGCCGAACTCGCCGACGCGCTCAACGACCCATTGCAGGTCGGCGTCGGTCACTTCCTGCTCACTCAACAGGAGCGATTCATCCGGGAATCGCGCCTCCGGCGTGCGGCCGAGGTCCATAACGACCTCAAGTAGCT
The DNA here is from genome assembly GCA_046583455.1 of Dehalococcoidia bacterium. Taxonomy (GTDB): domain Bacteria; phylum Chloroflexota; class Dehalococcoidia; order Lucifugimonadales; family Lucifugimonadaceae. The sequence goes on along the minus strand of JAYGCG010000008.1, from coordinate 19,046 downwards.
CGCTGGAGCGTGGGTGCTTGTCTAGTGCGCTCTGGATACGCTCAGGGAGCGCATTGATCAGGGCCTGCAAATCGTCCGTTATGTGTTGGTCACCGGGTTCAGTTGTCAGGGTGTGCATCTCCGATTCAGCCGTCCGCTGTGGCCATAGCGTTTTGAGGGATTTTAGCCCGTTCGGCGGTCTGGCGGGCAAAAAGCTCGTAATCGTGGCCCGGAACGAACTCGGCGTCTTGTAGCGCCATAGCTATCCGACGTGCATAAAGCGGCACCAACATAGCGGCAGGCATGCCAAAACCACCCGCCAGAACGCCGTGCACGACCTCATCCAGGTCTACATCGCCTTCGGGCTCCACCATGAGCGTGAAAAGGCGCTCATTGCTGGCATCTGAATAGCGCATCCATGCGACCGGGCCGTCTACACCCTCTAGCATCATCTCCCCGGATTTGACGTTCACAGGTTTTGAGCGACCCAGAACCGTACCGATCCTGCGTGGGGCGGACCGGGGCAAGGGCTCCAGCGAGTCTCGCCATTCAGGCAGTGTCATTCCTGCCGTCTCACGTACGGAAAGCGGCGTGGCCGAGCTGTACAGCCGGAAGATACGCTGGAGATCTTCATCCCTGACCGCGCGCCATCCAGACTCTCCCGGGTAGTGGGCGGGCTGATCCTGGCCTCTGAGGTCTTCCGGCCGACGATACAGCGTTTCACGCGTCTGCAGCGTATAACCGGCTCGACGAGCCGCCGTGGCCATCGGACTGCCATCCTCTATCCGTAAGAACACGCGATGGATCGCCGAGCGAGAAGCGACATCTGCAAGATCACTGAGCAGCTCTGCGCCGTCTACCTCCGGCTGGGCGTCGGGCGCGAGGAACAACTCGCTAATCTCCCATACGGTCGGTCCATTTAGATGCCTGATTCGTACAACGCCGGTCACGCCCGATCTGCCAAATGCGATTAGCCCATTACGCCTGGCACGCCAGGCCAGTGAGCGGGAAATGTAGCTGTTAGGACGATACCCGCATGCGTGCGGGTGCGCTGCGCTATCGAGGGTGAAGGCTTGCGTACCGCCGTCCGCGGGGCGGAGGAACAGCAGACGAGTCAGATCGCTTGGCCTGAGGGTTCTGATCATGCGCTACCGATATGCCGATGACCCACCGTACGACGGGATTACGCCGAAACGGACAGATCAGACAGGCGAGGGTTCTCCCGCCGACAGCCGGAGGAACATCTCGTGGATCCTGGTGTCCGGTGTCAACTCAGGATGGAACGCCGTTGCCATAAGTTTACCGCTGCGCACCGCGACCGGTGTGCCGTCCTCCAGCTGAGCGATGCACTCCACGCCTTCACCCTGATCCTGAACGGAGGGAGCCCGGATAAACACGGCATGGACCGGCCCGCCGGGAACGCCCTTGACGGGGATATCCGTCTCGAAGCTGTCCACCTGCCGACCGAACCAGTTGCGTGACACCGTGATGTCCATCAGTGAAAGCGGCTCGGGCTCTGGCTCAAGCAACGCTCTTGCCATCACGATCATCCCGGCGCAGGTTCCCCACACGGCTCCGTCTTCGTCGATGAATCGGCGAAGCGCGTCGGGAAAGCCCCAGCGATGGGCGAGCTTAACGATGGTCGTGCTCTCGCCGCCGGGAATCACCAGGCCGTCTAGCCCCTCCAACTCGTGGGGCAGACGTACCTCGGTGACAGCCGCGCCGAGAGACTCGAACACGGCACGATGTTCCTGAAAATCGCCCTGGAGAGCCAGGACGCCTATGTTAAGCGGCAATAGTCCTACCAGCCGCGCTTGGCGAGCTGCTCGGACTCGGACAGCTCGGCGGAGCTGATGCCGACCATCGCCTCTCCCAGGTCACGGGAAACGTTGGCGACGATGTCCGGGTTGTCGAAGTGCGTCGTCGCCTGGACGATCGCGTCGGCACGCTGCGCCGGGTTGCCGGACTTGAAGATGCCGGAACCGACGAACACGCCGTCAACGCCGATCTGCATCATCAGGGCCGCGTCCGCAGGGGTGGCGATGCCGCCGGCCGCGAAGTTGACCACCGGGAGCTTGCCGGTGCGGGCCACTTCCAGAACCAGGTCGTACGGGGCGCCCATGTTCTTGGCCGCCGTCATCAGTTCCATCTCTGGCAGGTGCTGAAGCCGCTTGATCTCGCCGAGCACCGCCCGTGCGTGCGTGACCGCCTCAACAACGTCGCCGGTTCCGGCTTCGCCCTTGGTGCGGATCATCGAAGCGCCCTCACCGATGCGTCGAAGCGCCTCGCCGAGATTGGTGCAGCCGCAAACGAACGGCATCTTGAACGCCCACTTGTTGGAGTGGAACTCGTGGTCGGCCGGGGTCAGAACCTCGGACTCGTCGCAGAAGTCGACGCCAAGCGCCTGGAGGATCTGTGCCTCAACAAAGTGACCGATTCGGGACTTGGCCATCACAGGGATGGTTACGGCCTTCAAAATAGCCTCGATCATGTTGGGGTCGGACATGCGGGCGACGCCGCCGTCCTGGCGAATGTCTGCCGGGACACGCTCAAGCGCCATCACGGCGACCGCGCCTGCGTCCTCGGCGATCTTCGCCTGCTCGTCGTTCACGACGTCCATGATCACGCCGCCCTTGAGCATCTGGGCGAGACCGGACTTGACGGCGTAACTTCCGACCTCGGCCTCTTCGCTGTTCAACCAGCGGGGCTCTCGAACGCGGTCGATGTAAGAAGTAGCAGTTCCGTTAGTAGACGTAGCCATCGGCTTTTTCTCCATTTGCTGATCGCCTTTCCAGATGGTTCAAAGATACGTAACTGGCAGGGCGACGATATCCGCGCGACACCGAACCCGCGCGGCCGCTCATCTGAGCGCAAAAGAATTGTACGCCCGGCGCGATGCCGCGGCTACATGCGCGCATAGACCGGTCAAAGAAAGTGCTCCGTCCGGGACATCACATGGCTGGGCCTCTAATAGTCGGGATCACATGAGGGCTCACCACGAGTACCATCCGCCGGGAGCCCGCGACGTCAACAAGTACAGCGAAGGACGCCGACCCCATGCGCAGGCCGCGGTTATTCGAGATCACCGACTTTGGATGGCTTCCCGGATCGCTGAGGGACGCTGCTACCGATGACCTCCGGTTCAAATGGCAGCGCAGCGCACTGTACAGGCCGGTCGCGGCGCGCCTGGCCCGAGTGCTTGAGGCCAGCGGAATGGACAGGGTGCTGGATCTCGCGTCAGGCGGCGGCGGACCAGTCTTGGCCATTTACAGGGAACTGGCGAAAAACGGCATCAGGATTCAGGTCACACTCACGGACCGGCATCCAAACTTACCTGCATTCGCCTACCTTGAGAAGGTGTCCGGCGGCGACATCAGTTTCATACGAGATCCAGTCAACGCCGCCTCCGTGCCGCCGACGCTCGGTGACCTCAGGATGCTATGCGCTGCAGCGCATCACTTCCCTCCAGAGAAGCTTATGGCGATTCTGCGGGACGCCGTGGAGCACGGAAATCCAGTCGCCATATTCGACATTAGTTCGCCGCCGAGTCCTCCACCGCCGATCATGTGTCTGCTCGCCAGCCCACCCGGAGTGATGCTGTCGGTGCCATTCATCCGGCCGTTCCGCTGGAGCCGCCTGTTTTGGACCTACATCCTGCCGCTTCTTCCGCTGCTGGTCCTGTGGGACGCTCTCATGTCTGCACTGCGCGCGTACTCCGTAAAAGAACTGGAGGAAATCGTTCGGGAATTGCCGCCGAATGACTATGTCTGGGAGATCGGGAAGGAGTCGTTTCCCAACACCATTACCTATCTGACCGGCTACCCGGCGCCCTCGGCAACTCGATAACAGGAGGTCTTCCGACCGCGCCGAGTAAGCACAGCACGCCCGCAACACCGGGGCCGATCGGTCGGGACGTGTGGCGATCGCCCTCAGCCCTCAACGAAAACGCACTTTGAGACGTCCCTGACGCCTCAAACCTCTGCCGCCCCTAAACGCCCCGTGCCGCCACGAACGCCGTCAAATCAGCGGTCCGGCAGGAGTAGCCCCACTCGTTGTCGTACCAGCCGACAACCTTCACCATCTTGTTGTTGATCGATGAAGTGGATAGAGCGTCGATGGTCACAGAGTTTGGGTTGCCCTTGTAGTCGATCGAAACAAGCGGCTCCACCGAGTAGCCCAGCAAGCCGTGCAAAGCGTCGCCCATCGAGGCCTGCTTGTATGCCTCGTTCACGTCTTCTGCGGATGCAGACTTCTCAAGCGTCGCAGTCAGATCGGTCACCGACACAGAAGGCGTCGGCACCCGGTATGCCATGCCGTCGATCTTGCCCTTGAGCGCCGGAATTACCACCGTCACCGCCCGCGCCGCTCCGGTCGATGTCGGGATGATACTCACGGCTGCGGATCGTGCGCGCCGGAGATCGCCGTGGACCCCGTCCTGGAGATTCTGGTCGGTCGTGTAAGAGTGGATGGTCGACATCAGCGCCTGCTCGATGCCGAAGCTGTCTTGAAGCACCTTCGCCATCGGCGCGACGCAGTTCGTAGTGCAGGACGCGTTGGACAGCACGACGTGGTTCGCAGGGTCGTACTGATCGTCGTTCACGCCCAGCACTATCGTGAGATCCTCGCCGGTAGCCGGGGCCGAGATGATCACCTTCTTGGCGCCACCCTCGATATGCCCGCGCGCCTGTTCAGCCTTGGTGAAGAAGCCGGTGGATTCGATGACGATGTCCACGCCTAAATCACCCCATGGTAGGTTGGGCGGTGACCTCTCTGACAGCACCTGGATCCGATCTCCGTCGATGATCAGGTCGCCGTTGTTCGCTTCCACCGTCCCGGAGTAAGGCCCGTAACTGGAGTCGTACTTGAACAGGTGGGCGTTTGTCTCGGAGTTCGTAAGGTCGTTTACCGCAACGACCTCGATGGTGTCCGAAACACGCTCACGCATAGCCCGGAGCACCTGTCGCCCGATGCGGCCAAATCCGTTGATTCCGACTCTCGTCTTGTCTGCCATTGGGCGTCTCCACAATTTCTGACCGCTCCAGTTAAGGGCGGGCAATCAGGTCTGAACCGGGCGTCGAGACCGGAAGTAAATAGATGCGATTCACCGCCGGAATGCTGAGTCTACCGGCGAGGGCGATTTAACGAAAGGACTAGCGAAAAGACCGCCGACCGGCGTACTCGGCGTCCGTACCAAGTTCGTTAGCGATCGCGAGCAGCCGGTTGTACTTCGCAACCCGGTCACTCCGTGCCGGCGCGCCCGCCTTCAATTGGCCCGATCGCGTACCGACGACGAGGTCTGCGATGGTCGTATCCTCGGTCTCGCCAGACCGGTGGCTGACCACGATCCCCCATCCCGCTTCACGGGCCGTCGCGATCGTCTCCAGAGTCTCCGTGACCGTGCCAACCTGGTTAAGTTTCACCAGTACGGCGTTGGCCGCGCCCAACTTGATGCCCTGTTCCACGTACTGTTGCTGCGTGACAAGCAGGTCGTCCCCAACAAGCTGTACGCGGTCGCCGATACGGGTGTTGAGCTGAACCCAGCCATCCCAGTCCCCCTCGGCAAGACCGTCTTCGATGCTGGCGATCGGGTACTCGGTGACGAGTTGCTCATACAGATCGACCATCTCGGAAGTGGAGAGCACCTTGCCCTCCCGCGCCAGGTTGTACTTGTAAGGCGATCCTTCTTCCGGCTCGGGTCCGAACTCGCTCGACGCAGGGTCCAATGCCAGGAATACATCAACACCCGCCCGATAACCCGCGCCTTCAATGGCATCCACCAGGTATTTCAGGGCCATCCGCGTGTCGAATCCGGCCGGGGCGAAGCCGCCCTCGTCGCCGACCGCAGTCTGGTATTTGTCCTTCTCTAGCCGAATCCTGAGCGTGTGGTAGATCTCCACCGCGGCTCGCAACGCCTCCGGGTAGCTGTTGAACCCGGCCGGCATGACCATGAACTCCTGGAAGTCGGTCGAGCCAACTGCGTGAGCGCCGCCGTTCAGCAGATTGAACATCGGTGTCGGCAACTCGGTCGGGTTGGACGAGCCGTCAAGCTGGGCCACCCGTCGGTATAACGATATACCGGCGCCTAACGCGGACGCCCTGAGTGCGGCCATCGAAATTCCGAGGATAGCGTTGGCTCCGTACTGGCCCTTATTTGCGGTACCGTCTGCGTCCAGCATCGCCTGGTCGATACCCGGCTGGTCTGCGATCTGAAATCCGAGCACGGCTTCGCGTAGCTCACCGTTGGCGTTGGCGACGGCTTTCTGCACGCCCTTGCCCATGTATCGATTCGGATCACCGTCCCGCATCTCCAGCGCCTCGCGCTGTCCGGTGCTCGCCCCTGATGGCACTGCTGCGCCGCCCACGGTCCCGTCGGAGAGGGTTACCTCTGCGTAGATGGTGGGATTGCCGCGGGAGTCAAGAATTTCCCTTGCGTGGACGTCCACAATTGTTTGCATCTGGAGAAGGCTCGCTTTCAAGCGCTGTGCATCGGAGCGTTGATCTCGGGTTTCGAAGTGGGGAGCGCGTTTCAGCCGGAGTAAGTGTCTAAAACAGCTGCTTGTTGATCCATGGCGTACCGAATACCGACTTCAGCCAGCCCAAGCAGGTCATTCAACTCTGATCTATCAAACGGCACGCCCTCGGCGGTCGCCTGGAGCTCGATGAACTTCCCGGAGCCGGTCATCACAACGTTCATATCCGTCTCCGCCGCTGAGTCCTCTTCATAGCAAAGATCAAGCAGCGGCGTGCCAGAAACGATGCCCACGCTGATCGCACCAACCGAGTCGATCATCGGGTCCTTCTCGATCAGCCCTTTGGTCACCAGACCTCGAAGGGCAATGCTGAGGGCCACATAGCTCCCGGTAATGGATGCGGTGCGGGTACCGCCATCGGCGCGAACTACGTCGCAGTCCACGGTGATCGAACGCTCGCCAAGAGCTTCTAGATCCACAACGCCCCTGAGCGATCGCCCGATCAAACGCTGAATCTCCTGTGTGCGACCGCCTTGTTTACCGGCGCTCGCCTCGCGGCGTGATCGCGTGTTCGTCGCTCTTGGAAGCATGCCGTACTCGGCCGTTACCCAGCCCCGGCCCGATCCTCGCATCCAACGCGGCACGGACTCTTCGACCGAAGCCGAGCAGATGACGTGCGTGTTGCCAGAGGTGATTAAGACAGAGCCTTCGGCGTGCGGCTGGAATCCTGTTTCGATGGTGATCGGTCGCGGTTCATCGGCAGCGCGACCGTCCGGGCGCGTGAAATCGGTCATGTACAAATCCTGAAGTTGAAGCCTGATTTGAGGGAGAAAGAGACGTTCATCGCTGTGTAGGCCGTAATTTTACGCCCAACATCGAGTGTCGGGCCGCGCGCGCCAAAGACCGGACCTGCGCTATCGTTACAGCCCGCCAATCCCAAAATTTCCATGAATACAAAACAGCGGCAGGGCGGTCTAATCTGTTGCCCCGCATCGACAAAGGAAGAACCTCAGAATGAAAGTAGCGGTAATCGGTCCCGGCTCGGTTGGCGGGTACTACGGCGGCGTGCTGGCGCGCCACGGCGAAGAGGTCTCGCTTATAGCTCGACCCGGAGCGCATTTCGATGCGATTAAGGCCAACGGCCTCCGACTCCGTACCAACTGGGGCGACTTTACCGTTAACCCGTTGGTCACCTCGAATACCAGGGAGGTCGGCCCGGTTGATTTCGTCCTCTACACCGTCAAGTTGTTTCACAATGAAGTAGCGCTTCCGCTGATCGAGCCACTGCTCAAGGACGGCACGACGGTTCTGACAATCCAGAACGGCGTCGACAGCGCTGACGTGATCGCAAAGCGCTACGGATGGGACCACGTAATGGCGGGAGCGACTTACATCGAGACGGGCCGCCCGGAATCGGGAATGATCCACCAGTCCGGCTCGACGGCGCGCATAGTGTTCGGGGAGCAGGATGGCTCTCGGACGAAGCGCACCGAGACGGTTTTTAACCTCCTTAACAAAGTCGGCATCCAGCCGGAGATCGGAGAGGACATTGCCGTCACACTCTGGACCAAGCTGGTGAACGTTGGACCGATCGGGACGGTGATGACGGCGTTTCGCGGCTCATTTGTCGAGGTGCTGGACAGCCCCTGGGGCGAGTACACCGTTAGGTCGGTGATGGAAGATGTGGAGCGAGTGGCACGCGCAAAAGGCGTGAACCTCGCGCCGGACGTGGTCGTCGAAAAACTGCGCGACGGTATCGCCGAAGCGGCAGATGCGCAGGCCTCACTCCAGGGCGATTTCCGGGCCGGCAACCAGCTCGAAATCGAGCATCTCCTTGGCATGGTCGTGCGCGAAGGACGTGCGCTAAATGTGCCCGTCGCAGCATCCGCAGCACTCGTCACGTCCCTGTGGAAATTCCGAAACGGCGCAGTGCCTGAGTAGGGGCAGTCTTGCCCGGCCCGTTATCGGCCAACCACATTGATTTTGTCATCCTGAGCCGAGGCGAGGAGCCTGTCCTGATCTTGCCTCAGGAATCTTTCGGCCTGCATTCCAATTCGCTCGTAATCCGCCGGATCAATCTTCCACGACGGCATTCGACCCCTAACATGTGCCCAAATCCACTGACCAACCGCAACCACCCCAACTGCCCAATACAGGAGCCAAGAATGGCCGACCATCTTCCGCCAATCTCCGACGAAACCCTGGATATCCTCAAGACCATCCCGACGCCCACGCTTATCGACGCCCTGTGGGTAATGAAGTGGCCGCCGTCATACATACACGGCGCACGACCGCTTCATCCGGACATGAAGATGGCGGGCCGGGCGGTCACGCTGCGTTTCGTACCATGGCGCAACGACATCTGGGACGACATGCCAAAAGGGTTGATCTCGCCCGAGTACGTCGCATTTGAGAAGTGTGGCCCGTACGAAGTGCTCGTCGCATCGGCCATCGGGCCATGGGAATCGATCGGCGGTGACATCAAGTTCCTGCGCCTGAAACAGCTTCAGGTCGGAGGACTCGTCACCGACGGTTCGGTACGTGACTCCACCATCCTCAAGGGCTACGGATACCCGGTCTACTCACACAGCACCACGGCCAAGCAAGGCCCGGCGGTCATGGTTCCCTGGGGCGTGAACGACACCATCAACTGCGGCGGTGTGCTCGTACGACCCGGCGACGCGATCGTGGGCGACGAAGACGGCGTAGTGGTCGTTCCTCACGAGACGGTGGACGATGTGATCCGCATCGCCCAGGAGCGCGAAGAAATAGAGGAAGTCGTCAAGGCAGAGCTGGAGGCCAACCCCGGACCTCCAGGCCGCTACTACCCCTTCAACGAGAACACCTGGAAGCTATACGAGGAAAAGACCGGCAAGAAGCCGATGGGTCGCGGCTAGAGTGGAGCGTTGGAAAACGCAACCCCCCTGACCCCCTGTTACATCAGAGAGGGGGACGTTGGAAGCCTCCTCCCTGGTAGGGGAGGAGGTCTGGAGGTGGGTCGCGTCACTCGATCAGGTCCATACAGCACACGATCACGCCAACAAGGCCGTCCTTGTGCGCCCTCTCCTTTTGCGGGAGAGGCCATACAGATCGAGGGTGAGGGCGTTGCCACCCGACGGTGGCACATCACCCCAGACCAAGCAACCTGGCCATAGTCCCGCCGAGCACCGCCTCGCGATCCGCTTCGGACAGCCCGTCACAGTGCACCCGGATGAAGTCCAGGTTCTGTTGATAGGTCCATGACCGGGCCACTATCGGCATGTCGGTGCCCCATATCACGCGGTCCGCTCCCAGCCGGTCCACGATCTCGGCCACCGTGGGCTGCGCCTGGGGTAGCGGAAAGTCCCATATGGAGCCGAGGGCGATCGGGAACAGCAGCTGCAGATAGGTCTTCGAATCCTTAAACGGCTCCCACACCCACTCCGGCAGAACTATCGAGTCGTCCTCCATAAAGAACCGCCAGTTGAGACCGTGCGTCACCACCAGCGTCACGTCAGGATAGCGGTCGATCCACCGGCGCATCGTGCGTAATTCGTCGTGGAAATCCTCCGGGTCCGGATCGAGACCTTCCCGTCCGGCGCCCCGGTTCATCATCTGGCCCATCGATATAAACACCGGGACGTCCAACTTAGAGACGCCCTCCCAGAACGGCCGGAATTCGGCACGATCCCACGCCCCGTTATCGCCGTAAAGATTGAGCTGCGGAGGCAGAAAGTGGAGGCCAGATAGACCTATACCGACGGCGCGCTCCAACTCCAGTAGCGACCCCTCAGGATTGCGCACACAACACCATTCCGGCACATGCGCCAGCCCGCGCAGCCTATCAGGGAACCGTGACACGCAATCGGCGATGAAGTCGTTGTCGATCCCCAGGTACGGCGTGCGATGCAGCAACGCCATATCCACCCCGGCGTAATCCATTTCGGCGATTAGCGACTCCGGGCCGTATGAAGGTTCTCGCATCGAGGGAGCGAAGTACTGTTTGAAGTACCTCTCCCCGCCATCCGTCCACTCAAACCGGCCGTTGCCAGCCCACCGAAAGTCGGCGTTCTTGAGTGCGTCCAGACGGGTACGACGAGACAGATCAACAAGCCCCGAATTGTCGCCCGGAGCTCGATCCCTCACCCGCAACACCGGCTGATGATGGTTGGCGATGGCGCCCTGCAAATGCCGACGCAACTCGTCTGCTGAATCAAACCCACCACTACCTGTCAAATCTGGCCAGCAGTATGCATGCCCATCAAAAATCAACGTGGATTGCCTTCTGTATTCTTCCTTAGGTTCGAACAGGTTTGACCACGAGTGGGACAACAAATTGTCATCCTGAGCCCGAGGCGAAGAATCTCCCGGCCCGAACTCCACCCGGACCTATTCGTCCTACCGGCGCATGCCGTCATCCCCATGCACGTGGGAATCCAGGAACGTTGATTGTGCATCCAGGCACCGTAAGGACGATAACCCTATCTGGATTCCCGACTACTCGGGAATGACGTTGTAACGGAGTCGTCGACAGCACTCCATCCGGCCGATAATCGTCCAAAGCCTGAGTCGCTCAAAGCGCCCACCAAATAGCCGTCTGGCCAGACTTTACTCCCAGCCGATCTCCTCGACAAAGCACCACTTCCACTCCTCGCCCGGCATGTGCGACTTCATGATCGGGTGGCCGACATTGTTGAAATGCCCGGTCGCGTGCTTGTTCTTGGATGAGTCGCAGCAACCGACATTACCGCAGATGCAGCACATCCCAGATGCACCCACTCGTCACCCATCTCGACGCAAGTGAGGCATTGATCCGGCGAAGTCGCGGTCGCGTCCAGATTGATCTGGTCCAGATGCTGACAGGTATCGGCCATCGTTATCCTTCCTAGGTTTTCGGTCCGTTGCAATCTTGAACGCATCCTAAACCCATCGCCTCAGAAAACTGGCCCCTGCAAGGGATCCCGGGAGCACGATCGCAGTCCTGTATAAGCGATGACATGCATAGAGGACGCCAATCAAGCTGGACACGGGCAAAGCGTAGAGGCGGGCTGCGGGGCCCGCCCACGCGCGTCATTCGATAACCTTATGGAGTCATCGATGACGCCTATCCTGTCATCCTGAGCTGAAGCGAAGAGCCTGTCCTGAACGTGACTCAGGAATCTCCTGGTTAGCAAACGCGAAATGATCCGTTCCGCCAACGTCATCCAACGGCCAGGCTGGTCGTCGCAAGCTCATCGGAATGACGAACGGACGGGCGGCGGTACGCGCAAGTGATGGAGTGCTGGCCGGGAGATTTCTCGTGTGCGGACTCCGGAATGACGGACTCGCGTTGAAAGCGTAATCAACTCTGATGCCTTAATTCGGCAATCCCCATCACGCCTTGGCGCGATTCGCCTCCAGCCATCCATCCACCAGCTCAACCGTCTCGTCCAGCGAGTCCGACTGCATACCGTTCTGTGCCGCGATCGTCTGTACCAACTTGTCCACGCGCTCGATATTCGGCGCGCCGTTGGCCAGAGCTCTGGCCGCTGAAGACGGGTTTACCAGCGACAGTGCCGCGTTGGAGTACTTCTCAAACGGCACGAAATCACTCTCGTTTCCGCCCATCGATACGCAGAGTTCCACGACCCACTCATACGCCGCACGGGTCGCGTCGATATCGGTATGCACAGCTTCCTTGATCGCCCGCATGCCGTCCTTCTGGACGCATCGATAGTTGCCGGCGATCAACATGCTCCACTTCGCCAGCGGGACGAATATCGAATCGTGCACCCTCAACTTGACGGGCAGCTCCACTTCTCTATCGCCAGTATCAAATCGGACAGCCTGGATGTCTGTTTCCAACTGACGAAGCACGCCTGTATGTTCATCCGAGTCGAACCTGGCCACCTTGAAATTGGTCGGCAGACCGACCTGCAACACATTGATCTTCTCGGTCGGCGGCCGGAACGCCTGTGGGTCTGGGCTGCACAGAGTCATCAGCGTGGGGTCGAGGTTGTCCCAGACCGAGGCGTCGGTGTAACTGCTCTTGATCGCTTCGATATCCAGTCCCGGAATACGCCTCAGATAAGTCAGCGGGGGCATGTTCATGATCGACATGCATGGGACATTCGCCGCGGCGATCGAGTCCAACAGTTCGTGTAGCACCGGAACGCCGTACTGCGGCTCTTGCATCGCCAGCCCGATGAGGTCGTATTCAGCCGGATTGACGTCCCCCGGACCTGCGGCGGACAGCTTCCCGGGCATCGTCTGGGTGTTCAACTCCACGAGCCCGTCGACGCCACGCGCAGCCATGCGCACACGAGCGCCTTCCTCGTTGATCAACTGCACTTCTTCGGGCAAGCACACCAGCGTGACTGCGTGACCGGCCATCGCCATTTTGGCGCCCAGCAACGAGCCATAAGAGGCGCCCAGGATCAAAACCTTGTACTTGCGTGACATATCACCCTCCGGATTTGCCATTCGGGACTTCGTGCTTGGTCGCCATTCAGATGCAGCGACACTCTAAACCTTGTTTGCGACCAACGCCGAACCTTCCCACGGCTGTCCGAGCGCCGCTGACGAACACTAAGTCCGTCATGATCGGTCCTTCGCGTCTGGTACCTCCGCTGAACGGCGGCCGTCAAGCGTTCAAGAATCGACACCGGTCGGTCGACAGGAACCTGCTGGCTCGGATTGTAGCCCGGTTGCCTGAAACTGTTAACAGCGGATCCGTCTGCGGTCCAATTCGTTACGTATGGAGAGGCGACGGGACGGCGTCACGCGCCAACGCCTTCCTTCCCCCGGCGGGAGGGAGGTGCAGGATGAGGGAGAAGGTGTTCCGGCAATCACGCTCTAACGAGCGCCGGCAACCCCTAACGAGAAGGCCGGTCAGTCCACAGCAACAGCGGATTGCGCGACCGCGCGTCACCAGCCCCGCCCCCCGCCTCTGCATCGCACGAATCGCCTTCCCCCAGCCAGCGCTCCGCCCACGCCGTGAGTTCCATAACTGCTGGCATCAGTTCGTGGCCCTTTTGCGTGAGCTGGTACTCGACGCGGATCGGCGTCTCCGGAACCACGGATCGCTCCGCCAGGCCGGCCGACTCGAACTCTTTTAGACGTTCCGAAAGCAACCGATCAGACAACCCTGGGATCGGCGCTCCGATCTCCGAAAAGCGCTGCGCTCCGGCCAGCATGGATCGCAGGATTGCACCGCTCCAGCGTCGGCCGATCAGCTCGATCGCCTCGTGAAAATGGGGACAGAAACCGCTCAATTCATTCGATGTCATGGCAGGAGATTATCAGAAGTAAGTGGCTTCAACACGATCAAATAACTATAAATACATCGCTAATGAAACGTGAGCATCATATGAATAGTGAGCAAATCAACATCTGCCACTTCACAACAGCTTTGAAAGCCCAGAAAATGCAACTCCTCGCAATCCCGGGCAGCCTCCGCCCGGACTCCATCAATCGCAGCCTCCTGAAGGCCGCCGGTGAAATCGCCCCGGCCGGGGTAAATGTCCAGATCTACGACGGTTATGCCGATTTACCGGTATTCACCGAACCCCTGGACAACGGACCAGAATCGGAGAGCGTTCGCGTTCTCAGGGACCGGATACGGGACGCAGACGCGTTGCTGTTCGCGACGCCTGAGTACGACGGCTCGATCCCCGGCGGCCTCAAAAACGCGATCGACTAGGCTTCTCGGCCGTACGGCAACTCGCCTCTTGCGGGCAAGCTTGCCCTGGTCGTCGGGGCAAGTCCGTCGCCTTATGGAGCGAAGTGGGCGCAGGCCGATCTCAGACGCATTCTCGGCGTGGCCGGGGCGGACGTGATCGAGTCCGAGTTACTGGTAGGCCCAGCGGCTGAGCTATTTGACGCCGAAAACCGCCTAACGGACGAGGTCACACTTGAGGCGCTGGCGGACCGAATCAACTTGCTCATGGAAGCCACCCGACGGGATATCGTTCCCACCGGTGCAGCAGCCTGAGCTTCAACCAGAACTGGCCGTCGCCAACTCCTCCGGCGGTGGGCCGCTTCGCCCGCCTACCCCTCCCACAACGGATGCCGCTTTGACGCCAGCACATCCGGGTCGAGGTCGTAGCCCAGCCCCGGCTTCTCGTTCAGGTGGATCGCGCCGTTGCTGATGTCCATCGGCTCCGTCAGCAGATCGTTCTGCATTGGGATGCCGAGGATCGAGTGCTCCAGTCGATAGAAATTAGGAACGCTGGCACACACGTGGGCGGCCGCGATCAACTCCAGCGGACCGGCCGGGACGCAGTGCGGTGAGATTGGGATGTAGTACGCCTCGGCCATGATGGCGATGCGCTTGATCTCCGAGATGCCGCCCGTCCAGATCGTGTCCGGCATGATGTAGTCTGCCAGCCCGTCGCGGAATATCGGCAGGAAGTCATATCGGGTGAACAACCTCTCGCCAACGCAAATCGGCGCGTTTGTATTCAGGCGAACTTGCTTGAGGGCCTCGAACGATTCTGGCGGCACGGGCTCCTCGAACCATGCGATGTCTGACTGCTCGAACAGCTTATTGGCAAGGCGAATAGCCGTCGGCACGTTGTGGTGGCCGTGGGCGTCGATCAGCAGTTCGTGATCCGGCCCAACTGCCTCCCGTACCGCGGCCACAATGTCGTAGCCGAGATTCTCGCCCTTCTTCGATATCTTGCCGTCCTGGTACATCGAGTGGAACGGCTTCATCTCGTGGAACGGGTCGTGCTTGGACGCCGTGTGCCCCAGCGCCACCATCTTTTTTGCCGCCGCTGCGTACTCGTCCGGGGTTTCTGCGCCCTCGAACCAGACGTTGGCGTACAGGGGTATCGGATTGCGGAACTTGCCGCCGAGTAGATCGAAAACCGGCCGTCCGGTCGCCTTGCCCTTGATGTCCCACAGGGCCATGTCGAACCCGGCGATCAGTGCCGTGGGGAACCCGCGGGCGCCCATGTAAGTAAAACGGCGGTACAACTTGTGCCACAGAACCTCGATATTCCCGGGGTCCTCGCCGATGAAGTCGTCCTTCACCATGTGAACCGCCTGGCCGATCAGGAAACTGCCGCCACGCCCGTATTTGGTCGCCTCGCCCCAACCGGTGATCCCCTCATCGGTGCGAATCTCGATGAACGCCCACGCGCTCTGATCCGGCGTGTCACCGGGTAGTTCGGGCTTGATGACGTGTGGGATGACCTCGGTGATCTTCACGGCGAGTCCTTTGCTGTTGTGTGCGGTCGGGATGTGAGTGTCACGATACTGCCGAAATGCATGGATCGCCCGTTCCATATCGTCATTCCCGTGCTGACGGGAATCCAGATTCGGCTTTCGTACATGAGCTAGTAAATCGCATACCGGCGTTTCTGGATTTCCACCTACGTGGGAATGACGGGTCCGCGGCACGGACGAGTGGCCTTCCCCCGCTGGAAGAAGGGGTCCGCCCACGCCACACGTGAGCCGCTAAACTGCCGTCACGGAGCCACCCGCCCGTAGCGAGGAGCCAGAAGTGACCACACCCAGCAAGCTAGACCGCGTCCTGGAACCCGGCGATCCGAAACTCCTCGCCACCGGGTTCCACTTCACGGAAGGCCCGCTCTGGCCGCCGCCGTCCGCGGATCACCCGGACGGCGCGTTATACGTATCGGACGTTGATGACGCCATCCACTACCTTGTGGATGCGCGCACCGGAGAGAAGACGGTGCTTCGAGAGAATGACGGCGGCGCTAACGGGGCGACGTACGATCTGCAGGGCAGCGTTGTGTGGTGCGAGCAGGACGTTTACCGGGTGGTTCGACGTGAGCACGACGAATCGTGGACCGTTCTAGCATCGGAGTACAACGGCGTGCGCCTGAACCGCAGTAACGACGTAGTTGGCCGGAGCGACGGATCGCTCTACTTCAGCGATCCACAGTTCCTGATGGAGCCGGGCGATCGACTTATCGGCACGTCCAGCGTCTTTCGGATTGATCCCGAAGGCGGGCTGCACGAGGCCGGTACAGACATGCCGCACCCCAACGGCCTCGCGTTCTCTCCGGACGAGTCGCTGCTTTACGTTCCAACACCTGACCGAATCCGCACATTTACGTGTACGAAATGACCGTCGGCGGGTCGCTGTCGAAGGGCCGGGAATTCGCCGAGATGCCGTACGTTCCCGGCGGCCCCGATGAGGGCGATACCTTCATTGCGCACTCCGGTGCGGAGCGGCCGATAGGCGAGCGCGGCGGTGTGCCGGACGGCCTGAAGATCGATACCGCCGGCCGAGTGTTTAGCACCGGTCCGGGTGGTTGCTGGGTCTGGGAGCCGGATGGTGAATTCCTCGGAGTGATCGAGACCCCGGAATTACCTGCGAACGTCGGCTGGGGGGAGCCGATTTCAAGACCCTCTACCTGACATGCCGCATCTCGGTTTACTCGTTGCGGGTCAAGACACCGGGCACGCCTATTCCGGGGATGCCGGCGGCAACCAAGTGAATAGGGAGGTATTCCATGCCGTTGGGAGTTAACGGGGCGGTCATTCGCCGATATGTAGACGAGGTTTGGAATCGAGGAATGCTCGACGTTGCGGATGAGCTGCTGGCCCCGGCGCACGTGCGGCATGATCCGGCTCTGGAGTTCGATGCGATAGGGATCGATGAGATCAAGACGCAAGTTTCGGCGTTAAGAGCGGCGTTTCCTGATCTTCGTTTTGAGGCGTCGATTTATGCGAGTAGCGACGACGACGGTTTCGTCACGCGCCGCTGGACGATGACGGGGACGCATGAAGGTGAATGGATGGGCATCGTTCCGACCGGTGCGAAGATCACGTCCACAGGAATGGCGCTTTCTCGATTCGACGCCGGGAAGATCGCAGAAGAGTGGATACACCGGGACGATCTAGGCCTGATGCGTCAGCTCGGGGCGCTTTAACGAGGATTTTGATACTGGCCCGCATCTTGGCTGATTTGACGCGTCTGATCTCGTTACGTACTCATGCCATCATTCCCACGCAAGTGGGAATCCAGAAACACCTGATGCAAGCTCACGTTTTGGAAGGACGGAGACCGTCACTGGATTCCCAACTACTCTGGAATGACGAAAGCGTTCTAGTGTGTTCCGGCCTGTAATCGTCGAGTTCAACACGAACTCTGGTGCTTCAGCGTCATGACGAACCTATTCCCGAGACGCCGTACAAACGGTACTATCACCGCTCGCGGGCGATACCCGCGCCCACGACTCCCACCCACACCCGTTCAGAGGTAGATCCGATGGCCAGTGAAGTAGAACAACTCGAATCCGGACTACCGCAGGACGGGCACCGAGCAAAAGACGGACCATCTGGTCCTGTTCTGCTCGGAGACGGCGACTTCAAGTACGAGGTTTCCGGTAAGAACTGGGGACAGCTTCCGGACGGGTGGAACTACAAAGAAGCCACGGCGGTAGCCGCCGATGCGAACGACCGCATCTACGTCTTCAACCGCGGCACATCGCCGATGATCGTTTTCGACGCCGATGGCAATCTGGTTGACCACTGGGGCGAAGGCGAATTCAGCAACCCGCACGGCGTGACCGTGGCCCCAGACGGCAATATTTTCACGGTCGATAACGGCGACGGGACGGTCAAGAAGTTCACTCCGGACGGCAAGCTGTTGATGACGCTTGGAGAAGCGAATAAGCCGAGCCGGCCGATGAGCGGAGAGCCGTTCAGCGTCCCGACACACGTTGCGGTGGACAAGAAGACCGGCGAGTTTTACGTCTCGGATGGTTACTCGAACGCCCGCGTCCACAAGTACTCGCCGGAGGGCAAGCACCTGTTCTCGTGGGGCGAATCTGGCACCGGCGAGGGACAGTTCAACATCGTCCACAACGTCGAGACCGACAGCAACGGATGGGTCTATATCGCCGATCGTGAAAACCACCGCATCCAGGTGTTCAGCTCAGAAGGAAAGTTCGAAACCCAGTGGGTGAACCTGTCTCGCGCCGCCTGCCTGTATATCGACACCCGGGGTGATCAGGACCTCGTGTACATCGGCGAGTATTTCGCCGGGATCTCAAGCAACGACACCGGCGCCGATCTCGGGCCACGCGTAACGATCATGACCACCGATGGGAAGGTGCTGTCAAAGGTCGGTACGGAGCCATACGGTTCCCAGACCGGACGTTTCTTCTCGCCGCACGGCATCACCGTGGACTCCAAAGGCAACATCTACGTGGCCGAGGTTTCGCACAGCGACTACGGCAGCGGCTGGGACATTCCGGCGGAGCTGCGGTCTATGCAGAAGCTTATGAAGGTTTAGGGGGGTGGTACCACCCTCACCCTTCCGGCAAGCGGAAGGGCAGGCGAGGAGATGGTGTTAGAGAAGAACATCTTCGTGGAGAACGTGCTACCGGGCAGCGCGATGCGCGGGTTGACCGATGAGGAGATGGCGGTCTATAGGAAGCCGTTCGCTGAGCCGGGCGAGGCCCGCCGTCCGACGCTGACCTGGCCCCGCGAGATCCCGATAGAGAACGAGCCAGCGGATGTGCTGCAGATCTTCAATGACTACGGGGCGTGGCTGCAGACGAGCACCGTTCCCAAGTTGCTGATCTCGGCCAACCCGGGTGCCATTCTCAACGGGGCGCAGCTGAGATTCGCTCGTTCGTGGCCCAACCAGACGGAGGT
>JAYGCG010000099.1:0-54616 GCA_046583455.1 Dehalococcoidia bacterium | reverse complement strand
GGCGTCATCGGCGGAGCGCTCAAGAACCTGGGCATCGGCGCACAGTCCAAGCGTGGCAAGTTCAACGTCCACATGGGGCGCCACCCGAAGTACGGTGCAGGCGATGCGATGGAGTTCCACCCGGAGAACTTCCAGGGCAAGGCCAAGGACCCGGACTGGACCATCCTTGAAGACTGCTGCCCGCTCAGCCTGTTTGAGGTCACCGACGACGATGAACTCAAGTGGGACCGGGAGCGCTGCATCAACTGCCTGGGCTGCATGGGAATCATGAACCCACGTGGAATCTTCCGGCCCAACCTCGCCAACTTTGACGCCACCGACGCGGCAATCGCTGACGGCGCTCTTGGCGTCGTAACGGCCGTAGGCCCCGAGCGCTGTGGCTTCGTAACGGTCGCAGTCGACGTGTCACCGAAGTGTGACTGCGCCGGTTTCTCCGACGTGCCGATAGTTCCGCATCTCGGCGTATTCGCAAGCACAGACCCGGTCGCCATCGATCAGGCCTGTGTCGACGCCGCCCAACACGCGCCGGGCATCCCCGGATCTCTTGCAGAGGAGGTCGGTGTGGACGCACCGGGCGATCGCAAGTTCGACCTGGCGGGTTCCTCTATCGAGGGGGCGAGCGAGCAGACCACGATCAACACGGCCGTGGTGAACGGACTCGGCTCTCGTGAGCACGAGCTCATCCACGTCGAGAGGGCAGGAGCCGAGAAGTTCCGATTCCCGCTCGACACACGACCGACTCGGCAGCGCTTCCAAAAGATGTTCGAGAAGTTCCAGCCGTTCCCGTTCGACCGCTACGACACCCGTGGCTTCAACCGACTGCCAGAGGTGGATCTGGATGCCGTCAAGGGCCACGCCGGCCCGACGGTGGACCCACACTCGCACGGCGAGGCCCCGTACCACGGCGATGGTGTGTGGCACCCGGGCATGGAGGAAGCAGCCGGACACAGCGGCATGAACCCGACGGATTCGGACAAGGCCGAGACGCCAGCAGGCGACGACTAGCCTACCGCGTGCGGCTTTTATTCAGATAGGGTCGATTGTAAGAAGGGGCGTTTCCTGAGAGGGGAGCGCCTCTTTTTTGGCCTTGCCTCAGAGCGATTTTTCGGCCACCCTGAAGGCGTTAGGTCTGGGCCTCTCCTTATTAGTAGGGTTCCCGGACCGATTTCATGACTTCAACCGTTGCCGGAAATGCCGGTGTCGGAGCATTAAGACCAGTAAACCGAAACATCCCCCGAATACAAAAAATCAAGGAGAACGATTCAGTTGGCCAGGGCACAAGATCAGCTCGACGAAGCGATCGGCATCATTCGAGAGACCGCCGGCGGGCTTGACGATGACCTCAAAGGACGCTCAGAAACAGCGGCCTCCGCGATGGAAGTCCACCGCGAGAAGTTCTTTTTCCAGTCACTCACCGGACTGCCGTTTGCCGTAAAGGCAAATAGAGGCGCCAAAGCGTTCGCCGCCGCCGCCAGTAACACCACAGTCGCCGTCCTTGAAGCGGTCGCTGCGGAGATCGACGACAAGGCTGATGCTCCCGGCACGGTCCTCACCTAAGCCTTGTCGACCATTCTCGTAACGGGCGGGGCCGGCAGCATGGGCCGCCTTGTCGTCGGCAAGCTGCTGGAACAGGGCCATACCGTCCGAGTATTCGACCTGCCGACGGTCAATTACGAAGGACTGGAAGGGGAGCCACGCGTTGAAATAGCGCGGGGCGATCTGACGAACCCTTCCGATGTGGGCAACGCCTGCGAAGGTGTAGACGCCATCGCGCATCTTGCGGCCATCCTGCCGCCGGTCGCAGAGGCCAAGCCTGAGTTGACCCGCCACGTCAATATCGATGGTACGCGCGTGGTTGTGGAGGCGGCGCTCGCCAAATCGCCATCGGCCCGCATAGTGCTCAGCTCGTCTGTCAGCGTTTATGGAGACACGACACCGCAGGGCGACGAGATCACCGTGCAGCGAGACACTAATCCGGACGATGTGTACGCAGCGTCTAAGGCTGAGTCTGAACAGATCGTTGTCGAATCAGATCTCGATTGGGTTGCGCTCCGAATATCCGGCGTCGCCGTACCGGTATTCCAGGAACCACCGTCAGAATGGCCGTTCACGCGGGATGAACGGATAGAGTTCGTTCATCGTGATGACGCAGTATCAGCACTGTCGGCCGCACTCACCGCGCCCAACGCTGGACGCAACATCTTCAACGTAAGCGGCGGCCCGACCTGGCGAATGTCGGGCGAGAAGTACGTCAACGACTACTACGAGCTGGTAGAAGCAGACCCCGCAATGGCCGTCTATCAGTCCAACCCCGGACACTTCGACTGGTACCAGTCAGCAGACGGCCAGGCAGCACTCTCGTACCAAAACACGCCCTACGACCGATACCTGGAGCAGATCCAGGAAGACATCATGAAGATGCTCGAGGGGTAGGCAATGGGGATGGCAATCCCCTCGTAGGGGCGGCGCTTGCCTCGCCCACTATTGCGCTCAGGGCATATTGCCAACTGCCCATTCCAGATTTCACGACTTAACGCGATCTTCTGTACATGAAAGAACCTCGCCTATGTGCACCGCGTCTGGAAGGGTTTGCGTACGACACGCCCGGTGCCTATTTCGTGACAGCATGCACCTTTCGACGTAAGGCGATATTTGGAGAAGTGTCATCCACCGGCGTCGTAAACCAATCGGTACAAGGACAGATAACGCGAGTTACCTGGGAATCGCTGCCGACAAGATGTCCTGGCGTTGCGTTAGACACT
Organism: Dehalococcoidia bacterium; assembly: GCA_046583455.1. Taxonomy (GTDB): domain Bacteria; phylum Chloroflexota; class Dehalococcoidia; order Lucifugimonadales; family Lucifugimonadaceae. The sequence continues at coordinate 51,854 of JAYGCG010000099.1, read as the reverse complement.
TTTGTTGTAATGCCAGACCACTTCCACGGAATACTTTGGCTAGGCAAGAACGAGTCCGTAGGGGCGGCGCTTGCCCCGCCCTCGCTAACTTTGAGCAACGTTATGCGCACGTTCAAATCGATCTCCGCCCGAGAGATAAACATGAGAACGATTAGCGACATCAGCCCCATATGGCAACGGAGCTTTTGCGATCGGGTCATTCGTACCGAGCGCGAACTCGATGCGGCCCGGGAATATATCCTCAACAATCCGATGGCCTTGGCACTTGATAGGCAGATTGTTGCGCAGTGAGGGCGGGGCAAGCGCCGCCCCTACGGTTGTGAGACACACAGCCCGCTCCTACGGCATCTCCCTATTCGCCGTCCCCATCATCACGTTTACGCGCCCGCATCTCCTCGCGCAATCGACGTGTCTGCCTTCGATCCCGCCATGCGGCGATCAACCAGGTCACACCCGCCGCGCCTATGCCGTACACGGCAAATATCGGTAGGGGAAGGGATCTGCACGCCAGTACCGTGCCTTGATCCGATATACGCTTCGTCGCTCGCTTACTCATTCGGACTCGTCCGTGTTCGACGATGGCGCTGCTAGTGCCGCCTCACGGGACTCCGCTCGAATCTCTCGCACCCTGTGCCAGACGAACCAGCTGACCAACCCGAGTATGACCAGGATGATCGGAACGTCGAAGGGGCGGGTGACGGACCGGATGTCGTCGTAATTCGCCCCGAGTAGATATCCCCCGAGGGCCAGGCCAAAGGTCCACGGTAACGCGCCCACGAAGGTGAAGAGCGAAAACTTCCAGACGTTCATCCGAGCGATTCCGGCGGGGATGGCGATGAATCCGCGCACTCCCGGGATCATTCGGGCCACGAACACGGTCAGATCGCCACGGGTTTCGAACCAGCGATCGGCACGATCCAGGTCGGCATTCGTGATCAAGAGATACTTCCCGTACTTCTCGATCAAGGGACGCCCACCGGCGCGAGCGATGTAGTACTCGATAAGCGAGCCGGCCAGGCTCCCAACTGCTCCGGCGACCCCCAACAGCACCACGAACGCAAAGCCGAGGTCTTTCTCTTCGACGAGCTTCCAACCGGCGAGAGGCATAACGATCTCGCTAGGGAGGGGGACCGCCGTGCTCTCGATGGCCATCAGCCCGATGACGCCGAGCCACCCTATGGCGTCGAAGACGTTGGTGACGAAATCGAGAAGCCAGGTCTCGGTGACATCGATCAGGTCGCGAATGAAATCGATGGCGGGTCACTCCGGTCGCTTTTGGTTGATGAGTCGAGTTTCGGGCAGGGGAGGGTGGTGGTCTTCATAAACGCCTTCCCAGGCTGAAATTTGGGCAGAATCCCCCATCGGGATCAAGGATATGAGTCTAGCAAAGCTACGATGCGCGCCCATTCTCCCCCCAAATCGGTCCGTTTGGATGGTTTGAACGTAACGGTCGCCGGAGAGGCCTGTTTATGACGCCGACACAATCGGAATTCCACCTGCGCCGGTAACGGCCTGTCCGTTCATGGCCAGTTTTTCATTGAATACCCGGAATCGTGAATCTCGAGACCGGTCGGTCGTGGTTCTGGGAAATTCAAAATGCTCTTTTGACGCCCATTCGGCTGGGGATACACGTATACGGATAGATGTACCGGGGTCACGTATCACCTGAATTGCATAGTGCAGGCGTCAAAACGATATCGGCGGCCATTTTTCGCTGTTTGACGGTACCAAGCACTCCTCTTTTCACCCCCCAAGCTAATCTAGCTATGAAGAAACCATCTATATTACCTTAAATTTGGTATTGGTTTATATAAAGTACAAATAAAGAACAGAAAAAACACATAACTAATTCAGTACGGTGTACAATAAAGCCCAGCGCACCAGTAACGCTCTAGGGGGCACCTTCAACAGAAGGATCGACAGGGCGGCGCAGGAAAGGGAATGCATGGTCGTCAGGAAGACCAAAAAGATGCTCGACGTCGAGAAGCGCATCCGCAGGCCGCTCGAACGGGCCATACCTGAGATGCTGAACGAAGAGGGCTTCACCGAGACGGCTAAACAGTTGAAGCTGCCTAAACCCACCCTCACCTACTGGATGTTGAAGTTGGGCATCGAGATGCGCAGGGTGGCGCTGGCCCCCGGAGAAGAGATCGAGATAAAGCGGTCCAACGTCTAGAACACCCAGAATCCCGATATGGCCGACCCATTGCCCTGGGTCGGTCCTTATCAAGACCCCCAATCACTCCCAGATTTACCTACGCCTTTATCCCCCGATAGAGGGCGTCCTGAAAAACTGTTTTGGGGAAAACGATCCGGGAATGGCGATCTCTCAGGGCTACAAACAGCCCTTGGATCTGGTCAATTCACGTTTGACTGAGCCTGTTTCGGCTGCTAGATTTTTATTCGTGAATCACGGAACAATGCCGTTTGAAGCGCGTTTCCGTTCGTAACCCGCCCAGATGCGGACCCGAACACGTACCTAACTTTGCCGCTGACAGGTACACGGACACGTGAAAAGCGGGGAGTCTCTCAAGTAATGTTTTCGACCCGGCGAGTGAGTCTGACAAGCCTGCTGATCGTAGGCGCCATCTTCTTTGCGGCGTGCACGAGCGACGACGCAGAAGTTGTACCGACCCCGGTATTTGAACCTACAGCCGCCCCCTCGGGCGACGCGCCGGCAGCAACAGCCGTGCCGGACGCCCCGGCGGAAGTCGCCCCGACAGCCGTGCCAGAAGCGCCAGCAGCAGCGGCCGGCGATGCGACGAACGGCGAGGCCCTATTTTCAGCGCAGGGCTGCTCAGGCTGCCACTCGACCGGAGAGAACAGGGTCGTAGGACCGGGCCTGTCAGGTGTTGGCGTAAGAGCCGAGACCCGGGTCGATGGGCAATCGGCAGAGGAATACCTCACGACTTCCATCAAATCGCCGAATGATTTCCTCGTGCCGGACTTCCCGGGAATCATGCCCGGCAACTTCGGATCCAGCATGTCCGAAACCGAGATCGCAGACTTGGTTACATACCTGATCTCGCTCCCGTAACCAGTTAACAGCGCCTCTGCCGTGAACCGGCGGAGGCGATTTCCTGGCTCAGCGCCGCGTCCGAAGGGGTGCGCGTGCCGACGCTCCGCTTACAAGCATTCCCGATCGTTACAGAACGATCTGCGTTAGTCCCGCCCAGCTATCGCTCTCACGATCTTCGCCGCCATCACGCCTGCGCCAAAGCCGTTATCGATATTCACAACGGCGATTCCGGCGGCACAACTGTTCAGCATCGCCAGCAGGGCGGCGATACCGCCCAGGCTAGCGCCGTACCCGGTACTTGTCGGAACGGCGATTACGGGTGATTTCACGAGGCCGCCGATCACGCTAGGCAGCGCTCCCTCCATCCCGGCAACCACAATCAGAACCTTTGCTTCGCGTAACTCTGGAAGCGATGCCAGCGTACGGTGCAGTCCGGCCACACCCACGTCCACGATGCGAACAACATCGCAACCCATAAGCCGGGCGGTTTCAGACGCCTCCTCGGCCACAGGCAGATCGGCCGTCCCTGCGGTGACCACAGCCACACCCGGTATGGGCGTCTCAGCCGGCCTTCGATCAGCCCACACGATCCCGGCCAGCTCATTGAACTGCGCATCGGGCACGGTCGACTTCACGGCGGCGTAACCCTCGGCGTCCGTCCGCGTCACCAGGATTACCCCGGAGCGCTCGTAAAGCCTCTCGGTGATCTCGGCGAGCTGCGAGGCAGATTTGCCGGGCCCGTACACAACCTCAGGAAATCCCGTGCGCACGGCGCGGTGATGGTCCAGGAGCGCATCTCCCGCCTTTTCAAGTGGCAGGCGTCCAAGGCTTTCAAAAGCCTCGCTGGCGCTCGTGTCGCCCATGGCTACCGCATCCAGGATGCGTTTAATCTCTTGCGCGTCGATAGGAGAATCTCTACTTTAGCTGGGGGTTTCGGCGGATCGGTACCGGACACCATGCTTTCGGCGTGCCAGACGCCAATTATATGGCCCCTCTGATATCCGCCCCAGACTCGACTCGCGCGTGCGCTCGCGAAATTGACGATACGTTGTGGTCACACATATACTCAACCCCATATATTGGGGGTTTAAAGAACTATGTGGATAACCTGTCTTCAAGAGAATCTGTCACGTGGACTCGGCGTCGTCGGCCGTGCAGTGGCGACACGCGCCACGCTACCCGTCACTCAGAACGTTCTCCTGACGACAGATCAGTCGCGTTTGAAGCTAACTGCTACCAACCTTGAGATCGCGATCAGTACCTGGATAGGCGCCCAGATCGATCACGAGGGCTCGGTAACCATCCCGGCACGACTGCTCACGGAGTTCGTCAACCAGCTTCCGGATGACAAGATCGAGATTGATCTGGTCGACAGCCCCAAAGGCGTATCGCTCGAGTGCGCACGCTTCAAGGCCAATATAAACGGCACGGACGCCGATGAGTTCCCGCCGATCCCAACGGTCGAAGACGGAACCACGATCGTAGTCCCGGCGGATGTCCTTAAGGGAGCGATCGAGCGTGTCGCGTTCGCCGCCGCTACTGAAGACTCCCGGCCGGTGTTAACCGGCATCAAGGTCGAGATCGCCGGTAACAAGCTCACCCTGGCCGCAGCAGACGGCTTCCGCCTCGGTGTCGAGACGGTTGAGCTTGCAACGGGCGTCGAAGAAGACATGGGCTTCATCGTTCCGGCAAAGACGATGCAGGAGGTTCAGCGTCTCATCGGCGATAGGGCGGACGATATCAACATCACAGTTACGGAGCCAGCCAGCCAGGTGCTGTTCAAGTTCGGCGATATCGAGATCGTGTCCCAACTGGTGCAGGGGGCATTCCCTGACTACGAAAAGCTGATCCCGGCGAGTGCGGGCACCACGGCGACCGTGAAGCTGCAGGACTTCCTGCAGGCGACGCGTGCGGCGGCGATCTTTGCGCGCGACGGCAGCGGAATCGTTCGTTTGATCGTCAGCCCCGGGGAGGACGGAGCCCCGGGCAAAATAACGGTCGCTTCTCGTGCGGAAGAACTCGGAGATAACGAGGGCGATTTTGAGGCGGAGATCGAGGGCGATGAGGCCAAGGTGGCGTTCGACAGCCGTTACTTGCTGGACGTCCTCGGGGTACTCGGCAGCGGCACAGTCACGCTTGAGACCACAACGCCTTCAAGCCCCGGAGTGATTCGCGCGACGGACCGGGCAGGCTACACACACGTCGTGATGCCGATGTTCGTTCAATGGTGATTTAGGACTAGTCGTGAACGTAAGTTCTGGCTAATCACATCGAAAAACGAGATCGAATATCCAGCGGATTCCGACACGTCCGCGGTGGCAGCGCCGGCGACGCTGAATCACTTAATCTCTATGGCGACAGGGCAATGATCGGACCCTTGAACCTCGGCGAGGATCCTGGCGCTCGTGATCCTGCTTTGGAATCCTGAGTTCACAAAGAAATAGTCCAGCCGCCATCCAACGTTTCTTGAGCGAGCGCCGGAACGCTGGCTCCACCATGAGTACTGCTCCGGCGAGTCGTTGAACATCCGGAAGGTATCCACAAACCCGGCTTCCGTCAGACTATCCATCCAGGCGCGCTCTTCCGGCAAAAACCCTGATGTCTTCGAGTTCTCACGGGGCCGCGCCAGGTCTATCTCGTGGTGAGCGGTGTTGTAGTCGCCACAGATGACCAGGTTCTTGCCGTCTGCGATCGTTCTGCCGGCAAATTTCAGGAAGTCGGCGTAGTAACGCATCTTGTAGTCGAGCCGGTCCGCTGAGGCTCTGCCGTTTGGGAAGTAGACATTGGCGAGGATGAAATCGCCGAAGTCAATGAGCAGATGCCGACCTTCGTCGTCCCATTCAGTCGCGCCGAAACTTGCTTCTGCCGAAACGGCTTCAATCCTGGAGTAGACAGCCACGCCGCTGTAGCCGCGCCTTGTCGAAGCGTAGGAGAAGTGGGATTCGTACCCGGGTATATTCCTGAGATTCTCCGGGAGCGTATCGTCGTTGACCTTCGTCTCCTGGAGGGCGAGTACATCTGGTTTTGCCTCCTGGACCCAGTCCAGGAAACCGCGCTTCTGGATCGCACGAATCCCGTTCACATTCCAGGACATGATTTTCAACGTATTCACACCTTCTTCTAAAAACATCTTACGTTTGCCCCTTATGCCGGCTGGATATTCCGGGCAGATGAATACGACGCACACTTTTCATGGGTTTCCGAGGAAGCGCCGATTCAAAAAAGCCGGGCAACGTCCGGTGAGTGCCGGATATTTGAGACTAAAGGCTCACGAATCTTTACTCACAGGGGCATCTGTCACGAGCCGCTGGAGATACCACGGAGTGGGCTACCAACCAAGAATGGATTGGTGTGCACCGACGCCGGGGAGGCTAGTTACACACAGTCACACTTCGCAGACCGTGCATATTCAGACAGGTCAACAGCTATTTCGATGAAAGATGGCGGTGCGCAGGGTCGGGGAACAACCTTGTGAATGGCCGGTGGGTAGGGCAACTGATCGAAACTTGGACTGCTAGATGAAACTCCGTGGAATAACAGCGGCGCTCACGAAAGGTCGCCAAAAATCGGCCCCGGTGTCTGACCGCGACGCCGTTCCTAATGAGCCGCCGGTAACGTCGTCACACGCACGGGCCACGACCGAGCTCGAGGATTATCTTTTCGCGCACGTATTTGCCAGGAGCGCCAACATGGTCGTGGAGTTCCGGGGCGATACGCCGTATGACGTCTCTGTGGAACTCGATGGCGGACCTGTGCCCGTCGCGGGGACCGGACCGGATCTGATGTATGACGAGAGTGGGGCAAGTTTTGTGTGCGTCAACGAGTCTCGACTTTACGGGCTGTTAGAGCTGGAGGCGTTTGGAGAGCACAGGCTGATCGTGAGGTCAGACTCCGATCAGTTCGCCGTCAACTCATTCACCTTCGGGAACTACGTACAGGGCCCGTGACCTTCCACCCGTAGACATTCCCCGTAATTTTTCGCGGGAGCCGTATCATCCACGGCACCTTTGATTTCGCAAATTGGGATCTCACGAACCGGGATCGCCCGGACCGGCGCACCCGAATCGCCGGTAGACACATATGGAGAGGAATACATGGGCATCCATGACGGCAAGGTCGTAATCGTGACTGGCGGTGCGCTGGGCATAGGTGGCGGCGCATCGCGCGTATTTGCTGAAGAGGGCGCCCGGGTGATCGTGGCGGACAAAGACCCTGAGGCCGGCCATCAGACCGTTGACGAGATTAAGGCCGAAGGCGGGGATGCGACCTTTGTCCAGGCGGACTTCAGCTTTGCCGCGGATCCACGGCGGGTGGTCGAGCAATCGGTAGCCGTCTACGGCGGCGTTGACTTCGTTTTCAACAACGTCGGCATACAGCCGCGCACCTCGTACACGAATGCCGAAGACACGACCGAGGAGATCTGGGACGCCATCATGTCGGTCAACCTGAAGAGCTACTGGTTGATGGCCAAGTACGCGATACCGGCGATGCGAGCTCGGGGCGGCGGCGTGATCGTGAACAATGCCAGTGTTCAGGGTCAGCAGTCTGCGCCGCTCGTCACGGCGTACGCGGCCAGCAAGGGCGGCGTGTTGTCGCTGACACGCCAGCTGTCGCTCGACTACGCTCGGCAGAACATCCGAGTTCTCGCCGTATGCCCTGGCTCGATCGACACCCCGCTGATGCGTGACGCCATCTCCGGGGATTCGGGCGAAGTGCCGGACGATATGGAAGCGGCGATCTATGCCGCCGGCGCGCGATCTCCGATAGCCCGGATAGGAACGCCGGAGGACATCGCAAACGTCGTGGTGTTCCTGTGTTCAGACAAGGCATCGTTTATGACGGGTGAGTTCGTGAATGTCGATGGGGGAGTGATGGCGCAGGGCGCGTGGGCGGACTTGAGTCCAACGAAGTAGCATGGCCGCAGGTCGGAGGTTCACATGCATATTGAACTGAACCTGAATCCAGGCTGGCGTAGTTGGACGGTGGGGTAACGTGGTGCATCTAGTCGTCGGGACCACAGGACGGACGGTGAGGGCGGGGAGCTTGCGCCGCGTATTCAGAGCGGCCTGGATTTTCGCGATCGTTGCCGGCGGTCTTCTGTCGCTTATTGCCGCTGTCCGATTAGACGCCGACGGTCACGCCTCAAACGAGGTGTTCGTCGTGGAGCTGGACGGTGCGATCACGCTTGTAACCGAGCGGTTTATCTCACGTGCACTCGATAAAGCGGAGGAGGACGGCGCAGAGCTCGTCATCATCCGGATAGACACCCCCGGCGGCACCCTGGACGCCACGCGGGACATTGTGACAAAGCTGCTGGCGTCCAACGTTCCCATCGTTTCCTACGTGGCCCCTGATGGAGCGCGCGCGGCCAGCGCCGGGACTTTTGTAACGGCCGCGGCTGGGCTGGCGGCGATGGCCCCGACGACAAATATCGGCGCTGCGGCGGTCATCACCGGCGAGGGTGAAGACCTCCCGGAGACCCTCGGAAAGAAGATCACCGAGGATACGGCGGCGCTGATACGAAGCCTCGCAGAATTGAGGGCGCGCAACTCGGACGCGCTTGAGGCGATGGTCCGAGACGCGATCGCTTACACGGCCAGTGAGGCGGTAGAACTGGGCGTTGTGGACCTGATCGCTGCGGATCTGGAGGATCTCCTGGCGCAGATAGACGGTCGCGCGATACCGACGGCGTCCGGCCCGCGTATTGTTTCGACCAGCGACCTCACGGTCCGTGAGATCGAACAGACATTTGTGGAGCGTTTCCTCGGGTTGCTGGCAGACCCGAACATTGCGTTCCTGCTGCTGTCACTGGGTGGACTGGGGCTCATCGCCGAGATCTGGAGCCCGGGACTCGGGATACCGGGTGCGCTGGGGGTTGGCTTCCTGATCCTGGCCTATGCTTCGTTCGGAACACTCCCGTTCTCATGGGCCGGCATAGCGCTTGTAGCCCTGGCGATTGCGCTGATAGCTGGAGAGATGCACGCGCCAGGTGGCGGAATCCTTGGCACTCTGGGCGTGATTGCATTGATCCTTGGCGGGTTATTTTTATTCGACTCGGCCAGCGGTAACGGTGTGTACGGTCCGTCGGTGAGGGTGAGCTTGTGGGTACTTGGAATTGTGAGCGGCACCGCGGCGGCGATCGTCGGGTGGCTCGTGTGGGAAATGAGAAGGTCCAGCTCAGAAGAAGAGTACGTTCAAGAAACATCACACGAGGCGCTGATCGGCCAGACTGCGGTGGTAACGCGAGCATTGGACCCATCGGGCGAGGTGCTGGTCAGCGGCGAGCACTGGCAAGCTGACGTAACCGAAGGGCTTGTGGTGGACAGCGGTGCATCGGTCGTAATTCACTCGGTTGAAGGGCTTCGACTGGGGGTGGAACTGGCCGACCAGGCTACTCAAGACGAAGAATCGTGATTTTTGATACCGAACCGGCATAATGCCCGGGTCCGGACGTTGACTAGAGCGAGAAGTACAGAAAGAGTCGGGTATCGATGGCGATAATCAATTTTATTCGGGACTACGAACGGCTTGCCCGGTTCAAGTTCGGACGATTTCAGGGGATGTTGGGACCCGGAGTCGTATTCGCGATCCCGATCGTCCACTCGATAAGGAAAATCGATACACGGATCGAAGTCGTTGACATTCCGCGGCAGACCAACATCACCCGGGACAACGCGCCGATCGTGATCGACTTCCTCGTGTACATGAGGGTCGATATCGAGGAAGCACAAAAAGCGGTGCTTGAGGTCAGCGACTACAAAGCTGCGGTAATCGGGCTGGCGACTACGACGCTGCGAGCCGTCATCGGCGATATACCGCTGGACGACGTCCTGTCCCAGCGTGATCGGATAAACGAATTGATTCGCACACGACTCGACTCCGAGACTGCACGGTGGGGGATCAAGGTCACGAACGTCGAGATTCGTGAGATCGAGCCGCCCCGCGATATTCAGGATTCCATGAACCGGCAGATGACCGCAGAGCGGGTTCGTCGTGCGGTGGTGACCGAAGCTGAAGGGACTCGCGAGTCCAGCATCACGGTGGCAGAGGGAGCCAGGCAGGCAACCATCCTGGCTGCGGAAGGCGCCCGGCAGGCGGCGATCCTTGAGGCCGAGGGCGCCCGGCAGGCCTCGATTCTGCGTGCAGAGGGGTTCGCCGAAGCGCTCAACACGGTGTACGAAGTTGCCCAGAACGTGGATCAGAAGACGATGAGTCTTCAGTACTTTGAAGCGCTGAAGAGCCTGGGAGAAGGCGAATCTTCCAAGATCATCTTCCCGATGGAGTTCACGAAGTTCTTAGGGCCGATAGGCGCCATGTTCGGGTCCAACGGGTCAGACGTGGACGACGACTAAGCGGAATCGGCCTCAGGTTTCTACCCAGAAGGCCTCTCCCATCAGGGGAGAGGCCTTCACGCGTCTAGATATAGGCGATGGCCCCGTCCGAGAGCTTGCGGTCGCCCCTGTACCAGTTTGACTCGAAGGGGCGCTCCGCAATGGCGTCCACGTCTAATTCGATGCCCCAGCCCGGTCCGGCCGGGATCTCATGGTGGCCGTCTTTGACGACCGGGGACGATTTTACGAACGACAACTCGACATCTTGGAACGGGCGCATCTCCTGGATCAGGAAGTTGGGGATGGCGGTGTCAAAGTGCAGGTTGACGGTCGTCGCCAGCGGACCCATCGGGTTGTGGGGCGCGACCGAGATGTCGTGCGCCTCGGCGTCTGCGGCGATCTTACGCATCTCCGTCATCCCGCCCACGATGCACACCTCGGGCTGGATTATGTCCGCAGCTCCCGCCCTGAATAGCTCGCTGAACTCGAACTTCGTGTACAGGCACTCGCCGGTCGCCAGCGCATACGGCATCTTCCTGCGCAGCTCACCCATGGCATGCCGGTTCTCCATGCGAAGCGGCTCCTCCATGAACATGGGCGTGTTGACGATGTGTGCGTTCGCCAGTTCTAGAAGCCTGCCGGGTTCGAACACTGCCGCGTGCGCGTCCATGCCGATCTCGGCGTCCGGACCGGCTTCGTCACGAAGCGCTCCAACCAGCTCCACACCGGCGTCTACAGCTTTGAGCCAGGGGAGATCACGCCAGTCGTTGGGCAGCGGATTGACCTTGAAGGCCGTGTATCCGGACACATCGATTGCTTCACGAACAGTAGATCGCATGGCATCCAGGCCGCTTCCGTCACTGTCCCCGAGTTGTACGTCCAGGTAGCCGCGAATCCTGTCTCGGTAGCGGCCGCCGAGAAGGTCGTAAACGGGGATGTCGTACGAACGTGCCGTGATGTCCCACAGGCTCTGGTCGATCCCGGAGAGCGCCGCCAGCCCGGACGAGCCTGGGGGAAAGCGGGCGCCCTGGTACATGAGCGCCCACAGGTACTCGATCCGTGTCGGATCGTGTCCCACGATCTGATCGGCAAAATAGCCGACCCACTCTTTTGTAGCCAGGTCCGGCCCAACACCGTAGGACTCGCCGATGCCGATGAGTCCTTCGTCTGTGTGCGTCACGACGAACATGCTGTTGCCGGCGCCGAGAGTTTCCGGGGTAGAGCGGCTGGCGACCAGGCATTCCACTTTTGTGATCTTCATCTGGAGTTGAGGGCCTTTCAGGTGGCTGGCTGCTGGGGATTTGGCGTTTATATGAACGCTGGTGCGCCCTCCGCATCGGTTGGGAAGCCGCGGTTCCAGTGTTTTGGAGGGTTGGCGTCGATCGCCTCAAGGTTCAGTTCCATACCGAGTCCCGGCTTTGTAGGCAGCTCAAAATAGCCGTCAACCGGCGCCCACATCTCGTCTACAAATTTGGCCCGGTCACGTTTGTGGTCGCCGTGATACTCGAGGATCGTGAAGTTGTTGATGCTGGCTGCGTAGTGAACGCCGAGCGCCGTGGAGAGCAGCCCGAGCGGGTTGTGTGGCGCGACTGACACGTAGTTGGCCTCCGCCATCGCCGCGATCTTGCGGCCCTCAAGCAGTCCGCCGCACACGAGCAGGTCAGGCTGAATGATGTCCACGGCGTCTTGGTCGAACAACTCGGCGAACTGGGTGATGCCGAAGAGGTTCTCGCCGGTGGCCAGCGGGACCGTCAGTTCGCGCCTCAGTCGGGCGGTACTCGGGATGTAGTCGGGCCGGACAGGCTCCTCTATAAACATTAGCCGGAAGTCGGATAACGCTTCGGCGATCTGTTTGGCGCGCATCGGTTCCCGGAGCTTGCTGTGGAGATCGACGGCGAGGTCAATGTGGTCGCCGACGGCTTTCCGCAGCGTGCCGATACGGTTCACGACTTCTCTTACGACCGCCAGCCAGGGCATCTGTTGCCACTCGGGCGGGAACATTGATGCCTTGAAGGCGGTGTACCCCTCGGACAGTAGTTCGAGGGCCTCTGCGGCCTGTTCATCGGCGCTATCGCCATGAATCTGGTGGTAGACGCGCACCCGGTCCCGGGTCGGACCTCCGAAGAGTTTGTATATCGGCACACCCGCGCGCTTGCCCGCGATGTCCCATAACGCGTGGTCGACTCCGGATAGGAACGACCACTCGACCGCGCCAAGAGGGAAGCGCATGGTGTTCTTCGCCCTGCGGAGCAGCCACTCGATGCGGGACGGGTCCTTGCCGATGAACCAGTTTTTACTGGATTCAGCCGTGGCGATGATCGCCTCGTCCGGACCGATGGTGTAGGGCTGGCCGTTGCCGGTGATCCCTTCGTCCGTGAACACCTGCAGGAATATCGAGGTACGGCGACCATCGTGGCAGTGGTAAGTCTTGATGTCGGTGATCTTCAAGGGTTGGCCTCTTGTCTGATCTGAACACGATGAACGGGACGCGGTGATTCAGGTGGCTGAGATGGCGTTGCGGAGCCATGGTGCGGCGGCAGTATAAGCCCGGTAGAGATGGGGTAGAGGGGGAGTTCTTTATGCGGATCAGCGTTCATTTAGTGATGTGTATTCGTTCACATGATGCTAACGAAATGCTGTATTAAACCAATATTCTCTGTCACTGTTACTAAAATTCCAAACACACTAATAAGATGTATAAAAGTAGATGTAACCGCAAATGTATTCAATTTGTTGCCCAAATATTTTCCAGGGCATCATTGCGGAAGGTCCGCCGGATCGGATAGCCACAGTACTTTCGTACCCGGGGCGTCCAGTCTCGCGAAGCACCACTAGCAAAACATAACGGTAAATATGCTTCGAATAATGCCGGGTAAACGGCATAAACATCAGCGCTTTGGTTTCGCCATCGTTTCATTACCGGGACGATGATGTTAGTGGCGGTATGAATGCGCGGACTAATTCGACCGCCACGCGACGGAAAACTGCTCCGATTCGAGTTCAGGATGACCCGGCGACCAGATCCAGGGTTATGTCGCCGGACAGATGTGTGTGGCAGGGCGATCTAACTACCGAGAAGGCGCTGACGAGCCGGAAACGCCCCACGATCACAACTTAAACTACGTAGCGATCGACATTGGGTGGCAGGGCGGACGCGCGGGATGGTGCGATTGTCAGCTGGCGGATTCCCACTCGGCACCTGGTTGAGGTTGTTCTATTCGTCTCGATGATTCCACCTGGGGGACCTTATCGCCCCAAGGACATCTACCTGTGGCTCTGGACACCCCATACGGCTTAGGTTGAGTTCGAGCCGCACGCTCTCGGCGGGGTAGAGGCACAGCCAGCGATCCATCCATTATTTGACAACCTGTTTCCCTACACGCATTCGTGTACCCCCGGCGGTGAAGGCAAGAGAAGGCGTAACTGCCGCCACACTCGGGCATTTAGCCGCAGTCCGCGGAAAAAATGTATTTGAACGGTGGACAAAAGGCTGATATGGCGGCATAATGCTGATATGAACGGCATGTAGAATGGGTAAATGCCGCATGTGCCCGGGAAACGAGAAGCATGTATGCCCCTGCAACGGGGTAGTGTTTTCTCAATCGTGCTGCCGATATGAGGACGTGAGGCCGTTTTATTTACCGGTGGGGGTGTCACACTCCCGTTTCGTATGAATTGCGGCTCTCCGGTCGATATAGGCCCTATTACGGGTCTAAGTAACCCGAAGTCAGGTATGGAATATTGGGGAAATTAAGTCTCTACGAATACCCGGATGCTTCGCTGAACGATTCACTTGAGATCGGTCGGAGAATAGCGCGAGAGTTTATGGGCTCAGTTTCACGAGCCACCCTGGCAAGCGCGCTGAAGATGAGCGATCGTGGCGGTGGCTTTGGCGCGCGTATCGGTGCCATGCGCATCTGGGGTATCGCCGAAGGTCGTGGAACGATTCGCCTGACAAGGAACGGCTTGCGTGCTGTTAACCCGTTGACGCCCGAGGAATCCTCGATGGCGCGCCGTGACCTTGCGGCCTCTGTGCCGCTCTTCATGGAACTGGCTAACCGACTTGATGGTTTGCCACCGGACCGTGCGCGTCTTGCGCTTCTGCTTGAAGACATAACGGGCGCGAACCGGATCGAAATCGAGCGTCGGCTTCCGGTGGTCTCCCGCGTATTTGAGGACGTGCTGCCGTTGCTGCCAGCTTCAACTGGTTCGGGAAGAGGTAGCCGTTCCACCTCCGGCGAAGACCAGGCCAGGCCCAGAGATGTGCTCGACGACCCCGGGCTCGGGTTTCTCGACATTCCCGAGCTGCTGGAGCAAAGCGCGGCGGCGTCCGGCGGAGCTCCCCCAGCGCCGGAAGACGTTGGGGAGCCACGCATCGAGGTGGTCTTCCCGGGAGGGCGCATCTCGCTTCCGGAATCGATCGCAAGCCTGGACGTGATCATCCAGGTTCTACAGGAGCGCCGGAGCAACCTGACCCGGGGCAGCGGGCCATCGGCCTTCTAAATGGGGTCCCCGACAACCGGTCTCGTGACCCGGAGACGGCCTTTTCACAACCGAAAAACCCACCCTGCGGGTGTGTGTTAGATCTTCAACAGGATCTTGTTTGCGCCGCGTTCCCTTGCGTGCAGTTGTCGGTAACCTTGCTCGGCGTCGATGAGCGGCATGACGTGCGACACGAGCGGCTCTAGATCGAGAGTGCCGCCCCATAGAGCGAGCATCGTTTTGGACACATTCGCTCTGGTCGGTGGCGCTGCGAATTCGATCGTGATGGCACCTTCGATTGTGAGCTCCGGTATCGGCCGACCCGGCAGTTCCGGCTCGGCCAGCACCATCACTCCATCCGGCCGTAAGAGCCGGAGGCCGAGTTCCATCTGAGCGCGACTGACACCTGCTCCTACGATCACGGCGCCGAAACCATCGCCGCCGGTCGCCTCTCTAACGGCGTTTTCGACACGTCGTTCAGATGTGTCGAACGTAGTCGCCCCTAACCTGCGAGCGAGGCCGAGCCGCCGTTCTTCGTCGTCCAGGCCGATCACGCCCGTAATCCCGGCCGCAGCGAGAGCGATCAGGGTGGAGGCGCCGTACGGATCGCAACCGATCACACAGACGTCGGTGGCGCCGAGTTTGGTTGCCTGTGCGACAGCCGATGCCCCGAGTCCGTAGGTGTCGCCGAGCAGCAACGCCCGTTCCTCGATGCCGGGCGTGGGGACCTTGAGCAGAGTGTCGTTGGCGAACGGGACGCGCACGTAGAGCGCCTGCCCTCCGTCGAGGTCGTTCCAACCGAACCCTCTACGGCCGTTGTCGGAATTGAACACGCCGATGCCGGTCACAAGATTGCCGAGATCTACCGTCGAGACGCCTGCGCCTACCTCATCGACCAGCCCGCAGAACTCGGCGCCCGGGATGGTTCCGGGGCAGGGGTTGTTTCCTGCATATCTCAGAATGTCGCGTGAGCTTATCGCCGTGGTGGTCACACGAACGATGGCGTCCATATCGTCCTTGATTCGGGGGCTGCGGCGCTCGACCACTTCGACGTGCTCGGCGCCGTTGAAATTCAGGGCAAGCATCTAGGGGGCGTGCCGGAATCGCCAGATATCCCCGATATCAAAATCGGAATTCGGCGTCCGCAGGTCACACATTCTCTTTTACGCGTTCCGCCAGTTTGCGTGTCATGCCGGGGGATGCTGCCAGATCATCTACCGACGCTTCACGTATTTCCTTGAGCGAACCGAACTGTCGCACAAGCTGGCGCTTTCGTTTTGGCCCGATCCCCGGCACGAGGTCCAGCGCCGACTGTCGGGCACTTTTCGAACGGAGATTTCGATGGAACGTGATGGCGAATCGGTGTGCTTCGTCCCGTACGCGCTGGACGAGGAACAACCCCTGTGATCCACGGGTGAGGATGTACGGTTCCGGTGAGTCCGGGATGAAGATCTCTTCTTCCTGCTTGGCGAGGCTGGCGAGGGGAACGCCCTCGATGCCCAGTTCAAGCATCACCTGGAGCACAGAACTGAGCTGGCCCTTACCGCCGTCGATCAGCACAAGGTCAGGCACTATGCCGAACGTGTCGTCCTTCGCCTCTTCGCCGGCGGCCCGGGCGTCTACCGCTTTCTTCAAGCGTGAGAAACGCCGGTGCAGCACCTCGCGCATCGAAGCGAAATCGTCGTTCTTGTCATGGGTCTTGATCTTGAAGCGCCGGTAGTCGGATGTCTTTGGCTTTCCGTCCTCGAACACCACCATTGACGCAACGGTGTTGGTGCCCTGGATGTGCGAGATGTCGTAGCACTCGATGCGCTGTGGGAGACGGGGCAGGCTCAGCTCCTCCTGGAGCTGTTGCATGGCCGCCTCCATCACGTCGGAATCGGACAGCCACTTCAATTTAAGCTGCTCCAGACCTTCCCCCGCGTTCTGGGCGACCATCTCAAGCAGGCGTCGTTTCTCTCCGCGTTTCGGGACCGACAGGTTCACCGGGCCGTCGCGTCGCTCTGAGAGCCATGATTCGATTATCTCCGTTTCCTCGATCTCTTCCGGAACGAGGACACGGCGTGGCACGTGCGATGCCGATCCGTAGAACTGTTTGATGAACTGGGTGAGGATGTCCGACGTGGTTTCGTCACGTGTGCCAGACATGATGAAGTGGTCGCGCCCGATCAAGTTTCCCCGGCGCACGAAGAACACCTCTACCCATGCCTCGTCCCGGTCACTGGCCAGGGCGATGACGTCCATGTTCTCTTCCGTCATCGAGAGGACCTTCTGGCCCTCGTACACGCGTTCTATGGCTTTGAGTTGGTCTCGCAGCGCACCGGCGCGTTCGAACTCCAGCGCGTCGGACGCGACCATCATCTCGTCGCCGAGCCCCTTGACGACGCTGTGGGTATCGCCCTCAAGGAACATCACGACCTGGTTGATCACGTGCATGTACTCTTCGCGATCGACGGCTCCGATGCACGGCCCAACACAGCGCTTGATGTGGAAGTCAAGGCATGGTCGATCGTCGGTGCCGGTGATCGTCTTTGTGCAGGAGCGGTAGGGGAACAGCCTTTTGATCAGGCCGAGCGTCTTGCGGACGCTACCGGCGCTGGCGAAGGGGCCGAAGTATCGAGCGCCGTCCTTTGCGGTCCTCCGGGTTACGTAGACCTGCGGGTACGGCTCGTTGACGTCGATCTTGATGTAGGGGTAGGTCTTGTCGTCTTTCAGCCTGATGTTGTAGCGCGGTTTGTGCTGTTTGATCAGGCTGTTTTCGAGCAGGAGCGCTTCCTGCTCAGACTCGGTGACGATGTACTCAAAATCGTCTATGCGCGCTACGAGCTTGCGCGTCTTCACGTCGTGGCTTGAGTTAATGCCGAAGTAGGAGCGCAACCGGTTGCGTAGAACGGACGCTTTGCCGACGTAGAGGATCTCGCCGGATTCCGCCCGCATCAGGTAGACGCCGGGCAAAGTTGGGACGGCCGAGAGTCGGCTTGAGAAGCGGCGTTTGCGGGCCGCTGGTTTGCTGACCTGTGTTTTGCTGTCTGGGGTCGATGGCATCAGGACAAGCCTAGCCGAATCGTCAAATCACCGGGTATGGACTGGCCCATCGCGGGCCGAATTGTGAGTTTGGGGGGTTTCGGGCGTTAGCCCAGAAACACGGTAAGGACGCCAAGGATTATCACCGTTCCGCCGACCATCACCCCGAGCTTTTTCAACTCCTGGGGAAGGTTTTGCGAAAAAACAGCGGCACGGTTGCGGGCGCCTGCGCCTCGGCGTGCCCGGGCGGCTCGTCGTCGCTCGGCCCGTCTGCCGCGTCCGGCTCCTCCGGTGGCGGCCGTGGCATCTTCCGTCGAATCGTCGTCTTCCCCCAGATCGCTTTCGTCTAGTTCGTCCAGGAGCAGATCATCGTCCTCTGGATTCTTGTCCTCGGGGACGGGTCCCGTGAACACGTTTGGCGTGCGTTCTCGACGACCGCGCAGTTGGTTCTGTGTCTGGGAGGTACGACGGTTGTTACGACGAGGCATTGGCAGTTAAGTAAACCTGTTCAATTTTGTGATTTGTCGAAGTCAAAAGGGCAGGGCGATTAACGTAATTCACGCCCGGCGAGCGCTCCAGAGGCATCGATTATCCGGGCTGCCGCCCAATCGTCGCTGACCTCGGAGAGATTCCACATCACATGATACAGGAAGGGGTCGAGCGGATTCGTGCCAAAAGCCCGCTCAAAATAGCGGGCCTGGGCGGTATCTGACTGCGACACGTACTGTTCTGCGGTCTCGAGGTCCTCAAACTGGAGCCGGGTCAGGATTCTGCGGGCGCGGTCCGAGCGGTTGGCGACGAGTCCGACCCTCAGGACGTCTGGGCGGTCCCGGAGTATCGCCACAGCGCCGCGGCTGACTATTACGGCGTTGTCCGCCTCAGCCACGTCGCGAATTACCTCTGCGGTCGTCTGGATAAAGTGCTTCTCGTCCAGCTCCTGCCCGGAGGTCATCGGTGAATCATTCATCTCTGCGTATGGACGGGCGATCAGCGTGTCCACGCCGGGTCCGAAGTAGGGATCGCTGCCTGCCCCGCCAACGGATGAACGCTCAAGCATCCTCTGGACCAGGCCGATGATGCGTTCTCCCCTGCCCGGTAGCCGCAAAGTTGAATCCTGAACAGCTTCGACGGTGGCGCCGACCCGTCGTGCGATCTCGGCGAGCAGCAACCTGTCCACGAAGTCCAGGTCCAGCTCGCGCGCAACAACCCGGGCGACGTCTACGACGCCCGAGCCGGCTCCGCCTTCAATCGCTATTACGGTCATGGGTATCCCGAGTCCAGATCTTCAAGATCTTGAAACGCACCGGGAAACGCCCAAGAAACGCACCGGGTGCCGCAGTTTATCGCAGCCGACCACGATAGTTGCGATCCGGAAGACCGCTAGGCCCGGGGAAATGCCCGGTCGTACTCTTCCCGAACGTGTTCCGAGGTCAGGTGCGTGTAGATCTGCGTCGTGGCGATGCTGGCATGGCCAAGCATCTCTTGAACGTGACGCAGGGATGCGCCGCCGCGGAGCATGTGTGTTGCGAAGGAGTGTCGGAGAGTGTGTGGCGTGATGTGGTCCGGGATGCCGGCGGCACGGGCGGCGCGCTTGAGGCGCAGCCAGAAACCCTGTCGAGAAAGTCGGCGGCCGTTTCGGTTTAAGAAAAGCGCTTGTTCTTGTTGCTGCCGCTCGTGTAACGGTCTGACGACCTCCAGATACCTGATTACGGACTCCATCGCCTGACCGTGAATGGGTACGACGCGCTCTTTGGATCCTTTGCCGATGCAGCGGACCGAGCCGGTCTCGAGGTCGAGGTCTCGCAGGTCCAACCCGACCAGTTCGCTCACACGAAGCCCGGCGGCATAAAGGACTTCGAGCATCGCTGCGTCCCGAACGCCCTCCGGAGTGTCGTCCTCGTAGACAGTCGTGAGAAGGGTATCTACCTGCTCGATCGACAACGCCTTCGGGAGGGTGCGTCCGGTGCGCGGTGAGCGTAGCGTCTCGGTAGGGTTGTCATCGACAAGACCCTCTTCCCGGAGGAAGCGGAACATCGACTTCAACGCTGCGATCTTCCTGGCCCGTGTGCTCCTTGCGTAGCCGCGCTCGTCAAGATCGTCCACAAACGCCGATATCTCCGATGCGCCGACATCAGACCAGTTCCGCGGCGCTCCAGAGTCCTCAAGAAACTCGATCAGCCCGGTGAGATCGTTGAAGTAGGCATCGAGCGTATTGGAAGACAGGCCCCGCTCCACGGCGAGGTAGTTCAGGAAAGAGTCGATCTGTTCACGCACGTAGTTGACCGTAGCACCCCACCGGGTGGATGCACCCGTCTGGGTGTGACCGCGAAAACACCAATAGCAGTTCCGGGGTCGGTGGACTCCACGACCTCCGGCATGTGATTGACCCTCCGGGGAGCGATATCTAAACTCGACCCGACATTGCAGTTCATGCATCTTAGATATTGGACTGCAGGTGACGTCCAAACGGGACGTACCGCTCTGACACGATTGATACGTACGCGACGCGCCGTCGCGCAAAAGACCTAGCTCCAGATACAGAAAGTACCGATGCTTCCTCTTTTAGAGATTGAGATCCCGTTCGATCCCAACTTGATCGACACCGGTAGTTTTGTGCTCGCATGGCATGGCTTGCTCAGCTTTGCCGGCGTCGCCACCGCGGTCTGGCTTGTGGCCCGATGGGCGCGCCAGGATCGACTTGATCCCGACATGGTGTACAACACAGCGATCTGGGCCATCTTGGGAGGGATTGTTGGCGCGCGTGTGGTGCACGTGGCCGACAACTGGGGCAGCGTTTACGGCTTCGACGACCCGATAGAGCTGGTCGCTGTCTGGAGCGGCGGTATCGGGTTGTGGGGCGCCATACTCGGCGGCTGGATCGCGGGGATGATCTACGCCTACATCTCAAAATACCCGGTCGGCAAGCTGATGGACCTGTCGGCGCCGGCCCTGCTCGTTGCTCAATCGATCGGCCGTCTTGGCGACATCATGAATGGGGAGCACTGGAGCAAGAACACGGACCTATTCTTTGGCTGGGTGTTTACGCACGCCAGCAGCCCCGGCGCAAGGCCCCCGAGCCGGTTGAGCGAAGAGTTCGACCCGACATCCGGAAGTCACCCGACGGTGGTGTACGAGATCTTTTGGAACATGCTGGTGCTCGCCTTCCTGTGGCGCATCCGCAAGAAGTTCCGGCCTGACGGTTCGATCTGGATGATCTACCTCGGACTCTATGCTTTCGGCCGCTTCTGGATCCAGTTCCTTCGTCTGGATGAAGAGAAGTTCTGGAACCTGCAAGAGGCGCACCTGATAGCGCTTGGCGTCATGGCGATGTCGGTGGGTTTCGTGGTTTTGAAGACCCGATTACGAAGGCCGGGCGACGAGCCGGACGAGCCGTCGACGCCCGGACGGGTATCGCGCAACAGGCTTCGCCGGGCCAGGCAGCGGGGCTAGACCTCGTCCGGGGAAGGTCGGATGTCCAGCAGGTGCAGCTCCTGCTTGGTACGGCCACGCCAGGTGTTGGTGCGCAATGAGTAGATTGCGTCAACGGCGCCACCGCCAAGGGGTGCTTTTCCCAGTCCGAATCCGATCGCGTCCCAGGTATCTCTGTCGTCGCTCAGCACCATGCGCAGGTGCCGGCCTCCTGCGCCCATCGTCCTTATCTGAACGGGGTTCAGGTTTCTTGTGATAAACAACGGGGCCGGATTTTCTTCCCCGTACGGGCCGAGGACCTTGATGAAGTCCCAGGTCGATTCGCCAAGATCGGAGAAGCCGATCTCTGCGTCCGCCTTTAGAGGTGGGGCGGCTCCGGGATCAATGGCAGCGGCGGCGACGCCTGCCTGAATGGCGTCGATGACCTCGTCGAGGTGTTCGATCGGGACGGTGAATCCCGCGGCGCGGGCGTGCCCGCCCCACTGGTCGAATCGGTCAGATACGGAGGAGAGGACGGCGTGAATATCGACACTTTCCGGGCTGCGTGCTGATGCGCGTGCGTGGGTCTCTCCAAGAGCGATGGCGATGGCGGGTCGGCCGTGCTCTCCACTCAGCCTGCCAGCCAGGGGGCCGAGGATTCCAGACCTGAAACTGGTGGACTTGACGATAAGCGCCGGCTGCATCGGCCCGTTTCCGAGCTCTAATCTGGCTACGTCCCACGCTTCCTGGCTGAGACGGCGGCGTTCGGTATTCATATCGTCGATCTGGCGCGCGAGCATCATGGCTTCGCCCGGGTCGTTCGCAGTCAGTAAATTGAGGCTTGGAACGGCCTCGCCGAGTCGCCCGGGTGCGTTAAGGCGTGGGATCACGTTGAAAGACAGGGCTTCCGTGTCCAGGTCGCCGCCGTTCGGATGCGCGAGCTTCAGCAGCGCGGATAGACCGGCGTGGCTCGTTGATTGCAACTCGCGAAGGCCCTCGGACACGATGACGCGGTTTTCGCCCTTCAGGGGTCCAACGTCGGCGACCGTTCCAAGCGCAGCGAGCGCGATGACATGGCCGGGCCAGTTGAGATCGGTCCGGGAGTAGAGGGCCTGTGCGAGTTTGAAGGCGACCCCGGCCCCTGTTAGCCCCTCGCCAACGCCGTCGTGTCCCATGTGCGGATTCACCAGAGCCAGGGGGCGCTTGAGGCCCGGTTCAACGATGTGATGGTCCGTGACGATGACATCCACACAAATAGATTCGGCGAAAGTGATCTCGTCGGCGTCGTTTGAGCCGGTGTCCACGGTGATGACGAGCGATACGCCGTCAGCGTTCAGGCGTGCCAGGGCGTCGTTGTCTAGGCCGTGGCCGGAGCCGTCCCGCCCGGGGATGTGGGCGACAGCTGTTCCGCCAAGGTCACGGATTGCGTGCAGTAACAGTGCGGTGGCGGAGAGGCCATCGACGTCGAAGTCGCCATACACGGCGATCTTTTCCTGATTGCCGATGGCCCGAAACACACGATCTACCGCGGCTTCCATATCTGGAAGATCGAACGGATCGCCAAGCTGGTCCAGGTCAGGCTGCAGGAAGGTCAGGGCCTCTTCTGAGGTGCGCAGGCCCCGGTTGTGAAGCAGACGTGCGCCCAGCCGCCCAGCACGAGAGGCGGCTCCCATGAGCAGCGACAGCGCTTCTGGCTCGGGTTCCGGTGTGATCGTCCAGCGACGACCGCTCAACTGGCTGATCGCCGGAGAGTGCGGAGCAGGGGAGGACGTTTCAGCCCGGCATTTATCGAGGAGTGGATATGCCTAGTCCTCGAACGCCTTGAACACAAGGCTCGCATTGTGCCCGCCGAAACCGAGTGAGTTGGACATCGTCGTTCGAATCACGCCCCGTCGGACGAGGTTAGGTGTGTAGTCCAGATCGCAGTCGGGGTCCGGATTCTGGAGGTTGATCGTGGGTGGGATAGCCGACTTGGTGATCGCCATCACCGAGACCGCCGCCTCGACAGCGCCGGCGGCGCCGAGAAGGTGACCCGTCATCGATTTTGTGGAGCTGACGGGGATGCCGGCGATGGTGTCGCCAAACGCTGCCTTCATCGCCTCCGTTTCGGTCTTGTCGTTGAGCGGCGTTGAAGTGCCGTGCGCGTTTATGTAATCGACCTCGTCCGGCGATACGTCCGCCTGTTTCATGGCAATCGTCATCGCACGGGCTGCGCCAACGCCACCGGGGCCCGGCTGTGTGACGTGGAATGCGTCAGATGTTGCGCCATAACCGGCGAGCTCGGCCAGCGGCTCTGCGCCGCGTGCCATAGCGTGCTCTATCGACTCCAGCACGAGCACGCCTGCGCCTTCTCCCAGCACGAAGCCATCACGATCGGCGTCGAACGGCCTTGAAGCGCCTTGTGGGTCGTCGTTGTTCTTGGAAAGCGCCATGCATGCGCTGAAGCCGGCGACCGCTATTTCGCAGACGCCCGCCTCGGTGCCGCCGGCGATCGCCACGTCGATATCGCCGCGTTCGATCATCGCCTTCGCTTCGCCGATCGAGTCGGCGCCGGTGGCGCATGCGGACACGACGGCGAAGTTGGGGCCTTTGGCTCCGATAAGCATCGAAACCTGGCCGCCTGCGAGGTCGGTCAACATCATGGGAATCAGGAAGGGACTGATCCTTGTCGGGCCTTTTTCACGGAGAACGTCGAACTGCGTGGAGAGCGTGATGATGCCGCCGACTCCGCTGCCGATCAGCACTCCAACGCGCGTGACATCTTCTTTCTCCATGTCTAACCCGGCCTGTTCCATCGCCTCAAGGGTGGCGACGCACGCGAACTGGGAGAATCTATCGAGACGGCGTGACGCTTTGCGCTCGAGCCGCTCAAGCGGGTCAAATTCAGGGATCTCGCCCGCGATGCGGCTATCGAAGCCCTCGGCGTCAAAGGACTGGATTTGATCGATGCCGGATTTTCCGTCCACGAGGTTTTTCCAGGTGGTCGCGCGGTCCACGCCGACAGGGGTGATCAGGCCTACGCCCGTAACCACGACTCGTTCGGTCATACGGTGATGCCTTCCTTACCTCAGACTGGCGGGCGAACCGAATAATCCGCCGAGATGCGGTCGTCACTCGGTCACCACGCCAGACACCTGAGGTGCACTTACAGGAATGTTCTGTTCCGGCGTCGGGACAGAAATCGCCAGACGCACCGCAGGATTATAGGGCCAGTATGCCCGGGGCTGAACGGCCCACGAGGTGATTTAGCGGCCGGTGCGATCGTCTCAATAGGATGATCGATATTGGCCCCCGATGTTTCAGCTACGAACCCGGGATGATAATGGGGCTTAGTAAAACGTTACGGGCGGGTCGTGAATTCGCCATGACGTCACCAATCAGCCCAATCTCCCCGTTCTCAGGCACGAGAGACTTCCCGATTTCCCAATGAGTTCAGACAATCCCATGCCGGAACTTCGATCAATCGGCCTTCCTGCGCCTGTGACTGGTGCGGCCGGCGTTGACGGGCCGCGGGTGATGATCGAGACCCACGGATGCAAGTTGAACATGGCGGACAGCCAGAGGATGGCCCGGGAGTTCGTGTCTGCCGGGTACGCCATCGCTGCGGAAGGCGAGACGCCGGACGTCTTCGTACTAGACAGTTGCACCGTCACGCACGTAGCGGACAGGAAGGCCAGACAGGCGCTCTCGAGGGCGCGCAGAGCCTTTCCGGAGGCGCTGATCGTCGCCACGGGCTGCATGCCTCAGCGGGATCCTGCTGAGGTGGGTGCGCTGGAAACCGTAGACCTGGTGATCACGAACCAGCAGAAGCTCGACATTACGCGCACCGTGACCGAAAGACTCGGCGTTTCGTTGACGCCTTGCGCCGATGGAGCGCTACCGGTGGGATCAGGGGCGTTGCTGGGACGATCAAGGGCCTCACTGAAGATCCAAGAGGGCTGCGACCAGATCTGCGCTTACTGCATAGTCCCGCGGGTCCGCGGACGTGAGCAAAGTGTGCCGGACGACGTTCTCGTACGACAGGTTGCCCGACTGGTGGACGAAGGCGCCCGTGAAGTGGTGTTAACGGGCACTCAACTGGGCAGTTACGGTTTCGAGCTGCCCGGGACCAACCTGGCGGCGATGCTCAAGCGCGTGCTGAACGAGACCGGGATCAAGCGGCTGAGGGTGTCTTCACTACAACCCGCAGAGATAACCGACGAATTGCTGGAAATCTGGTCGGCCGAGGGTGAGGGACGCTTGTGCCGGCATTTCCACATGGCGTTGCAGTCCGGAAGCGACGCGATTCTGAGCAGGATGCGCAGACGCTACACGGCCGATGAATTTGTCCTGACGGCTGAACGGGTTCGATCGGTTGTCCCGGAGGCCACGATTACCGGCGATGCAATAGCCGGGTTCCCGGGTGAGACCGAGAACGATCATCGCTCGACCCTGGATGTGATCGAGCGCGTCGGATTCGCCGACCTGCATGTGTTCCCGTACTCGGAACGGCCGGGAACGAGCGCCGCCCACTATGACGACCACGTGGATCACAGGGTTCGAACCCGACGGGCGGCCGAGATACGTGAGTTGGCGTCAGGACTATACAGGTCGTTTCGAGAAAACGCGGTCGGCAGCGTTGTGCCGGTGCTGTGGGAAAACAATGCCCCGGCTACCGGACTGACGGATACGTATCTCCGTGTCCGAAGAAACAGCTCGGACCTTCCGGCCGGAGTGCCGGCCTTTGAGAACGTGATCGAACGTGTGCGGCTCGTGAGGGTGGACGGGGACGTTCTGGTAGGGGAGCCGGTTTAGTACGCTGGGCCAGGATCGGGGATTTCGGGATGTCCGCAGATGTCTGTCATCGGAGAAAGCAAAATGACGCCAGACGCGAAACAGCCGCCCGGCGGAGGGCGGCTGTTTCAAACCCGGTTGTTGCGAGAATGCGAGCCTAGACGGTCGGTACGGGCCTCAGACAGAGCTGATCCCGTCGTCGTTCCAGGTAGGCAGCCACGTGGGTGTATCCGTGCGAGAACACCATCAGCCAACCCTCACGCTCGATGCGATCCAAGAAGCGGCGCTTCTGCTCGAGAGTAGCGTCCGGCCGTCGGTCGTATGCCG
This sequence comes from Dehalococcoidia bacterium, assembly GCA_046583455.1. Lineage (GTDB taxonomy): Bacteria > Chloroflexota > Dehalococcoidia > Lucifugimonadales > Lucifugimonadaceae. The sequence continues at coordinate 25,490 of JAYGCG010000099.1, read as the reverse complement.
TGATGTAAGGCAGGTTGATGTGCGAAGGGGTCGGGACAAGGTCACTCAGGTAGGCGATCTTTTCCGAGCCGAGGTCGATCAGAACGGATTGATGTCCGTCTGCGGGGCCGTCAGTTACGACGGTGTTGATGCCCGGCGCGATCTCTGTGTCGCCGTCCAGGAGGAAGAGTTTTTCGTTTCCCTCGATGAGCTCAAAATCTTCTTTGGCGGTGTAGCCGGTCGAGACGATAGTGCGTTCGTTCGGGGCCTGTAGCCGCTCAAAGGCCGATCGCTGAACCATGATGGTGGCGTTCGGGAAGGTCGGGATCACGTTGCCCTGGCGGTCGAGCCGTGTGATGCCTCCTGCGTGATCAAAGTGCAGGCAGGTGAGCACGACGGTGTCGATATCACGGACCGTGAGTCCGTTTGCGCGCAGGTTACGGAGGAGCTTGGAAGAACTCAGTCCGTACAGTTCCTTGTTACGTTCCGGGTGGCGTGCGCCTACACCGGTGTCGATCAGAATGTTTCGGTCCGGTGTCTGAATGAGCAGACAGTTGAGACCGAGCCGGACCCGGTTTTTCCGGTCCGGCTTGGAGTCTTTTTCCCAGACTACCTTCGGGATTTGACCGAAGACCAGACCTCCGTCAAGGAGGTAGGAACCGTCACTGATAACTCGCACCTGGATATTGCCTAGCTGCATGATGCCCCCCTGGCTCTGATAGCAACTTGTTGCGGCTCGCCCCCCGCATGACCCGAGATCGACCCCCGTCGACCCTCGCCGGATCCGGCCTGTCGTTGACTTCTTCGTGAATCCTGCCGGTGCAGGCTGGGAAAACCGGGAGAAGTCAACGACGTGATTGGCACGCTACTGACGACAGCAATTACTTACTAGATTACTTTAGTACTCAAAAACAAATACTAAATAAGTTTTGAACAAAGTACAAGAACACTCGGTAGCCCGCTCGTCACAGCAACCTGGGATATCGAAGGAGTGCAGCTAACCGGAACGCGTCTACAATGACGCCGCCTCGGGGCTGTAATTAGCCCCTATGGGGCTGAAAGCCTAAGCCAGCGCCCGGTGCCCTGGACCACGTCGGGGTCACATACGCCGAACCTCCTCCGCCCATAGCCGTAAAGGAACGCCCAATGGAACTCTCCGTTGTGACGGGAGACATCACCGCACAGGCGGTAAATGCCATCGTCGTAAACCTGTTTGAGGGCGTGGAGTCGCCCGGCGGCAGCACGGGAGCGGTAGACGCAGCAATCGGCGGCGCCATCACTAGCCTTATCTCAGACGGCGAGATCAAGGGAAGCCGCGGCGAGGTGACGGTGATCCACACATTCGGAGACGCCTACGCGGGATTCGCCCCGGACCGTGTGTTGGTGGCCGGTTTGGGTAAATCAGAAAACTTCGATCTGGACGGCGTGCGTTCCGTTAGCGCGGTAGTCGCCCGGCGTCTCCGCAAGTTGAACGTCGAGAGCGCGGCGACCGTCGTCCCCGGCGTTGGCATCGCCGGACTGGATCTTGAAGCGTGTTCAGAGGCTCTGGCCGAGGGCGCGATCCTGGGGTTGTACCGGTTCGACAAGTACCGGACGTCCAGCAAGCCGAAATTTGACGAGACCAGGCCCGTAACGCTGGCGCTGGTAGAAAACGACGGCTCGAAAACTCCAGCGGTGGAGGCCGGTGTGACCCGGGCGAAGGTGTTTGCGGGTGCATCGATAGCGGCCCGAGATATGGTCAGCGAGCCGGCGAACGTGCTTCACCCGACGAGGCTTGCCGAGATAGCGACCGGGATCGCTTCCGAGGGCGAGATGGCGATCGAGGTGCTTGAGCAGGCGGAATGTGAAGCACTTGAGATGGGGGCGTACGTTGGCGTCGCACTTGGCAGTCACCAGCCGCTGAAGTTCATCCACATGACTTACGAAGGCGACGCCGCCAACCCGGACAACAACCTGTGGATCGTCGGCAAGGGCATCACGTTCGACTCCGGGGGCATCTCCCTCAAGGGCGGCGCGGGCATGGGCGCAATGAAGGGCGACATGTCCGGTGGGGCCGCGGCGATCGCTTCGATGCAGGCCATCGCCACGCTCAAACCTGTCCTGAACGTCCACATGGTGTGCGCCGCAACGGAAAACATGCCGGGCGGCGGCGCTCAGCGTCCGGGCGACGTGGTGATTGCGATGGGTGGCAAGAGCATTGAGGTGGACAACACCGACGCAGAGGGCAGGCTGACGCTGGCCGATGCGATCGGGTTCGCGAATTCTCATGGCGCTAAGAGGATCGTCGATATCGCAACACTGACCGGGGCGATGGTCGTGGCGCTTGGTATGGGTCACTCGGGGGCGTTCAGCAACGACGACGAGTTGGTTGGTCAGATGATCGCCGCCGGGAACACGAGGGGCGAACCGATCTGGCGCATGCCGCTCGACCCGATCACAAAGAAGCAGAATCGGTCGGACATCGCCGATCTCAAGAACACGGGCGGGCGGGGAGCGGGTTCGATCACGGCGGCACACTTCATCGCCGAGTTCGCCGGGGACACGCCCTGGGTTCACCTGGACATCGCCGCCACAAACATGGGCCGCTCTGTGCACGACTGGGAGCCGACGGGTGCGACCGGGGTTCCGACACGTGCACTGATTCAACTGGCGCTGGACCTGGGTTCTTAGTCGTCGAACGGCTTATCCCCGCCGCCACCCCAACTTGTTGCTGCCGCCACCAATTCAAATGAGGAGACTAATTCCATGACCGAACGGTCCATGAGCCCCGTCCACGTGGACGACGCAGTTCTGGAGGAGTTCAAGAATTTGCCGGTCGCCACCATCTGGGGCGCCGTGCAGAGCACACTCGGCGTCCCATTTCCGTTCATGGAAGGCGTCAACCTGATGCTGGCTCCAGGCGGCAAACGGCTGGCGGCGAGGGCCCGAACACTTCGATACCACCCGATTCGGGTTGATCTGATCGCCGATGTCCGCGACAACGAGAACTCGCCGGAGTACCGGGCGATGGGTCGTTGTGGGCCCGGTGACGTGCTCGTGGCTGACCAGCAAGGCGTTCGCTACGCCGGGATTGCCGGAGACGTGAAGCTATTGCAACTGAAGATGAACAACGCAGAGGGCCTCGTCACGGACGGAGCCATTCGAGACCTGAGCGTTCTTCGTGACGAGAACTACGACCTGATCGTGTACGCACAGGGTCGTACCGCTTACGGTCAAGGTCCGTGGGGTGAGCCGGCCGAGGAGAACATCGACATCCAGTGTGGTGGCGCACTCGTCCGTCCGGGCGACGTTATCGTGGGCGATGAAGACGGTGTCGTCGTGGTGCCATCGTGGTTTGCAAAAGAGTGTCTTGAGATCACGAAAGAGCACGAGGACGCCGAGGCATGGGTGAAGGAGAAGACCGTGGCGGAGAACGGCATCCCGGGCAAGTACTACGGCAACAACCTGATGGAAAACTACCGTAATCGGGACAAGTAACATCTCCATAGATTTTCTCTGAACTAAGTTTAGATCATCAATAATTATAGCAATAGATAACGCTAAAAACACGATAAGAAAGTGAGGGTTAAGAATAAATGGCAGATCGCTCATTCACACCCGTAGACGTGCCGGATAGTGTCCTCGCTCGATTCAAGAAACTTCCCGTCGCGACCATCTGGAGTCACGTCGTAAGAGACGCCGGTGTGGCCCTGCCGTTCATCGAGGGCCTGACCCTTTACACGCCGGGCATGGAACGGCTCGCCGCCCGTGCCCGCACCCTCAGGTTTCTGCCGCCACGTCCGGACCTTCTATCGGAAGTGGCTTCCGGAGAGCACGCTCCTGAGTACGTTGCGATGGGTCGATGCGGCCCAGGCGATGTGCTCGTGTGCGACATGATGGGTAACACGGACGCTTGCATCTTTGGGGATGTGAAGGCGCTTCAGCTCAAGATGAACAAAGCTGACGGTATCGTGACCGATGGCAGCATGCGTGACCTGGATGTGATGGAGGATGAGGGGTACAACCTGATCGTGTACGCACGAGGTCGGACTCCGTACGCGTCAAACCCGTGGGCGCACCCCGCAGAGGAGAACACACAGATCCAGGTCGGCGGCGTGCTCGTGCGTCCGGGCGATGTGCTGGTGGGCGACGGCGACGGCGTGGTTGTGGTGCCGTCGTGGTATGCGGAGGAGTGCGTTCAGATCGTCGAGGATCACGAATCGGTCGAGGCTTACGTGAAGATGAAGATCGAGCGGGACAACGTTCCCCCGGGACGCTACTACCCGCCGTCTCCCGAGATGTGGGAGGAGTGGCGCCAGAGCAGGTGAACCTGCACCTTATCCTCGCGGGGCGTTTGTTCTGGCGGCAGGGTTATTTCTCGCGGTTTTTGCTGTCTAGCAGATCGCTGTAGGGGCGGCGCTTGCCCTGCCCACGTTCGTACAGCGACCGCGTGCTGAGGCGCTCGAACGGCGAATTGCCGCGTTTACGCCTCGTAATCCGGGCGTTCGGAGATTGAGGCGGTGTCGCTCGGGTGATAACCTGAGTGGTGTCGCTTCTTCGAGAGATCGTTGAGGCGGTGCTATGCGTGCCGTAATGGCTTCCCCGTGAGGGGCGCGATTGGCGATGCAACGTGGTGGGCGTAGTGTAGTGGTTAACACGTCAGGTTGTGGCCCTGAAGATCGAGGGTTCAATCCCCTCCGCTCACCCCAGCATCGACTCAAGTTTTCCAGGCGGGTCCTTCTCCGAAAGGGCCCGTTTTCGTGCGTGGACGTGACCTGGCCGCCCCTTCCGGGCATAAGGCGCGTACCCGGAGAGATGAATGACAGGAACGACTCATCCGGATGTGCCGTCCGGGATAACGGTACGCCGGTGGGGCGCCGGGAACGGCGACGGTCTGGTCATCGATATCAACACCAACGGCGGACCTCTCGTCCACGGCATCGGCGTGGAGCCTCCGGCGGACGCATCTCGTGCCAATGGCCCCACGTGGGCCTACGTGATTGAGGACGACGGCGTAACGCTGATCGACCCCGGTCATCTCGGGTCGTTTGATTTCCTTGCCGACGGGCTGAACGTGCTCGGGATGAAACCGTCTGACGTCGATCGAATGGTCGTTACGCACGGCCACTGGGATCACGATGGTGGGGTGGCCGAGTTCGCAGACGCATCGGGCGCCGAGTTCTGGGCGCATGAGTTGTGGGCGGCATACTCGCCGTATTCCTACGGGCAACTTTTACGGGCGGACAAATCTCCGCTGCGGATCGAGATGACTCGCATCGGCGAACGCATGCGTGACACCGGGCCTCGGACGTATGGCGGCTCCGTCAGCAAGTCCAGTGGCAACAGCGAGCCGGGCAACTCCGAACGCAAGTCGGATGGAAGCGGCCGCGATAACTACGAGTCGATGCGGTCCGCCATGAAGGTAGATCGCGGGCTTGTCGACGGCTTCAAGCACGGGTCGATCGAGTACCTGCACACGCCGGGACACTGGCCGGACGAGATGACCATCAGGCTCGGGAATCTGATCTTCACGGGCGACCACATCCTGCCTGAGATCACGCCACATCCTTCGATGGCGTACAGCCACCCTGCGGGCCTATCCGCAAGCCTTCCAAGTCGCTACAAGAACCCCGGCGACGTGTGGGGGTTGATGGCATATCTGAAGTCGCTCCATCGCGTGTGCCAGCTGGGACAGGGGCTGACGGTTATGCCGGCACACAGGTTGTTCAACCGGGACCAGTTCCGCATGACGGATGAGCGGCGGGCCGCCGAGACGATTGCGTTCCACCTGGAGCGTTGTGACGCGCTGGTGAAGGCGATCGAGGATGGGTATACCGATCTGGAGCCGGCGACCCGGGAGTTGTTCTCGTACCGGCCGTTGACCGATAGCTATCACCTGATGTCAGCGGCTTCTGAGACCATCTCACATGTTGAATTGCTGGGAGAGACCGGCGATATGGTTGTACACGATGTTGAGGATGGGGATGGGGTGCGCCTAGAATTGACGGGTAGCCGCCACTACCGGGACGTGATCGGGGAGTTGATCCCTGACTAGATGTCGCCGGAGGACCGGTGACCGATGGTCGCTAAAGCGGCCCAGTACCTGACAAGCGCCCGTAGCTCAGCGGATAGAGCACCAGGCTTCGAACCTGGGTGTCGGGGGTTCAAATCCCTCCGGGCGTACCAGGCCAATGTCTTGGATTTATTTGGATCGCTCCGGTTGTTGAACGAGGCTTGCCTCGCTTTCCACTGTTACTGATTTGTGGTGCGGCAAGGCCCCTGCACTCGACGATTAACTTTCGCCGACCAGGTTGGGGATGACATCCGATGATCGTTGTAGTTGAGGGGCCGAGCGCGGCCGGGAAGACGACCTGGTGTCGCACTCATTTTCCGGACCAGACCGTCTGGGAACATTCAGTGTCGGACTCTGCTCAAGCTCCAGACCGGGAGAAGGATCCGATCGGTGCGGCGGAGTACTGGTCCGAGAAAAATCGGACGAGATGGCGCCTCGCCCTTGAGATGGAAGCCAGGTACGGATTCGCAATCTGCGATACCGATCCATTCAAGCTTCACTACGTATGGACCCTGTGGCGAAACGGCAAAGGCGGGCGGCGCGATGTGGACTACGAAGCGCAGTTCAAACGAGAGATGTTTGCCGCGGGTGAGCTGGGGATCGCAGATCTTTTTCTCGTATCACTGCCAGATGTCGAGACGCTGCGTCGGCAGAAAGCCCGAGATGCAAGCCGTCAGCGCGGGCACTTTGAGCTGCACGCACAGCTTACTGAACCGCTGCGCGATTGGTATCAAGCGATTTCTACCGAGGATCCCTCTCGGGTTGTTTGGTCGCATCCGGAAGGCGGTCTCACAAGGGATCAGCTCGCGATGGGTGTGCGCGATGAGCGGACCGGAGTGGAACTGTTCGATCGGATTGTCGATTTGTTGCCAGATTAGCCTGACTGACTACCGGACGATTTACCGGTGGCGTGAGGTCATGGGTTCCCGTCTCATTGGCGCGTGATGGCTGGATACCCCAATCACCATCATGCGAACTTTCCAGTTGTATCAAAAACGACAATACGGTTGTTCACACAGCACAAGGTCGATCCCGACCGTTCGATAGCGCGTATCAGGCTCTGAACGGCACTGCCAGGGGAGCATGTGGTCGTCGTCTATCGGTAAGCTGTTGCCCGCAATTGCCGGAATGCCCGTTCTTCAAGAGCCCCAAGACGTGGGCGAGTGTGAGTGTCAGGAAAAGGGCCCGCTGGCGGCACAGCATGGCTTCATATAGCGTGGTCAGAATTTTTAGTGGGGGAACACATGAATTCAGACGGATCGAGCACACCGACGAATCCTGAGTGGAGCGGACGGCCAGTTTACGGCTACGACTCTGACGAGGTTGGAGGAACATACTCCAGTCGCGAAGCGGGGCGTGTGGCGGACTTCCTGCTTCCGCACCTCAAGCCGGGAATGAGCTTGCTTGACTGCGGTTGCGGGCCAGGTTCGATCACCTTCGGGCTTGCCGAGGCGGTGTCCCCCGGGCGTGCTATCGGTGTCGATCTTGAGCCGAACATGATCGAGCAAGCAAAGGTGCTCGCAGAGCAGAACGACGTCGACAACATCGAGTTCCAGGTGGCCGATATTTACGACCTGCCGTTTGAGGATGGACAGTTCGACGTCGTGTTTTCGTCCGCCGTTCTGGAACACCTCGCCGATCCCGTCGCTGCGCTCAAGTCGATCCGCCGCGTGCTCAAGCCGGGCGGTATTGGCGCAATCATCCGGACCGACTGGCGTGACCCTTTCATCGTCCCCCAGAACGCATCGCTGGCAAGGTTCCTGGAGCTGTTCGAGGGTGGATTCAATCGATATGGCGGTTCGCTAAATAACGGACGGATGCTCAGATCGCAGATGCAGGAGGCGGGGTTCGAGATGGTCGAATTTCAGGCCCGAATCGGCAACTACACCGACTCTGAATCTGTGGGTGGAGTTATCGAAGGCTACATCTCGTGGATGGAGAATCTCCCGCTCTTCCAGGAGTCGATCCAGCTCGGTCTGACCAGTGAGGCGGAGTTGGATTCGATCAAAAGCGGTATGCGTGACTGGTACGCCGATCCCGATGTGTATTTCGCCAACGCCCACACATATGGGATGGGGCGGGCGTAGGTTCTAGCAGGCCGGACGCGGTTCGCGAAACGGGTGTCCTTCGAGGGACTCAGGACACGGCTTATCCTGATTGTTGAAACAACACGTTCTAGGTTCTCAGATGGAAATATGTCATTCCGAAGCAGGCACGCGAGGAATCTCCCGGCCGGTGTTGCGTCACGTTTATGGCCTGCGAATTGCCTGATTAATAGTAGGAGCGTCCGGGTCGATTGGCATCGACCCCTGTGCGGGTAGTCAGCCGCCCCTAAGGTGTGTTGGTTTACGCGCGTATTTGTGGCGTGTAGTCGAAGAAGACTGCCTTGACGAAGATGACAAATTTCTGACAAACCGGGATTGTGCTGGCGGACCGGCACGCTCGCGCCTCTGGTGTTGATCCAAGCTGTCGGCAATCTAAGGCACAGCTCACGATGAGCGACGACGACAGTCGGGGCATAGTGACCTCGGCGTATCAAGCACTTGCGCGGGGCGACGACGACGCCTTTATCCAACGCCTGGCAGACCATGTGGAATGGATAGTTCCGGATCCAACAGACCATCCGTCGACGGGCACGCATATTGGCAAAGAAGCGCTGCTGTTGATGTTCGCCCGGTTCGCCCGGTTCGGCGCGTTCGCTGAACTTCTCAGTTTGGAGATCGAGCAGGTTGTGGGAGATGGTGAGGTCGTTGTCGTACTGGGACGTGAGCGCTGGAAAGTGAAAGCGTCTGGGCGTGAGTTTGAGACGATCTGGGCGAACGCCGTTACTGTCGACGATGGGTTGATCACACGGGTTATCGTCTACGCCGATACCTCAAACGAAACGGCGGCGTTCTCTGGCGCGTGACGCCTGGAAGCGCAGATCACACGAAGGGCTGCGACGGTAATCCGTCACAGCCCTTTGTTGTGTTATGACCGGGTAAATGATCAAACGGGGTCTGAGACCTCGTCCTGAGAGGTCGATTCTCCTCCCCGTTAGTGTCCGAATCCGCCGTGCCGCCGACCGTGGTGACCTTTGTCGTCGTCGGTGTTGCGCTGGTCTTTTCGCCACGTTCGGAAGCTATCGGCTGAGGCTGGTCGGAGATCCAGCCACTCGGTTATTTCGTCCGCCTCAAGTTGAGTGATGAGCTCCTGAGACACAAGGTCAGCCAGGAATGCCTCGGTCTCTCCAGCCTGTACTGCTGACCGGAGGCCGCGGTGCTTGATGTTGTGAAGGGCGTCGGGCTTTCCGGCAAACCAGTCGCTGATCGCATCAGCTTCAGCCTGCGTGATCACATCCGCTTCGACCGCCTCCGCCAGCCGGTCCGCTATCCGCTGACTTTTGGCTTCCGTATGGGCCTGTGACATTGCCGAAGATACTTCATCTGTACTTAGCCCGAGGATCTCGGCCACGCGATCTACGATGCCGGAATGTCGATCTGATGATCGATGATCGGCGCTCGCTACTGCGGCTCCTCCGACCAACGCCAACATGGCAACCGCGGCGACCATGAGCAAGATGATTCGTTTTCTCATATACATCTCCGGATGCGGGCAGGATTCCCCGAAGTTCAATCGCACAGATCTCTAATCGGTGATATTAATGACCGATTATCAAGAATTTATGAACGACGCTGGATCGTATTGGCGGAGACGCGTTTGGCGATCAATCGAATCCTGGATCCTCCCGCCAATGGGACGCCTGCGTGAACATGTCCTTGAACTCCGTCTTACGGTCCTGAACCAACCACGAAGATTCGATGGCGTTCAGGATCAACTGTCGTATCTCGTCAGGCGTGAATGCCAGCTCGCTCATGAGCGCCGCGTAGTCCCCGGTAAGTGAGTTCCCGAACATTGCCGGGTCGTCGGAATTGACCGGCACCAGAACGCCTTGGTCCAGGAACTGCCTGATCGGGTGGGCCGTTATGGAATCCACCACACCGGTCGCCACGTTCGAAAGCGGACACATCTCGATGGGCAGCTGTGTTTCCGCCAGGTGTCGCATTAGTTCAGGATCTTCGATGGCGCGTATGCCATGTCCGATCCGCTCCACTTGTAGCGTATTTATGGCGCCCCAGACACTCTCCGCCCCCGCCGCTTCACCGGCGTGCGCTGTGGTGTGAAAACCGCTGTTCCTCGCCCGGCTGTACAGATCGGTGAACAGTTCTGGGGGATACGCGTGTTCCGATCCGCCGAGTCCTATCCCGATGAGGCCAAGCGATCGCAGTTCTGATAGTTCATCAAGCACGCCCGATGCGTAATCCGGGCCGACGTCTCGCACGAGATCGGGGATCAGCGCCACTTCAACGCCAGTAACGCTATCCAGACCAGCGCGGACGGCTTCAATCATTCGGCCCGTGTTGAGACCCCCTTGTTTGAATCGGCTGGGGGAGAAAAAAGCCTCTATGTACTTAATGTTCTCGGTCTTCAGGGCGCGGGCGACGGCGGCGCTGAAGAACTCGAAGTCGTCGTACTCCCGGAGAAAGCTGTTCTTCCAGATCCATAGCTCGATGAAGTGAGGGAAGTCCCGGAACTTGAAGTACTTCCGAAGTGCGGCCTCGTCTGGAATCAGCGGGTCGCCGCCGTACTTCTGCACTATCTCCCACAGCGCTGGGATTGGGATTGCGCCTTCGAGGTGCAGATGTAGCTCTACCTTTGGCAGGCTATGGCACCAGTTGGTGATATTTATGTGGGTTGGTGTCATATGGACGTGGATTGCGGGTCTGCGGGTCATGACTTCTCCATCACCCGCTGAGAGAAGGGAAGCGTTGTTGCGGGACTCATACTTCGAGAGCCTCAGTATGGGTTACTGCGGTGGGGTGGGCTCAGAATAATTACAGGGTTCCCGAGCCGAGTTGGGGGTAGATGTCCGGGTAGATGTGGCCGGGGACGTATGGGTAATCCTCGAACTTGGATTCATCGATCTCTATCCCGAGTCCCGGCCCGTCGGGTATAGCAAGCTTGCCGCCAATTACATGATCGAGATCGAAGACCGGGTCTTTCAGGATGTCGTCCCGCAAAGGCTGATACTCCGAGCCGTCGTATTCCAGGATCACCTCGTCGACCATCGACGCGAAGTGCATATTTGCGGCCTGGCCGACCGCTGTCAGACCGCCGATGTGCGGGAAGACCCGGATGTCGTTCGCCTTCGCAAGCCCGACCACCTCCAGACACTCGAGCAGTCCGCCGCAGACCGTCACGTCCGGTTGCCAGTAGTCGGCGGCGTTGTGATCGGCCAACTCCTCGAACTGATGCACCGAGTACACGCGCTCTCCAACCGCGATCGAGACCGGAGACGCCGCAGCAAGGCGCGATAGCCCTTTTATCCAGGTCTGGGGTATCGGCTCCTCGAACCAGAACACGTCCAGATCGCCCATGTGTTTTGCGATTCTTATCGCAGACTCGACGCCGTAGTTGCAGTAGGCGTCCACCATAAGTTTGATATCGGGACCGATGTGCTGCCGCACGCCCTCCACCTGTTTCATGTCCTTTGCAGCGCCCGATGCGATGCGTGTCTTGACACCCACGAACCCGAGTTCCAGCGCCTGGTCGAAGAACTGTCCGTGCCACGCCGCGTCCTTCTCCGGGAACGTGCTTCCGGTCATGTACAGCGGGATGGCGTCCACAAGTTTGCCACCAAGTAGCTCGTGGATCGGCACCCCGAGCGCCTTGCCCTTGATGTCCCACAGCGCCGTCTCCATCGCACCTATGACCTGGGCAGAGATGCCGTTCACGCCGAGCCACGGGTTCAGGTAGCGCTCCATCTCTTTCTTGCGGAGCCGGATTTCGAACGGGTCTTTACCGAGCAGCATCGGGGTCAGAATGTCATCGACCATTGTCTTCATCACCGTGGGGTAGAAGTGACCGTACGAAGTCGAAGCCTCGCCGTACCCAATGATCCCGGAATCGGTCTGTATTCGGACCAGCGCGAAGGCCCGGCTCAGGACTGGTGCGTCCTTCTGGTACCCAAGGGGGATGACCCTGATCGACTTGATATTCACGGGTTGATCTCTCTCTGGAATGTGTTGGGTTTGGCTGGCAAAATCGTGGTCACAGGATGTGTTTCAACGGAGAGCACAGTATGCCCGCTAACCGTGGTGGATCGACCTTCCGAAACCGCTTGAGTTCTCAAGTGAACAGTCGCTACGATCATCCGCCGGTCTTTTTGATCCCGACCTGAAGGGTGGACTAGATTTCGAAACGGATGTGCCCAATGAGTTCCACCGACGATGAGCAGCGGATATCGAGGACCGAGGGTCGCGGCTTGTTCGGGCTGGACGTGCCGGGCTACGACTCGATCCGTCCTGAGTATCCGGCAACTGTATATGAGCGCCTTCAGGAGGTGTGTGGGCTTGCCTCTGGGACGTGGACACTTGAGATCGGCGCAGGTTCAGGTCTTGCGACCCGTGAGTTGATTGCGCTTGGCGCGAATCCGCTTGTGGCCATTGAGCCAGATCAGGCGCTGGCAGATCAACTGCGACACGTTGTCAACTCGACCGACGCCCGGGTCGATGTCCATGTGGCGTCGTTTGAAGAATTCATGCTTCCGGACCACACGTTTGACCTGGCCGTCGCTGCGACTTCATTCCATTGGGTTGATCCACCGGTAGGACTGGCGAAAGTGCGAAGCGTCCTTCGGCCGGGCGGAGCGTGGGCGATGTGGTGGAACGTGTTCGGAGACCCGGATCGGGACGATCCATTCCACGATGCAACGCACGGTCTCATGGCCCCGCTACATCAGAGCCCTTCGGCGGGTGAGTCTGGAAAGCCGCCGTATTCGCTGGATACTGAGACACGGATGGGGGAGCTGTCTGCCCCCGGATTTGAGCGTATAGATCATCGGCTCATGCGGTGGTCGGTTGTTTATGGACCGGATGAGATTCGGGCACTGTACGGGACGTTCTCGTCCGTTAACCGGCTTCCCGGTACCGAACGTGAAGATCTCCTGGATGCGCTGTCCGAGATCGCAAAAAACCAGTTCGGCGGGGCCGTTGAGCGCCACATGGTGACATCGATGTACACCTCCTTCCGGCCCCCGCTGGACTGAGCTGTTCCATATGGAGATCAGGCGTCTCTTGACCATCGAATTATCGATGGATGATTGTCTGACCCGGGGAATCACATGTAGGGTGTTCTGAACAGCGCGGGAGAATTGGTTGGGAGGCAGCGAGCCACGTGCGCCGCATCACGGCGACGTGGCACGGTATGCGAAAGGTCTGGCGATGTTTGCGCTCGGGATACTCCTCCTCGTAATTGGACCCCTGTTTCTACTCATGCCCCACCAGATGGCGCGGCTTGGAAGGCCGTCGTCTAGGAGCGGGCGCGAGCGATACGAGCAGCGCTTGCGGAGGCGTGGTGTGCCGTTGGGCAGGGATGAAGAGACTGACGTGAGCAGGGCGCGCGAGCGGATTGCCGGCCTGGTGCTGACCGTGATCGGGTTGCTACTTTTGTTTCTCGGGTAGTTGTGGGGAACGCCCTGTGAGTGGGCGTGGCAAGCGTCGCCCCTACGGTTTTGTTTACGGCGTTGGTGAATTCGGTTTGATGGCCTCAGGACGATCTATTTGAACTCCGTTTTCGATATTCCCTGTGTGACCACACGTGGTTAGAGCCGGTATTGAGCCCGCTCGCCTGGAGTTCCTACGGGACTTCCCGTTGTTTGCCGGCACCACCTCGCTGGACGAGCTGCGAGCGCGTGGTTACTCCCAGCTCGATGAGCAGGGGCATGTGTACCTGGACTACACCGGCGGCGGGCTGTACGACGTGGCACAGATCCGGGCGCACGCAGCAATGCTTGAGTCGTCGGTATTTGGCAACCCTCACTCAACAAACCCGACCTCTGAGCTCAGCGGTCGATATATCGAGAAGCTGAGGGCGTCCGTCCTGGATTTCTTTAGCGCGGACCCCGATGAGTACATCGCCATTTTCACGGCCAACGCCACCGGGGCGATCAAGCTGGTCGGAGAGGCATACCCGTTTGCTCCGGGCGATCGTTACCTCCTGACTTTCGACAATCACAACTCCGTAAACGGCATTCGCGAGTTTGCGCGGACAAAAGGCGCTGAGATCACGTACGTGCCCGTCGTGCCGCCCGAATTGCGGCTGGACGAGGCAGGGCTGTTGAAACAGCTGGAGGCGGAGTCGCCAAAGGGATCTGGGAATGGCTCTGGGCAGCACAAACTTTTTGCGTACCCTGCGCAGTCCAACATGTCGGGCGTTCAGCACTCGCTTGAATGGATCGATGTGGCGCACAAGAACGGCTGGGACGTGATGCTGGATGCGGCTGCGTTTGTCCCGACGAACCGGCTCGACCTGTCAAGGTACAAACCGGACTTTGTGCCGCTGTCCTTCTACAAGATGTTTGGCTATCCCACCGGCGTCGGCGCGCTGATCGCACGACGTGAGGCGTTGGAGAAGCTGGACCGGCCGTGGTTCGCCGGCGGGACGATAACGATTTCGTCCGTTCAGGCAGGACAACACTATCTGGCGGAGGGTGAGGCGGCGTTTGAGGAGGGGACGCCTAACTACGCAACGTTACCGGCGGTAGAGATCGGCCTCGATCACTTGCGCGAGATCGGGCTCGAGATTATCCATGACCGGGTGGCGGCTTTGACCGGGTGGCTGCTTCAGCAACTAACGCCGTTGCGTCACGCCAACGGCAGCCCCCTGGTGCGGATATATGGGCCTACGGGCACGAAGGCCCGGGGCGGCACAATCGCTCTGAACTTCTATGATCCCAACGGGAAGCTGGTCGATCACCGGGCGGTCGAGTCGCTGGCGAACGGCTTCACGATCTCCCTTCGCACCGGCTGTTTCTGCAATCCCGGCGCGGGAGAGATAGCGCACGGCCTCACTGAAGACGAGCTCAAGGCGGCGTTCTCTGACCGGGACCGGATGACCTTCGAGCAGTTTCTGGAAGCGCTGGAGCGGGACGGCGACAAGAGCGCCGGATCGGTGCGCGTGTCATTTGGGCTGGTGTCCACGTTTGACGACGCGTACGCCTTCACACAGTTTGCGCGGACCTTTCTCGATCAGCCTTCGCCGAGAAATCAGGGGCTTCCCGTCTAGACGGCCTATTCGTCGGCGTCCATGTTCTCTCGCTCGGCTGCCCATTCACGCGCTCGTCTTCGGGCGGCCTGTGGTGTCGGCGCGCTGAGCCCGCGTCGACGGAGGTCCAGTGCCGCATCGATCTGTTCTTCAGACCTGAGTGCCCGGAAGCGCATGTTCACCTCAAACGCCTCGATGTTCCCGGTGAACGCGTTCTGCCAGCCGACGGTGCGATCAAAAGCAGGCGACGTGTCCAGCCGCCCGACATCGTTGAAGCTGTCCATGAACTGAAGATCGGCGACGGTCTCGCCTTCCCAGATGAACACACGCTCGTCGCCGCCCAGGTTGTATGCGCCGATGAGATTTAACGTCGGAGGCGCCTTCGCCTGCCAGATGGTGGCCCACAGTTCTGGATCTCGATCCCGGTCCGAAACAAATCGAGAGACGTAAAGCATGGGGTTACTCCTGTCGCGTGTGGTGTGCGCTAACTTAAGGCGAAATGCGTTCGGTCGCCGATATTAGCGCATGGGCTGGTCGGGATTTCGAGCCTCTGAAGTCCGCGATCGACAGACACGTGTAGGCGGCGGCGCTAGGCCTTACGAGAATTGCGCGGGCAGAGAGTTCATCCGCGATCCGGATGTTTTCCGGATCCATCCCGGCGTCGATCGTCGATTTGCCCTCTGCTGCTTTCTGGATGGCTCTTCCCAGTCTGAGCGGATTTTCTGCACTTGGCACAAGTAATACCGACCAGTGGCGCCCGATGACGGCGGATACCTGATGCGGCGGTTTGAAGTCAGCAGGGTCAGCGATGAGCACTACGTTCGCTCGGCCAAGTCCATCGTCCGGATTCCGAACCGGCGCCCTGAGCGCCATCTGCCGACCGGATTCGCCGTCAACCAGCACCACGCCTGTGTAGGAGATCTCTTCGATGATCGTCGACGTTACCGGTCCCTCACGTTCAAAAGCCAGCGTGATGCCGGTGGTGAGGTTGAGTACGCGACACAGCCATTCGCGAAACGTGGGCCTTCCGAGAATCCCAACTGTAACTGAAGCGAGATACCGCTCGTTTATGGGGAGCACGGGCCGTCGGCGAACGGGAGCAGCTTCCGCTTTGACCAGGGAACCCCCATCCGTGTTCTCGACGGCCACAGCTCTGTAAATAACGCCCGATCCGTTCTTTGAAATTTCCGGTTTGGCATCTGTCGCGTTACCGCGGCGCCTTCTACGTCGGACAACACGTATGCGTCGGACTCGTCGCAATTCAAAGCCTCCAAGTAAATACACGCTATCGCGTAATACCGGCTCCGCCAGCGTGGCGACCCGCGTCGAATCTGGTCGTTTTTTGCAGGATGAAGTCGCGAAACACGGAGATTTCCCCCGTGCTGACACCGTTTAATACGCATTATTGGCGGATGCGCGATATAGTGCGCACGACGCCTGAGGAGGGAGGTCCATATGCCGAAGAAAGTCCATCACGTCGTACGACGAACTGGCACGAGGCTTGAAGATCCGATAATTGAGATTCCGGTCGCCGAGGATATCGCAGGGGTTCCCGGGATACCCCAGATCGAAAAAGACGTTTCTTTTTACAGTCGCGAGTACCCTCTGGAGACTCAGAACATCGAGAAAGCCGCGGACCGTGAATGGTCCTGGAGCGTTTATACGCCCGAGGTGTTCGAGTACCGGGAGCTCCACGAAAAGGCGAACGCGCCGTTTGTGAAAGCCGCCGCCGTCACCGGAGAAATCGAGCCGACCGTAGAACCGGTGGGCCGGGATATTACCGAAGACATCCGTAGAAAGTCTTACGAACTTGGATTCGGCGATGTCGGATTCACCCGGTATGACCGTCGGTACGCATTTGCAAGTAAAAAGCGATGGGTAAAGTTCCAGGGCGCAATTTGCGTGGCGCTGGAACAGGACTACGCCCAGACTCAGAGTCTCCCAAGTCTGGAAGCGGAGTACGCCCACTTCGGTACATACGAGACCGAAAACAAGCAGTGTCTCGCGCTGGCAGATTTCATCAGGTCATTTGGCTATCACGCCCAGGTGCACAGCCCGAACGACAATAGCGCACCGTTTTTGCCGATGTTCGTGGAAGCCGGAATGGGCCAGTTGGGCGCCAACGGCCAGCTTCTCTCGCCGCATTTCGGGTCACGTGCCCGACTTGCGATCATTACGACCGACGCTCCACTCACGTACGACGAGCCGGTGGACTACGGGGTCCACAAGTTCTGCCAGGAATGCCTGGTTTGCGCGGACAGGTGCCCGGCGCGGGCGATCATGCGTGACAAGGTCTGGTATCGGGGCGTAGAGAAGAACAAGCTGATCTATGATCGATGCCGACCGGTAATGTCCACATACGAGGGCTGTGCCGTCTGCATGAAGGTCTGCCCGATCCAGCGATACGGCATGAAGCCGGTTATGGATCACTGGGTTGAGATGGGTGAGGTGCTTGGCAAAGGCACGGACAACCTGGAAGGGTTCTCTCTTCGCGACAAAGGCTATTTCGGCCCGGGCGAGCTCCCATCATTCGACAGAAGCCTGTTCGAGTTCCCTCACGGGACAAAGGACGAATGGCTTTTCGCCCAGTTCAAAGACAAAGTAGAGGACGGCGACGGACCAACGGCGGAGGAGACTTCGGCGTTCTTGAAGGAGCTGAAAGAGATACTCGCCACAGGGACCACAACGGTCGGAGACGAGTAGATATCTTCCCGGCACGTTTGGAATGATCCAAACGTGCCGGGTTGTTATTCAGGGCAATACATAAACGGGAGTGCATCGTTGTTTCAGAAGTCTGACCTCGACGAGCTTTTTGACGACTTGAAAAGTTCGCATGGCGAGACCGAGGATTACGACCGGCTGCTGAAACAGGCCCACCTTGCGATTGCCCTTTTCGATGCCAGGCGCCCGCTCGATGACGAGTTCGACCCTATCGTGGTTCATCTGGTCGAGAGGCACCGGCCCGGCGGATAACGCTTCTGCGGCATAGTGTCCTTCGAGAACCTCAGGCCCCCCTTCAAGAAAGCGGTTCGGGCGGCGTCAACGGTCGTAACGGGACATCGGATTGGTCGGATGCGACCACGATCTGTCCGGCCTTTACGACCAGTTCCAGTTGCCCGAAGGCTGATCGCAGTCCCTCAAGTGGATTTGCGCGTAGCAACAGCAGATCAGCTCGCTTGCCGGGGGCGATTACGCCGGAATCTTCCAGCCCGCAGATCACAGCTGCGGTGCCGGTAGCACCCTTCAGGACCGTCTCTACAGGCACGCCGTAATCCACGAGCGTCTCCATCTCCTCAAGCACCGTGAATCTGGAGTCCGTTCCGACCCCGACCGGGACGCCCAGACCGACGGCCTCGAGGATTCGGTCCCGGTGGGCGGCACTCTCAAGCAGGCTGGCAAGTTCGCGGGGCGCGTGACGGGACATAACAAGAGAGACCCGGGCCGTCGGCACAAAAGACACGCCGCCGTCTGCCATAGCGCTCACCCCGTCGGCTGTCGCCAGGAAGGCGTGTTCGATGTTGTCTATCCCGGCCTTGATGGCGCGCCTGACGGCGGAATCAGACATGGCATGGGTGGTGATGAGCTTATCGAAACGGTGTGCCTCCGAGGCCGCTGCGGCTAGCTCCTCCGGCGTGTACTCATCGATATCAGGGCGCTCATGCGGATAGTTGGCCAGCCCCCCGGTGCTCATCACTTTGATGCAATCAGCTCCACCCTTGATCTGCTCACGAATCGCCTTTCGGACCTCCTCCGGCCCATCGGCCTCTCGCACGCCATACCAGGGCGTTCCGTGGCCGCCCGTCATGGCGATTATGAGGCGGCTTGCGATTAGGCGAGGGCCTGGGATTTGACCGGTAGCGATGGCGTCACGGATGTGGACGTTCGTGAAAGACTCGTTGCCTGAAGCGATGCCCGGTCCGCCCAGTTCGCGGACGGTTGTGACGCCCTGGCGCAGCTCCCAGGCAGCGTTCCCTGCCGCCTCAAGAGCGTGAGCAGCAGGGGATTGGTGGAAACGACTCAGACGGCCCGTGGTGTAATCACCGGCGGGGGTGGTTCGCAGCCACTTATTGCACAGGTGGTCATGGCAGTTGATGAGGCCGGGCATAAGCCAGCCGTTGTTTCCATCGATCACCCGGATGCCGGCAGTCGGGATGACGGAATCGCTGGATGTAATGCTCTCGATGTTCGCTCCGTCCAGAATCACCGTGACGGAATTGGTAACTCCGCCAAGACCGTCGATAACATTGACGTTGTTGAATACGAGGCGTCCGGTCATGTCCCGGACCGCTCTTCGTTTCCCGGAATATCCACTGAGCCTTTGATCTCCTCGGCGATGATGTGTCCGCCCGGGTTTTTATCCACGGACAGATCTCCGGCGATATCGGTGACGGTTAGGTGCCCGTAACCGGCGCTACCTATCGTCACGTCGCCTCCGATGTCAGAAATCCTCGCGGGACCGCTGCGATTGTCATCGATTACGACGTTGCCGACAATTCTCGAGAGGTCAACTTCGCCGTACCCCTCTATGAGTGACACATTCACGTCGCCCCCGATATCCATCAACGACATCGATCCTTGAATTGCCAGAACATCGACTGTACCGCCGATGCGCGTCGCATCGAGATTTCCGTAACCGATGGCGGCCTGCAGGTTTCGGATATTTGATATGAACACCGGTCCCTCTGTGTTCGCGACTGCAACCCGGGGGAAGTCTTCGGGAACGATGATCTCAAGGTCCATTCGGATGTCATTCACCCCGGCAGGCAACATCACCGAAACAAGAATCTCGTCGGAGTCGATGACCGAGGTGTTAAGGACAATGGATTCGAGGTGGCGCTTTGATTCGAGCGTCGCACACGTGCGTCCCCCGATCTGAATTGTGGTTTGCCCCGTTCTCCCTATGACAGAGAGATCCCCGCGATCGGCAATAATCCGGAGAAGTGTGGCGTCTCCAATATCTATCGTGGCGGTATGGGGAGGGCCACTTTCGCAGCTGTTGCCGGTAATGGACTGGTAGATCGCCTCAACCGGCGGAAACAGGATCAGCAAAGAGATGACACCAACCCCGAAGAGGGCTATGAACATCGCCCAGCCCAGCATGAGGTTGCGGAAAATCCGCATCCGCAACGAGCCTTTGTCTTCCTCCGGGTCTTCGTAGAAAATCAAGCGCTATGTCTGCTGTTCTCAGATTCCAGATTAATGCCGATCGTTGTAATCCCGGTCACGCGTCGGTGACCGTGGCAGTGTGCCACGAGCGTGGATGGACGGTACGGATACAGGGGTTTCTGCATCCCCCGGGGATATGCGGCCATCTCTCACGCATACGATGCCGCTGTGTAAAAAAGGTTTCTATGTCTTTCTTCGCTTACGGGAATTAACCGGCGTTATCCCGTATCACCCGTCCTCCCGTTGTACCCGTTGGCACGCCTCCCTCCAACGCGATTTTCCCGTTAATCAAAACTGTGGAAACACCGGTCGAGTACTGGTGCGGATCGGCGAATGTGGCGTGCTCTTTCATGGCTGCCGGGTCAAACACCGCTATATCCGCGTACTGCCCGGGTGCGATGCGGCCCCGATTCTCCAGGCCGAGTCTCTGGGCGGGCAGGGTGGTCATCTTTCTTATAGCTTCTTCTAGCCCGACCACATTCCGCTCTAGCACCATGCGCTCGATGAACCGGGCGTTTGTGCCGTAACTACGGGGGTGTGGCTTGCCCGCTGACAGCGGACCTTCTGACCGCAGTGACATCCCGTCCGACGCGACAGAAATGAATTCGCCCGCTGCGATGGTGTCGACATCTGAGTCGCACATTGAAGTGAGGACCACAGATACCTCGCCGTCCTGCAGCAACTCGAACGCCGTGTCGATTGGATCGGCGTTCCTGGCCTCTGATACCTCCGCCAGCGTCTGACCCTCCAGGGAGTGGTCCGGGTCGTAGTCCGAGATCACACAACCGGTTGGACCCTGGAAACGGACCATTGCGTATTCCGCCTCGGCGCGCAGCCGTTGTCGCAAGTCGGCGTCGCCGATGCGTTCCAGTAGCGCAGGCCTACCGCCGTTGTGTGCCCATCGGTTGAAGATCGCCCCGCTCAGCGGAGTGCCACACGCCGTATACGGGTACTGGTCGCCGGCCACGTCAACACCGTCCCTCCGGGCGTCACGCATCGTCTCAAGTATCTGCGCAGATCGGTCCCATACCCTCGGGCCGTGGGCTTTGACGTGCGACACCTCGACCCGTCCGCCTGTACGCCGGCCTATCTCTATAGCCTCGTTGAGCGCCACGAAAAGCCCCGGCGGCTCGTCCGATTCCGACCGCGTGTGGCTTGAGTACAGTCGATTGCGATCCGCCGCTTCCTGGTTGAGGGCGATGATTTCGTCCGTCAGCGAGTAATAGCCGGGCGGGAAGTAGAGGCCGGTAGAGAATCCCATGGCCCCGGCGTCTAGCGCCTCTGCGACGATCCTGCGCATCGCCTCGAGCTCTTCGTAAGAGGGCGCACGTGCGTCCGCGCCGATAACTGCGCTTCTTACCTGGTTGTGGCCGATCTGTGTCGCGACGTTAATGGCGGAGCCTGCATCCGAGAGCGCGTCCAGGAAACCGCCAAACTCGGTCCATCCCGGCTCGCCGTTTGATCCGTCTCCGCCCATGCGGGAAAGCCAGCCCTCGTAAATATCCATGGTGCGGTCGTTCAAAGGCGCGCAGTAGCTCATGCCGCAGTTGCCGACCATCTCAAGCGTGACGCCCTGGCGCAGTTTGCTATCGGCGTGGGGGTCGATCAGGAACGATAGATCGCTGTGTGCGTGGAGGTCGATAAAGCCCGGTGTGACTACGGATCCGGCAGCTTCGATGATTTTTTTGCCCTCGCCATCGATCTCACCGATGGCGACGATCCGGTCACCGCGGACTCCGATGTCTGCCCGATATCCCGGCGATCCGGTGCCGTCCAGCACGAGTCCGTTCTTGATCACGACGTCAAACATTGCACTCCAATTATTCGTCTCGGTATGGGACTCTGCCCGCGTCGGGACGGTATGATGTTGCTACTTCCGGCGAAACAGACCGCCGTCTCCCAACAGGAAGGTGTGAAAGAGTCCCGCATGAACATGATGATCAAGATCACGATGCCGTTTGTCATCCTGGGATTCTTAGCATTCCCGATCATCGTCGCCTTTTTCGCATGGCAGCGAGGGCTCGGCAGCACCCATTAAACGGGTTTCTAGCCCCAGTTGATTCTGTCTGCGTTTACGCAGTTTGGCGGTAATTTCCCGCCTATGGTGGCCAGGATGTTGTCCACCGTCATTTCCGACATCTTCCGGCGCGCTCCTATGGTTGCCGATGCGATGTGTGGGACCAGGGTGACGTTCTCCATCCCCACCAGCGGGTGATCGGTTGGAATCGGTTCCGGGTCTGTAACGTCCAGCGCTGCGTAGGCGATCTCGCCATCGCGTAATGCCGCCGTGAGGGCGTCCGTGTTTACTATCGGACCCCGTGCCGTGTTAATCAGCGATGCTTCCGGCTTCATCCGTTTGAGTTCTTCGGTCCCTATGAGGCCGTTCGTTTCCTGGGTGAGAGGGCAGTGGAGTGTCACGAAATCTGATCGCTCAAGAAGCTCGTTCAGTGTGCTGACACGCTCGCACCCGAGGTCGTCTTCCGGCTGGCTACGGGTCATGTAAATCACGTTCATCCCGGAACCGAGCGCCCGACGCGCCACTGCGCTGCCGATCCGTCCGAAGCCGACGATGCCCAGCGTTGATCCGTGAATGTCCACGCCGAGAAGGTCCAGTGGTTCGAACCACTTCCACTCACCGCGTCGGACAAAGCGGTCGCTCTCGGCGATTCTTCGGCCTGCCGTTTGAATCATCGTGAACCCGAAATCCGCCGCCGCCTCGGTTAGCACGCCGGGTGTATTGGCGACGACGATGTTGCGCTCAGATGCGGCGTCCACATCGATGTTGTCGTAGCCAACTCCGAACTCGGCGATCACCTTGAGATTGGAGCCAGCCGCGTCCATGGCGGCTGCGTCGATGGCATCCGTGATGTGGGCGAAGATGCCGTGGGCGCCTGTTGCTGCCGCCTGTAATTCATCCGGGGTTGCAGGAGCAGGCCGGTCAAGAACGAGGGCGTCCGAGACCTCATTCAAACGATCGATCTGGTCCTGGAACTGTCGTCTTGTGACGAGTATTTTGGGGCGTGAACCTGTGGGCGATGGCAATTGAAGGGCGTCTCCGTGGAGTTCTATCGGTGAATCAGTCGAGATCATCTATGAGGCCTGGCTCCACGGCAAGTGTTTACCAGAAGCAAGGTTGCCCGGTGGCTGTATCATCCAGGGGATTCCAAGCCGTCTGAACACTCGGCACCTAGGCGAAATTCTTTACTCGGTGCTTACCGGGTTGTGGAGGAAAATTTGCTTAAACACGGTTCGCATGACACCGGCGAAGTCACCCTCAATTATGTCGAAATCGGAGAAGGTGACCCACTTGTACTTCTCCATGGATTTACAAGTGACTGGCGATCGTGGTCCCAGGAAATAGGACTGCTCTCCCATCGGTGGCGCGTACTCGTTCCGGACGCCCGTGGTCATGGCGGCTCGGCACGAAGCGAAGACTGTGAGTACGGCTACGAAGCCAGGATCAGGGATGCGGCGTCTTTCATTAAGGCTACTTCAGGCGTACCGGCTGTCGTGATAGGTCACTCTATGGGTGGCGCGACGGCGATGGGTATCGCTGCGCTCCATCCAGAACTCGTTAGAGCCGCGGTACTTGAAGACCCGCACGTTTCCAGCGCATCTGGGTTCCCCGACGAGGCCCGCGTATGGATGGAGGAAAACCGTGCCTTCTTGCGTACATCACCGTCATTCGAGGAGGCGGTGCATGGGATGAACGCTAATGCGAATAAGGACGCAGCGGCTCATCGATTAGACGCGGCCCAGGCCGTGAAAATGGATCCCGAGACCTACAACCCATTTATAGATGACGCGATGTTTGACGCGTTTGACCCGGGCACGGTTCTCTCCCAGGTGAAATGCCCGGTTCTCCTCCTTCAGGCGGACCCGAAACAGGGCGGTGTGGTTGGAAACTCCGCAGCGGAGCACATCCGGACTGGTGTATCGGACTGCACCCACGTCAAGCTGGACGTGGGGCATAGCATCCACAAGGATGCGTCGGTCGACTTCCGGCGATCGGTGTTCGACTTTCTCGACACGATTTAGGTTTAGAAGAGTTTCAATAAGCGAGGCGTGTAATGGGAGATTCACTGAAAGAGATCGTAGAACGTCATGCGTATGAGAAATTCATGAGGATTGCGCTCGAAGAGGCGGAAAAGTCTGCGAATGAGGGCAACCAAGGCGTCGGCTCTGTGATCGTCCGTGATAGGGAGATTATTGCGCGTGGAAGGAATCTGGAGAACACCACTCATGATCCGACGGCTCATGCGGAATCCGTGGCGATTCGGAACCACGCTTCGTCATTCCCGGGGCCGGAAACGCAACGGTCGTGGGATCAGTATTTTCGCGATCCGCCCAGTCTTTCCGGAACGATGCTTTTCTCCACCTTCGAGCCATGCCCCATGTGTTGTGGAGCGATTCTGGCTACCGGAATCGCAACTCTCATCCTCGGTGGCCGTCCGAAATCGGGAACATCCCGATGGGGTGATTACACTCTGGAACGGCTGGTAAAACTAACGGAGCGCCACAATAAGGTCGAGATCATCACAGGCGTGCTTTCGAACGAGTGTTTCGACATTCGGAACGCGTAGCTTCAAGCGCACCCGCGCGCACAAGCCAAATCCGATAGCATTTTGCCAAATACATTTGGATACATCCGGTCCACACGATTAGAAGGTTCGATCAGAACGGAGATTTGCTAAGCATGTACACACTT
This sequence comes from Dehalococcoidia bacterium, assembly GCA_046583455.1. GTDB lineage: Bacteria > Chloroflexota > Dehalococcoidia > Lucifugimonadales > Lucifugimonadaceae. The sequence goes on along the minus strand of JAYGCG010000099.1, from coordinate 501 downwards.
GAGGTACAGAATCCCGTAGCGGAACAACGAGGCGTCGTGAATTCATTCGCGTCCAGCCCACGTCCTGCGACGCTGGATGGGTTGACCGTGGGGCTGCTTTGGAGTGGCACGCATGGTGGGGATGTGGCGCTCAACACTGCTGCCGATTTGATCAAACAGCGGTTCAAGAACGTCACCATCAACTTCTACAACGGGAACAACTACCCGGCGCCGGAGCACATACGTCAGAAATGTGCCGAGGAGAGTGACGTTGTTATAGGCGCCACGGCTGACTGAGGGACCTGCGCGTCGTGGATGTGCTACGACATGATCGAAATCGAGAAGACCGGCGTCCCCGCCGTTCCGATCGTATCTGGCCGGTTTGTGGAGGACGCAGTCGCGAGTTCCCGAGCCTTTGGCATGCCGTCCCTTCAGTGGGTGGTTGTGCCGCGTATCTACCGGAACCTTGAGCACGACCTGTGCCGAAGCCAGACGGTGGACGTGATCGATGACTTGATCGGC
>JAYGCG010000103.1:0-5212 GCA_046583455.1 Dehalococcoidia bacterium | reverse complement strand
GTTACCGGGCGTAGTTTCAGGTTGACTCTCTATTGTGTAATCGTCGTAGGGGCGCATGGCCCTACATTGCGTCGCTGAATTATTTGCTTAGCCCATACGGACCACGTGTCAGTGGCCGTGTCTGTCTACAGATCGGCATCGTGCTAAAACCGTGCCCTGAGGCGAACACCCGCGTCCTGGGGCTCTCGAAAGGACGGCGTACGCGCTTGGACTCATGTACGGATTGCAATCCGCCCTTGTCCCCCTCACCCTGCGACCATACGGGCCGGATCTGTCACCGCAGAATGAAATGAGCATCACCCGAACCGTCTCGTACCGTCGCCGTGGCTACCCGCATCTGATGTGTATGAAAGATCTAATAATCGACTACATAACTTCAGAGATCACATTTTGAATAGCAACAAAAAAGCGCGCCAGACGCGCGCTGTCGCCCGAAGATCATGGGCCAGCTCTGTGATCTGGGCGGTTGTGGTGGTAGGCCTGATGCTCACGCTCGCCGTAGTGGTCAACTCCTTTATACCTAATCGGGCGATCCACTGGGACTGGGTGGCGGCGATGATGGTATTTGGCTCTGCTGGAGGCGCCTGGGCGCGTCGACGGGGCGTGATCTTGTACCCTCCTTCAGGTTTAAAGTGTTGCCGGAGCTTCGGGGAATCGCCCAAACGCGGGTCGTCTGAAGCTGGCTCAATCGTGCAGTGATGTCGGACAGTACTTTCGGCACGTGTGAACCCGACCCTTAAATTCCGCCAATTTCTCGCCAACACCTCGGAGGAACCGATTGCGACCGATAGCTGACGTTGCGTCCGATCTCGGAATTTCCGCTAGCGATATCGAGCTTTACGGGAACGATAAAGCGAAGATTCCGTTAGATTCTTTTCCTACCGTTCAACCCGGCGGCAGGACTGGAAAGTTGATCGTCGTCACGGCAATCACTCCCACGCCCGCGGGTGAAGGCAAGTCCACAACGGCGGTAGGGCTGGTCCAGGGGCTGGCGAAGATCGGCAAGCGACCGGTTCTGACAATCAGACAACCATCGCTCGGTCCGGTTTTCGGAGCGAAGGGTGGTGGGACCGGGGGCGGCAAGGCGACGGTGCAACCGGCAGAGGAGATCAACCTCCATCTCACCGGCGACTTCCACGCCATAATGTCTTCCCACAACCTTCTCGCCGCTATGACAGACAACGTGGTCTACCGGCACCAGATCGACGGCTTCGAAGCTGAAGGCATCACATGGCGTCGCGTAACCGACGCAGAGGACCGCGCCCTTCGCAACGCGGCGGTCGGCCTGAATGGCGACGGGCCGATGCGGCAGACCGGGTATGACATCAGCGCTGCATCAGAGATCATGGCGATCCTGGCGCTTGCCGATGGATACGAAGACCTGCGCACCAGGCTGGGGGACGTAGTCGTTGGATGGACCCGCGACCGAACTCCGGTAACGGCAACACAGATCGGTGGAGTCGGCTCGATGATGGCCCTCTTGCGAGACGCCTTGAAGCCCAACCTCTGCCAGACCCTTGAAGGACAACCGGCGATCGTCCACATGGGACCGTTCGGCAACATCGCCCATGGTTGCAGCTCCATCCTTGCGGATCAGCTTGCGGTTGCGACCGCAGACTACGTAGTCACCGAAGCGGGATTTGGCGCCGATCTCGGGTTCGAGAAGTTCATGGACATCAAGGTACGGCAGGGCGGGCCAAAGCCGGATGCGGCGGTGGTTGTATGCACGGTCCGAGGACTGAAATATCATGGCGGGGTAGATCTCAAAGAACTGTCAACGCCGAACGCTGACGCGGTCAAGATCGGCAACGATAACCTTCGAAACGCCCTGAGAATTACGAGCCTGTTCGGGCTAAACGCTGTAGTGGCAATCAACCGATTCCCGGAAGATACGCCGGAGGAGTTGAAGGCGATCAAGGCCGTCGCTCTGGACGCCGGTGCAAAGGGTGTCGCCGAGGCGAACGGGTTTGCCGAGGGCGGCGACGGCATGAAGGAGCTGGCGGAAATGGTGGCCTCTGTGGCCGACGCTGGGTCCGATACTTCGCTTCTATATGACGACGAGGTTTCGACCATCGACAAGGTCGAGTTGATGGCGGATCGTCTCTACGGCGCTGACCGCGTTGTGTGGGGACGGATGACGCGCACGACGGCGCGCCGGTTCGAGGCGAACGGCTGGAAGTTCTCTATCTGCATGGCCAAGACCCACCTGTCGGTTTCGGCGAACGCGCGTCTGCGCAATGTTCCCACCGGCCACGTCCTACCAATACAGGAACTGCGCATATCTGCTGGCGCTCGACAGATCGTGACGCTCGCAGGTGACATAATGACTCTGCCGGGACTTCCCTCGAAGCCGAACGCGCTGGATATCGATCTAGATGACGATGGCCAGATTGTTGGCGTACTGGGAACCTGAATAGACCGAACGAGTTTCACTCACGATAGCCCCGGATGGACAGCTTCCTGACCCATGACCTCTATAGCAACCGAGGCCCCGATCGACGTTAACGGGGTAATTGTTCCAAACCGCCCCGGCGGACGGGTGCTGGCGGTGTTGCGCGACGCAGGCGCGAGCGTCCCGACGCTGTGTTTCGACGATCGCCTTGAGCCGCAGGGCACGTGCCGGATGTGCCTTGTTGAGGTCGAAGTCAACGGCCGGACGGAGACGGTCGCTTCCTGCACGGCGTTCTCCGAGCCGGGCATGAGCGTCCGGACGCACACGGACGAAATTGTCGAGTATCGCAAGACATTGCTCGAGATGCTCCTTTCTGAGATAGAAGACCCGTCAAAGATTGGACCGACGGAGGCCCTTGGCGATTACGAATTCCAGGCGGCGGTACGCGAGTACGGCGCTCAGCACGACGCGTTCAATCCGTTGGAACGACGCAAGAAGGTCGACGACCCGAACCCGTTCATCAAGCGGGATTATGACCTGTGCATCGCCTGTTTCCGGTGCACGAATATCTGTAACGACTGGGAGCAGGTATCTGCCATAACGGTCACAGGCCGCGGGCAGGACTCCACCATCTTCAGCAAGTTCAACAATCTGCTGATGGAGAGCCCCTGCACCTTCTGCGGCCAGTGCGTGAACACTTGTCCCACGGGCGCGCTCACAAACCGGAAACTGGTCGATGCCGTTACGCCCGTACCGATGGCGTGGGGCGGCGACTCGGTGGAAGAGATGCTGCTGAGTGTCCCGGGCCCCTCGGGCGACTTCGTGCCTCTCGGGCCTGACACCGCAGTAGATCGCACGTCCACGATCTGCCCATATTGCGGCGTCGGATGCGGCATTAACCTGATCGCGCAGGATGGCGAGCTGGTTGGGTCCGAGCCCGACTTCTCAGCCCCGAGTCAGGGCTCACTGTGTGTCAAAGGCCAGTTCGGGTCGTGGGACTTCATCAACAGCGATGAGCGCCTGACGATGCCACTTATCAAGAACGCCCAGGGTGAGTTCGAGTCCGCAAGCTGGGACAGCGCGCTCACGTTAATTACGGATAAGCTCAAGCACTATAAGGACGTGGATGGTCCTGACTCGATGGTGTTCTGGAGTTCCGCCCGCACGACTTCTGAATCGAACTACCTGGCCCAGAAATTCGCCCGGGTGGCGCTTGGGACAAACAACATAGACAACTGTTCACGTACCTGACACTCCCCAACGGTCGCCGGTCTGGCGGTCATGGTTGGCAAGGGTGCGATGAGCAACTCGATCGAAGAGATCGCGGGGGCGGACATGCTGCTGGTGATCGGGTCCAACACCACAGAGGCGCACCCCGTTATAGCGCTCCGCATGAAAAAAGCCGTGCGGAGAGGCGCCAACCTTGTTGTTATGGACCCCCGCAAGATCGAGCTGACCCGTTGGGCCAAGCGGCACGTGCAGCTGAGGATCGGCACCGACATCCCGGTCCTGAACGCCATGGCCCACGTGATTGTCAAAGAGAAGCTGTACGACGCCGAGTACGTCGCACACCGCACCGAAGGCTTCGAGGCGCTCTCAAAGCACCTGGAGATGTACACACCGGAATTTGTAGAAGAGATCTCGGGGGTACCTGCGAAGCAGATTATTGATACCGCCCGTGAATATGCTGCGGCATCGCCAAAGGCCTCTATCTGCTACACGCTCGGCATCACGGAGCACTCCTGCGGCACGCACAACGTCCAGGCGGTCGCAAACCTGGCGTTGCTGTGCGGCAACTTCGGCAAGGAGAACGCCGGGGTGAACCCGTTGCGCGGCCAGAACAACGTGCAGGGCGTGTCAGACATGGGCGCTCTGCCGACCGACCTGCCGGGCTACCAGAAGCTTGAGAAACCTGAAGTGCGGGAGAAGTTTGAGAAGGCGTGGGGCACACCGCTGCCGAAGCGGCGTGGCATTACCAAGATCACGGCCATGGACCAGATGATCAAGGGCGAGGTGAAGGCCGTGTTCATCATGGGCGAGAACACGGTCGTATCGGACCCGTGTTCCGGCCACAGCAGGCGTGCGCTTGAGGCGGCCGAGTTCTTGGTGGTCCAGGATATATTCATGAACGACACCGCTCGACTGGCAGACGTGGTGTTGCCGGCGGCGGCCTTTGCGGAAGTCGAAGGCACGTTCGCCAACTCTGAAAGACGGGTACAACGGGTCCGCAAAGCGGTCGATCCCCCGGGCGAAGCGAGGGCTGACTGGCGAATTCTGCTCGATCTGTTCGAGTACATGGGCTTTCCACAGGATCTTCACTCGGCCTCCGAGGTGTGGGACGAGGTCGCGGCGCTGGCTCCGATCCTGAGCGGCATCTCATATGAGCGGTTGGATCGAGAGGGCGGTATTCAGTGGCCTTGCCCGACGCCAGACCACCCCGGCACAGTATTCCTGCACCAGGACGAGATGGACTCCGGACTTCCGGGCCAGTTCGCTCCGGTCGATCACATCCCTCCGGTCGAAGAGCCGGACGATGATTACCCGCTGTTCCTGACGACTGGCCGTCGCCGATCCACGTACCACACGGGTACACAGACGGGCAGGGCGATCGGGTTTGAAGAGCTTGTCCCGCACGAGCTGGCGGAGCTCAACCCGGCTGACGCCTTAGCGCTGGGCATCGAGGACGGCGAGATGGTGCGCGTGTCCTCACGGCGCGGATCCCTGGAAGTCCACGCCAAAGTGACAGACCGCTCGCCGAAGGGCGCCATCTTCATGGCGTTCGCCCACCCGGACACGGCGCCAACAAACGTCCTGACAATC
>JAYGCG010000064.1:0-19909 GCA_046583455.1 Dehalococcoidia bacterium | reverse complement strand
ACGGCGATCAGTCCGTGGGTCAATCCGGGAATGGCGACGGGTGGGACAGGCGACGTGCTCGCCGGTTTGATAGCCGGATTCCTCGCCCAGGGCATGGAACCATTTGATGCGGCGGCGTTAGGAGTTTACGCCCACGGACTGGCGGGCGAGATCGCAAAACGGGCCGTTGGTGAGGTGTCGATGGTGGCTGGAGATGTGTTGGAGTCACTCCCGGCAGCGCTCAAACAGCTATCGAACTGACCGCAAGTATCCCGCCTAGCGCTGATATCATCCGCATATCGTGGGAAAACTGCTCGCCGTCGACGTCGGCAACTCAAACGTCACAATTGGCGCATTCGAAGACGACCGCCTGATAGCAACCTGGCGATTTGCCACCGATGCACGCCGGACCTCGGACGAACACAACCTGTTATTGCAGGGAATGTTGAGTTCGAAAGACGTGTCCCCGTCTGATTTTCCGGCTTCGGTAATGTGCTCGGTCGTCCCGCCACTGACCGGGGCGATTGAAACTGCGCTGACGGAGATGCTTGGCGCCGCGCCGATGGTGGTCGGGCCGGGGACTCGCACCGGCATCAAGATCAACTACAACCGGCCGCAGGATGTCGGCACAGACAGAATTGCGGACGCCGTGGCGGCATATCGGCTTTACGGTGGTCCGTGCATCATCGTGGACGTCGGAACGGCGACGGTGTTCGATGCCATCAGCAAGGACGCCGAGTACCTGGGCGGAGCGATCGCTCCCGGAATGACGCTCGCCGCAGAGGCTCTGTACCGTGGGACATCTCAGTTGAGGCGCGTCGATTTGCAAGCGCCTGAGCAGGCTATCGGGCGCAACACGACTGACGCAATGCGTTCCGGGCTTGTGTTTGGATACGTGGGGCTGGTGGAAGGCATGGTCAAACGATTTGCCGCGGAACTCAGCCCGGACGATCCTTCAATGTGCCGGGTTATCGGTACCGGCGGACTCGCAAAAGTCGTGGCAGCACAATCAGATGTTCTTCAGGAAGTGAACGAAGACCTGACACTCGTCGGTCTGCGCATGCTTTATGAGCTGAACAACGGAGATTAGCCGTGACGATAATCATTAACGGCAAATCGATCGTCCTCGGGGTCACGGGGAGCATCGCCGCGTTTAAGGCAGCCGATCTGGCAAGCAAACTCACCCAGGCCGGGGCCTCCGTGGATGTGGTGCTAACACGCTCCGCGCAGGAGTTCGTTGGCGTTGCCACATTTGCCGGACTCACCCACAGGCCCGTTTCCACCGGACTGTACGAATCGAATTCTGAGCTTGGTATCGACCATGTTGCCCTGGCCCGTCATGCCGATCTGATTTTGATAGCACCGGCAACGGCAAATGTGCTGGCGAAGCTCGCCCACGGGATTACCGACGATGTACTGACGGCGACGATTCTCGCCGGTTCCCAGCCCTTGGCGGTAGCTCCCGCGATGGACGCCGACATGTACGGCGCAGCTGCCACACAGGCCAACGTTGAGACTCTGAAGAAACGCGGCGTTTACTTCATCGGCCCCGAATCGGGACGGCTGGCGTCGGGACTGATCGGTAACGGCCGCATGACGGAGGTTCCGGAGATCCTCGGACATGTTCGGGCGCTTCTCGGCCGGGATGGCGACATGGCCGGTCGGCGCGTGATCGTATCCGCCGGCGGCACCGAAGAGGCGATAGACCCGGTTCGGGTGCTGACCAATCGGTCTACCGGCAAGATGGGCTACGCTATCGCAGAAGCGGCGAGAGATCGCGGCGCGGATGTCACGCTGATCAGCGCACCATCGTCATTGCCCGTCCCTGCCTGTGTGACCCTAATCCCGGTTTCATCCGCTATCGATATGCGGGACGCTGTTCAAGCCGCCTGTGCCGACGCTGATCTGCTTGTGATGGCGGCGGCGGTGAGCGATTACAGGCCCGCCAATCCGGCCGATCAGAAGATCAAAAAGACCGGCGACGATCCGCTGAGCATCGACCTGATTCAGAACCCGGACATAATTGCCGGGGTAAACGGAGAACGCCTGGTCAAAGTGGCTTTCGCCGCCGAGACGAACGACCTCATAAAGAACGCCGATGCCAAGGTGCTATCCAAGGGCGTTGATATGGTGGTCGCCAACGACGTGTCGGCCGCCGATTCCGGGTTCGGCACGGACACCAACGCCGTGACATTTGTCTATCCGGGCCGCGAGCCGGAGCCGATGCCTCTCATGGACAAGCTGGACGTCGGCAACGCCCTTTTGGACCGGGCGCTTCCGCTACTCAAATAACAGCCACATCAAGACACGACGCAGGAGTTGATTCACACGATGCGAATGTACTGGAAAGAGCACCCGAAAGGTCTCGACCTGACCCTTCTCATGGACGACGGCCAGGAAGTCAATCTGGGCGGCGTTCGATCAATGAAACGCGGCATTCAGGCAATTGCTGCAACACGTGGCTACGATCCCGGCCGCGCAGTAAAAGGTCTGGCGTCCTTGGACGAGGGCAAAGAGTTTGTGCTCGGTTTTCAGCCTTGGCGCGAGTACGTGCCGGACGAGCTGGAAGTAGAGCCGGAGATCGTAAAAGCGGAGTAATTCGAGACGTAAATACGTGAATATTTGCGCCAGGGAGCACACATTTGGCGTACACAGCTATCAAGTCCTGGCTCGATTCCGAGCTGGACGATATACGGGCCGCCGGTCTGTTCAAGGATGAGCAGGTTATCGAGACGCCACAGGGCGCTCGGGTGACGACGAACGCCGGGCCGCGCATCAACTTCTGCGCCAACAACTACCTCGGGCTTGCCGACCATCCGGAGATTCTGGAGGCGGTATCGTCCGGGCTCCAGAGCCACGGTTACGGCATGGCTTCCGTGCGGTTCATCTGCGGAACCCAGGACATCCACAAGGAACTTGAGACCCAGATAAGTCGATTCCTCGGCACCGAGGACACGATCCTCTACAGCTCATGTTTTGACGCCAACACCGGCTTGTTTGAGACGCTGCTTGGCCGTGAAGACGCCGTCATTAGCGATGAACTGAATCACGCCTCGATCATCGACGGCATACGCCTGTGCCGGGCCGACCGTAAACGCTATCTCCACAGCGATATGGCCGATCTAGAAGCGAAGTTACGGGAAACGGCGGACGCAAGATTCAGGCTGATCGCCACGGACGGTGTGTTCAGCATGCAGGGCGATCTCGCAAAGCTGGAAGAGATCTGCGACCTGGCCGATAAGTACGACGCGATGGTGATGCTGGACGATTCCCACTCGACCGGGTTCGTCGGCCCGGGTGGGCGAGGCACGCCCGCACAGCTCGGCGTAGAGGGCCGTGTGGACATCATCACCAGCACGCTCGGCAAGGCGCTCGGGGGCGCATCAGGCGGGTTCACCACTGGCCATTCCGAGATCGTGTCCTATCTCCGTCAACGCTCTCGCCCGTATCTGTTCTCAAACACCCTCCCGCCGCTCGTTGTTGTGGGCGCGTTGAAGGCGTTGGAGCTGGTCGAACGGCATCCCGAACTTCGGGAGAAGTTGTGGGAGAACACCCGCTATTTCCGTGACCGTATGACAGGTTTCGGTTTTGAACTTATCCCGGGCGATCATCCGATCGTCCCCGTGATGCTGCGGGACGAGATCAAGACGGTGGAGATGGCTGCGGCGATGAATCGGCGGGGCATCTTCGTCGTGGGATTCAGCTTCCCGGTTGTTCCGAGAGGCGAGGCCCGTATCCGAGTCCAGATGTCGGCGGCGCACGATCGATCACAACTGGACGAAGCCCTGGATGCGTTCCAGGACGTCGGCGCAGAGTTGGGCGTGATTTGAGCTCGTCAGCATTGAATTTCGATCCGTCACGACTGCCGACGCCATTCCCGGATGAACTGGCGGGAAAGGTCGCGGTCGTAACCGGCGCGGGACGTGGCATGGGACGTGCCGTGGCCCTACGCCTTTCCGCTGCGGGTGCTTCGGTTGTGGTCAACGATCTGTCCGTGGAGGCGGCCGAGGCCACGGCCGTGATGTTGCAAGACGCCGGAGGCCGAGCGATCGCCGTCAGCGGCAATGTCACGAACTCTTCCGATGTCGCCGCCGTAATGGACCGTGCGGTCTCCGGGTTCGGGGCGCTTCACATACTGGTGAACGCGGCAGGCGTGCTTCGCCGGACCGCGGTGTTCGACATGGGCGAAGACGAGTGGGACTTCGTGATCGGCGTGAATCTGAAGGGCACGTTCCTGCCCTCCCGCGCCGTTCTTCCGGCGATGCGTGAAGCTGGATGGGGCCGCATCGTCAACTTCTCGTCCACCGCAGGCAAGACCACCAGCACTCTTGGCAGTGCCGCCTATACGTCTTCCAAGCACGCCGTACTGGGGCTCACACGCCACCTCGCGATGGAGGAGGCGTCACACGGCATCACCGTCAACGCGGTCTGCCCCGGCCTGATCGACACGGAGATGGTTCAGGACGAGATCGACGAGGCACGCAAGTCCGCATACGCCAATAGCTTTCCGATATCCCGCTTGGGCGAGCCCTCAGAGGTAGCGGAACTAGTCGCTTTCCTTGCGTCCGACCGCGCCGCCTACATCACGGGGGCAGCGCTGGACATAAGCGGCGGAGATTTGATGGTCTAGAGCGCTGGTTAACACCCCAATTTGATTCACCCGGTACACCGCCGAGCGAGGTGATGTGTAATGGTAAATTCTGATGGAAATTGGAATCCGGCGCGTCTTATCCCTACTTCCGGAATAAAGGGCGCAAGGGAACAGGAAACACGAGCGACTTCGGCCCTTCTTTCAGTAATGGAATCTGTTCCAGAATTTGGAAGGGCTCTCCTCAGGCGTGTAGGCGCCCCGGCAGGAAAAATTAAATGTTGGGTTGAAGTTCCATTCAAATTGCCCAACGGCGATGTCGTGAGACCTGACGGCGCGATTTCTGTCACCGGTCGGGGCAGGCAATGGACGGCGCTTGTTGAAGTGAAAACGGACCGATCAAAACTGAGTCGCGAACAGTTGGAAACGTATTTGGATGTTTGCAAAACAGAAAATTACGACGCTTTGATCTCAATCTCCAATCAATTCTCCCATACCGGGAGTGCACCCGGTCGAGGTCGATCGTCGCAAAGTTCAATCGGTGGAATTTCATCATCTTTCGTGGAATGCAGTCCTGACAGATGCGGTATTGCAACACGAGCATCGCGGCGTGTCTGATCCTGATCAAGCTTGGATCTTAGGCGAACTCATTCATTACCTGGAGCACCCCAGTTCCGGGGCGATGCACTTTGATGACATGGGGTCATCCTGGGTCGCAGTCCGAGACGGAGCGCGGAGCGGAACACTCAGAGAAAACGACCCGGCTGTGGCCGATGTCGTCGCCACCTGGGAAGAGTTAACGCGAAATATGTGTCTCACTTTCGGCAGGCTGCTCGGAGCGGACGTTCAGCAAGTGTTATCGCGTCGGGAGCATGAAGACTACGCCTTACGTCGAGCCCAATTCGTACGAGAACTTGCAGATCAAGCAAGCCTTTCATGTGTTTTGAGAGTGCCGAATTCGGTCGGCGATATTGTGCTCCCGGCTGATTTGAGAGCAAGAATGGTGTCATCGAGTATTACATTGTCCGCGCCGCGCGAAAGACGTCCAAAGACACGGTTGAACTGGTTAATACGTCAGTTGGTGCGATCTCCCGAAAATACGCGAGTTGACGTCTCGTTCGAAGGAATTCGTCGAACTACGTCAGAACTGTTACGTGATCTCCGTGAAGACTCAGATAAGGGGTTGGATGAGATTAGATCGAATCTTCCTAGGTCTTTCCGGGTGACGCTAACAGCCGATATGGGTACAAAAAAGGCTCTGGATCGGGTTCGTTCATCGGATCAGTAACCGATATATTGGACGAGTTCTATGGAGATGTGGTCCAAAACTTGAAAACTTGGGCGCCCCATGCTCCGCGTCTACCAGACCCAGCTCCCGCGACGAGTGAAGAGCGTACTGAGGTCGTGGCAAAGATTCATGACGGTATCTCTGATTAATGGTGAAACCTCACAGCGAGCGTGGTCGCGAAACGTAACCACCCCCTGACCCCCTCCTACGGTAGGAGGGGGTCAAATGTAAGCCTCCCCTCTGGGAGGAGAGGAGGTCTGGAGGTGGGCGCGTCGTGGAGTAACGAATCTTGCCGTTTTTACCGTCATAAGGGCGGATGGCAATCCGCCTGTGGACGGGCCGCCGCTTGCGCCATATGCGCGTTTTTCGACCATCGGGGTGATGTCCGGAGGGAGCCGCCTACGTCTCTTCCTGAACCTCCGGCTCGATCGTCGCGACGAACCGCTCTCCGTCCACTTCACCTTCAGTCACTTCAACCCCGGAAGCGTTTGCTCCGTCGTTGACGTCGCTGATTACCCCGGACAGCACCGACAAACTATCGGCGTTCCCCTCAAGTGATAACGATGCCAGCGGGCGGCCCATGCCCAGTCCCATGTCTGTTTTGGCCTTTCGAACGGCTGCGATGGCGTCGCACGCCACGGCGAACGAGTCGTCGCTGTTGGGGTCAGGGATGCCTTCGAACTCCGCTGCCGACGGCCAGTCCGCTATGTGGATCGACTGTTTTCCGAGCTGCTCCGCGAAGGTCCATGACCAGACTTCGTCGGTGATCGTGGGTACGAAAGGAGCAAACAACCGCATCGTCACACTCAGGCCGGTGCGAAGCGTCGCTATCGCCGATGCTCTGCCATCAGGGTCCTCGTCCGTGCGTGTGCGCTTTTTGACAAGCTCAAGATAGTTGTCCGTGAATGCACTCCAGAAAAACGATTCGGTCTCCTCCAGCGCACGTGAATACTCAAACTCCTCGAACGCCGCAGTGGCGCGCTCGACCAACTTTTTCAACTCGGCGATAAAGGCAAGATCGAGCTCGTTCGTGATCTGTCCCTCGAATCCCTCCTGAGACAGCACGAACTTGCCGGCGTTGTAGATCTTCGTTACGAGTCGTTTGCCGACCCGGAATACCTGCTCGTCGAATGCCGTGTCTGTTCCGAGCCGAGCGCTTCCCGCCCAGTACCGGACAGCGTCAGCGCCGTACTCCTCCAGCATTCCGGTCGGCGTCACCACATTGCCCCGACTCTTGCTCATCTTCTTGCGGTCCGGATCAAGGATCCAGCCGCTGAGCACCACGTTGTGCCACGGAACCTCGTCATGGTGAAGCATCGACTTGGCGATCGTGTAGAACGCCCATGTCCGGATGATGTCGTGCGCCTGTGGACGGACATCCATCGGAAACAGACTATCCATCTTGTCGCCGTCCTGGCCCCAGCGAGCGCCGATCTGTGGGGAGAGTGAACTGGTGAACCATGTGTCGAAAACATCAGGCTCTCCGGCGAATCCGCCGGGCTGCCCGCGTTGCGACTCTTCAAAGCCCGGCGCCACGGAGGACATCGGGTCCATCGGCAGCATTCCTCGCGTTGCCAGAATCGGATCCGAGTAGATCGGATTCGCCCCTGCATCCAGCCGGTACCAGACCGGAAACTGGACACCGAAATATCGCTGGCGACTGATCGCCCAGTCCAGTCCAAGGTTTGCCGTCCAGTCTTCGTAGCGCTTGCCCATGTAGGCGGGGTGCCATTTGATCTGTCGGCCCTTCTCGGTGAGCTGATCCTTCTTGTCCATCAGGCGCACAAACCACTGCCGGCTGGTCAGGTATTCGAGAGGGCTGTCGCCCTTCTCAAAGAAGCGCACTGCGTGTTTGATCCGGCGCGGCTCGCCCTGGAGCGGCGCCCCACCACCAGCGACCGCCGCGTTGGCAGGATCTTGCAGTTGCTCTACGACTATTCGGCGAGCCTGGTTGACGCGCTTGCCAATGATTTCGGCGTAGTTGGCGTTGGCGAGATCCGGGTCGTTGCTCTCCCAGCCCTCGTCTCCGTAGTGGCGGTCGACGATGAGCCCGTTGCGGCCAAGCACCTGGCGTAGCGGCAACGACTGCTCACGCCACCACTGCACGTCGGTCTGGTCTCCGAAGGTGCAGACCATCAGCACGCCGGTACCCTTTTCGGGGTCGGCCAGCTCTGTCGGGAAGATCGGTACCGGCACGCGGTAGACCGGGGAGATCGCCATCTTGCCGAATAGCGGCTTGTAGCGCTCATCATCCGGGTGTGCTGCGATTCCGACGCACGCCGCCAATAGTTCCGGTCTGGTGGTGGCGATTACGAAGTTGCCCCCGTCCTCGGTCCCGAATTCGATGTCGTGGAACGCGCCGTCGCGCTCACGGTCCTCGACCTCCGCCTGCGCGACCGCCGTCGCAAAATCCACGTCCCACATCGTCGGCGCATCGACCTGGTAGATGTGACCTTTTTCGTACAGGTCCAGGAAACTAAGCTGTGCGATGCTACGCGATCGGTCGTCGATCGTGGCGTACTCCTCGTTCCAGTCGACCGAAAGACCGAGCATTTTCCACAAATCTTTAAAGGCAACCTCATCTTCCGCCGTGACGATGTGACACAACTCGATGAAGTTGCGGCGGGAGATCACCGTCGGGCGCGGGAGGTCCCGGGGTTTCGTTTTCGGGTCCACACGTCCGACCTTGAGGTCCGCGTCGTACGCCATGAAAGGGTCGGATCGGACATTGAACACGTTCTGCACCCGTCGTTCAGTAGGAAGACCATTGTCATCCCAGCCCATCGGATAAAAGATGTTCCGGCCCTTCATCCGCTGGTAGCGAACAATCAGGTCCTGGTGCGTGTACGAGAACACGTGGCCCACATGCAGAGATCCGCTGGCGGTGGGTGGCGGCGTATCGACGACGAAGGTCTCTTCCCGAGGGCGCGAAGGGTCGAAGTTGTGGATTCCCCACTCATCCCACAGTGCACGCCAGCGCGGCTCCGCCTCTGCAGGCTCGAAGCGCCGGGGCAGTGCCGACACGTCGACCGGTTTCACCCATTTTCGTTCCGTCGTTGCCATTACTCGTCCTGTATCTGAACTCGGTACTGCCATCAAATGGCGGAAAATAAAAAACCCCGTCCCTCAAAGGACGGGGCGTTTCGCCTCGCGGTACCACCTTCGTTGCCTGGACCGGATTTCCGATCAAGACCGCTCGATGCTGTTAACGGTAGCCGCCGTTCAGCCCTCACTCATTATTCGAGTTGAGGCCGACCGCTCCGGGATGACTTCTCGCCTGGCATATGGCGCCGGGATTACAGCATCCCCGGCTCTCTCTGGCCCGCCACGGCGGTACTACTTCCCATCTCTGCGTTACGTTTGACGCTAGCACGAGGCACAGTAAGCGGTCAATCTACTGAAGCTCTGACGGATATGCTCTCGCGACTTGCTTTTAAGTACGAACCGGGCGACGGCGCACTCGTCTTGCATAGCGTGGAGGCGACTCGTACGTGTGGAGATCGCCAAGATCGATGAACGGCCTGGCGACGGTTTCCTCGCTATTCTTCCTCGCCTGCGCTATTCGCATACGTTCCAGAAGCTCCAATCCCTTGCGAGTGTCGCTGGCAATGCGAGCCGGGTCTGCGTTCTTGAACCGCCGCTGGAACAGCCAGTACGTAAAATGATCGACGTTGCTCAAATTACCGGCTGCACGTTCTGGTCCACGCGATTGTCGACGCACCCGGCTACCCGTCTCTACCGCGAATTCAGTTATTAACTCGTCGCGCGTCGCACCGTAAAGGATCTCATAGGCTACGTCGGCTCCGACATCGTCCGGCGCAAATCCGCGGGCATATCGTCGTTTTCGGACCTCTTCTTCCACAGCCAGCAAGATCGCTTGTTCAACGGTGACCCCGTAGAAGTAGTTGAGGAACCCGGCGCCCTTTGCGAATCCGATTAGCCGGCGAAATTCCTCTTCCTTAAGGTCCGCGGGAAGCGTCCAGTCAAGTAACAGCTCCTCTCGATCTTCCTCAGGGATGGGGATGTCCCTGGCGCCGAGAATTCGCTCAGCAAGGGAGCGCCAGTCGAACGCCTCACCGGCGAGCAGATATACAAAATTCCGGCCCTCGATCTCCTCGGAGGCCAGGGGCCACAACGCCATCGTCTCGATGAGCGAGAGACGCCAGTCCGTATCGGGGTCGCTGACAGCCATTCGGAACCTCGCCAGGAGTTCCTCAGGATCTGTGGCGGCTGCCTCAGCCGTGATCGCTTCACCGGATTCAATCTGCTGAAGTTCGTCCGGTTCTAGCGGTTCACCGGGTCCCGATATCGGCGTCATCCGGCCACGACCTGCTCGGCGATGAAAGATGCGCGCTCTGGTTTCGGCGTGGCGAGGAAGCGTTCGAACTCGGCCACGGGTAGTGTGTTCAGCACGTCTCGTCTCTCGGCCCAGCCACGTCGTGCGTTACCTACGCCGTATCGCAATTGATCCAGGTTGCCCGGTTCATGCGCGTCTGTGTTGATAAGGAATCGCACGCCAAGTTCCCGGGCCTGCCGGATATGGGAATCCTTCAGATCCATGCGCTTGGGTGACGCGTTGATCTCCATCAGCGTCCCGTTGGCGGCAGCGGCACGGAAGATGGCGTCAAAATCGGCCTCAACGGGCGGCCTATCGAGCACAAATCGTGTGGTTAGATGGCCTATGGCGGTCACTTGTGAGTTCTCGATGGCCTTGATGATTCTTGCCGTCATGACATCTGATGGTTGTGACATTCCGGAGTGGATCGATGCAATAACGATATCCAGCTCTGCCAGCACTTCATCGGTGTAATCCAGCGTGCCGTCAGCGCGAATGTCCACCTCCGTGCCATTGAAGACACGGATACCACCTACGGCTTGTTCAACCTCGACCACCTCTTCGTTATGTGCGGCGAGGCGTTCCAACGACAGGCCGTTGGCGATACCTCGGCCGGACGAGTGGTCCGTCATAGCAACGTACTCGAGGCCGCGTGAAGCGGCTTCACGCACCATCTGCTCCATCGACACACGGCCATCGGACCAGTCGCTATGCACATGGAGATCGCCACGTATTTGCGATAGCTCCACGAGGTCCGGGAGATCGCCCGATTCTGCCACGACGATCTCGCCAAGGGCCTCACGTATCTCGGGCGGGATATACGGCAGATTCAGCGCTTCATATACACCGGCCTCGGTGTCGTACGGGGTCAGTTCGCCGCTCTCTTTGTCCGTTAACCCGTACTCGTTGAGCGACAAACCCATCTTCTGGGCACGGGCACGGAGACTGATGCCGTGCTGCTTGCTCCCGGAGAAGTACAACAACAGTGCGCCGAAGTGCCGTTCATCGGACACCCTGAGGTCTATCTGGGCGCCGCCGGTGACGATAACGCTGGCTTTCGTGCCGCCTTGCCCGAGTATGTCCACGACCATGGGCAGAGCGGCGAACGCGGCCGTCACCGATTCCGGATCGTCAGCCACGCCCAGGATGTCTATATCGCCGGCCGTATCTCGCCAGCGGCGGACGCTCCCGGCGATGGTGAGTCTGCGTACTTCGGGCGCCGCTTCATATAACGCGACGATAGCCTGCTCGGCGATCGGCAACGCCTTTCCGATGGGCATCCGATCCGCTTGGCTGAACCGGGCTTCCAGGTGCTTCAGGATGCTCTGCGCCTTCTTCTCACCCACACGCGGGAGGGTGGCGAATGAGCCGTCTCTTATCGCCGCCTCCAGATCTTCTATCGACTCGACACCGAGGTCCTCGGCGGCACGCATCGCCGTTTTCGGGCCGACCTCCGGCACGGTCATGATGTCTAGCAATCCGGGGGCGAATTCACCGCGCAGTTTCTCGAAATACTCCATCTTCCCCGTCGTGACGAGTTCGTGGGTCTTCGACGCGATGGCGTCGCCAATCCCAGGGATCTCCTTGAGTTGATCTTCGTCCCGGGCAAGGAGGGCGACCTGGCCGGGAAGATGCTCAAACACCTCCGCGGCGCGCGTGTATGCGCGAATTTTGAATATGGACTCGCCTTTGAGCTTGAGCAGAGTCGCTATATCAGCGAAGACGCGGGCGACGTCCTGGTTGTCCAGGGAACGGCCCGTAGAGTTTCCTGAAGTCTTGTGTCCTGATTCCGGCATTACCGAGCATTTTACCGGAATTCCTGTTCATTTCAGGCGCTTAGCTCAGGCGGCCCTGCCGTGACAGCGCTTGTACTTCTTGCCGCTGCCGCACGGGCAAGCTTCATTGCGGCCAATCTTTCGATTGAACGCGGAGTCGTCTCCATGCCCCGTATTTACGGCGGACATGACACTTCGCCTGTCCAGAACAGCGGACGCTGATCGACTAGCGCGACCGTTGCCGGAAGGGGCTGTAGCCTCTGCCGAGGCGTCCGGGTCCGGACCACTCAGGGTCAGCTTGCCCCGTGCGACCGGCTGCACGGTGGGCGTCTCCTGAACGACTGCGTTGAAGAAGGTGTGCGTGATTTGGCGATCTATTCCTACGTTCAATTCCTGGAACATCTCGTACGAGCGATGGCGGTACTGCACAAGCGGATCACGTTGACCGACCGCTTGCAGACCAATGCCCTGCCGCATGTTGTCCATCTCGGTCAGGTGCTCGACCCACTGGGAGTCGATGGCACGCAATATGACCGCCTGCGCAAGCTTGTCGGTCACCTCTTCGCCGAGGGTCTCTATACGTTGATCCCACAGCGTCTCGATGTGGTTGATCAGCAGGTCTTCGATCTCTTCGGTGTCGAAATCAAAAAAATCGTCCGGCTCGACTAACTGCTGTGGAAGTTCAAACAACCCCCTTAGTTCACCGGCCACCACGTCCACGTCCCAGTCCGCCGAATCCCCGGCAAGTCCCATCAAAACTGTCGCCTGGACCTCGTTTGCAACTCGGATAAGAATGGCTTCCTTCAGGCCTTCAGCCTCCAGCGCGTTCTTCCGCATGCGATAAATCTCGTTGCGCTGAGAGTTGACCACGTCGTCGTAGTCCACGAGGTTCTTCCGGACCTCGAAGTGATAGCCCTCAACCTTGCTCTGGGCGCCGCTCATGGCCTTCGTGATCATGCGATTTTCAATCGGCACATCGTCGTCGAGGCCAACCAGGTTCATGATCCCCTTGATGCGGTCTCCGCCGAAACGCTTCACCATATCGTCTTCTGTAGACGTGAAGAAACGTGTCTCACCCGGGTCGCCCTGCCGACCGGCACGACCACGGAGCTGGTTGTCGATCCGACGTGACTCGTGGCGGGATGTGCCTATGACGTAGAGACCGCCGAGTTCGATCACACGATCGTGGTCCCGCTGCCACTCCTCATCGGAAATATTTAGCTGCACCTGGTTCCCGCCAAGAATGATGTCAGTGCCACGTCCTGCCATGTTGGTTGACACCGTGACGGCTCCCGGACGGCCCGCCTGGGCGATGATCGTCGCTTCACGGGCGTGGTTCTTGGCGTTGAGGACCTCTACTTCCACCCCGCGCTTCGTGAGCATGTCCGTGAGAGTTTCTGAGCGTTCCACACTTGTCGTACCCACAAGGATTGGTCGACCGTTCTCGGATTCCGCTGCGATCTCTTCGACGACGGCCCGCATCTTGCCGATCTCGGTTTTGTACACGAAATCGGACTGGTCTTTACGCATGGATGGCATGTTTGTCGGGATGGCGACGACATCCAGTTTGTAGATCTTGCTCAGCTCTTCCGCTTCGGTGGCTGCCGTACCGGTCATACCGGACAGCTTCTCGTACATACGGAAGTAGTTCTGGAGCGTAATGGTGGCGTAGGTGATGCTCTCCCGCTGCACGCGGACGCCCTCCTTCGCCTCGATCGCCTGGTGAAGTCCGTCTGAGTACCGACGTCCGATCATCAGTCGCCCGGTGTTCTCGTCGACGATCAAAACCTCGCCATCTCGGACGACGTACTGCTTATCCCTCAGATACACGAACTCGGAACGGATAGCGTTCTCTACGAAGTGCGTGAGTTCGTAGTTGGCGGGGTCGTACAGGTTATCGACGTTGAGTTGGCGCTCTACCAGCTCGATCCCATCTTCGCTCAGGCTGATCGCCTGGGATCGATCGTCGATCGTGAAATGTTCGTCTTGCGATAGCCGTCGAGCGAGCTGGGCGAAGCGCTGGTACTCCTGCGACGAGTCGCGTGCAGGACCGCTGATGATCAGAGGCGTGCGTGCCTCGTCGATCAGGATGTTGTCCACCTCGTCAACGATGGCGTACTTCAATGGACGCTGAACGAGCGACTCCGCCTTGTCGACCATGTTGTCCCGGAGATAGTCGAAGCCAAACTCGTTGTTGGTGCCGTAAACGACATCCGCACCGTAAGCGTCCTGCTTGGTCGCGGATATGAACGGGTCATCTTCTTCGGCACGACCATCACGATCCGGTTCGAAACGCCAGGAGAACTGGTTCTGGAGACAACCCACCGTGAGGCCGAGGAAGTGATGGACCTGTCCCATCCAACCGGCGTCACGTTTTGCCAGGTAGTCGTTCACCGTGATGACATGAACCGGGCCGCTCAACGCGTTCAGATATGACGGGAGGGTTGCGACAAGGGTCTTGCCCTCCCCGGTACCCATCTCGGCCACTTTGCCCTCGTAGAGGACGATTCCGCCGATTATCTGGACGTCAAAGTGGCGCATCGAGAGAACGCGTTTGGCAGCCTCCCGGACGACGGCGAACGCCTCCGGAAGAAGGTCGTCCGTGCTCTCGCCGTCCTGGAGACGAGAGCGGAATTCGTCCGTCATGCCCCTGAGCTCCTCGTCTGTGAGCTCGGTCACTTCGGCCTCTAGTCCGTTGACCTCAATGAGGCGGCTGTCGAATTCCTTCAGCGCCTTGTCGTTGGAGTCGCCGAGGAAGGATGTAAGTATCTTTAGAAAGGGCATGTGTTTCCCGGCGCCAGCTTTCGTGCCGGGCGCGGGCTTGCGGGTCTAGTAGGTGAACATCTCGCCGACCGAGTGGCCGTTATGGATCCTGTATATAGCTTCGCCCAGAAGGTCGCACGATTGAAGAATTGTCAACTTCGGGTGGCTCTTCTCTTCGCTGATCGGAACCGTATCTGTCACGACCAGTTCTTCCAGATCATCGAACCTACAAATTCTGTCGGTTGCGCCGTCGGAAAAGACTCCGTGGCTCGCGGTGGCGTACAACTGAGTCGCTCCCGCAGCCTTAAGAGCACCAAAAGCTGATACGAGCGATCCGCCGGTGTCGATCTCGTCATCAAAGGTCAGAACAGGTCGGCCTTTCACGTCCCCGATCAGGGAAAGGACTTCTGTGCTGTCGTCGTTACCGACGCGTCGCTTCTCTACGATAGCAAGCGGTGCGTTCAGACGTTGCGCGACGTTCCTAGCCGCTTTTGATATGCCGACATCGGTTGCGGCGACCACCAGATCTGGAATTTTCTTCTTGAGGAAATAGTCGACGAGAAGCGGGACGACGGTCAACTCATCGACCGGTATGTTGAAGAAACCTTGGATCTGTCCGGCGTGCAGGTCCACCGTGACAACCCGGTCCGCGCCCGCCGTCGTTAGCAGGTCCGCCACGAGACGTGCCGTGATGGGCACACGCGGCTGATCTTTCTTGTCTGTACGTCCATAGCCGTAGTACGGCATTACTACCGTTATCCGTCCGGCGGACGCCCGCCTGGCGGCATCGAGTGTGATCAACAACTCCATGATGTTGTCGTTGACCGGTGCGGCCGTTGGCTGGACGAAAAATACGTCGCGTGAACGAACGTTTTCCAGGATCCGGACGAAGGTGTTCTCGTTATTGAACTTTTTGACTTCCATCCGCCCCAGCGGAATGTGGAGATACTCACAGATGGCTGACGAAAGTTCTGGGTGCGCCCCGACCGAAAATACGGCCAGGTCGCCGAGTTGATAGGAAGGGTTCAAGTTGCGATCTGTCCCGATGCGACGCTGTATGCGAGATCAGTCGGACACGATGACATGGCGCGGTTTCTATGTCCTCACAATGATGCGCCCGGGCATCAGACGGGTTTCCCCCTAGGGATACTTGAGTAGTTAACCCGGACCTTGCGGGAGCGACCAGAGATCAGCGCCACACGTTCGTGCCGCCGTCGCTTGACGGCTAGCTGAATTGTAGCACCGGGAAGTGGAGAATCTTCGCTTTGAGGTAATCGCTGGCGCCCAGTATCTAAGTACCAGGTTCCTGAGATCCGATCGGTTAGCTAGCTGGCCCTCGGCAACCGGGCTATCTGATCAGTGACCCTTTTGGCTCGGGGAGCTTCCGGCATGTACCGGGAAAACCCGCACATCAGGCACTTTACGTAGTCTCCGTCCGTTCCAGACGCCAGTTCCACGTCGCCTTTGCATTTGGGGCATGCCTTGAATAACAACATCGCGTTGCTCCTTTAGAGATTGCTCGCACCGCCAGATACGTGCGTCCCGCGAAAATTGTCAGGTCCAGGCTAGGTGTTTGATACCCGGTGAACACGAATATTGGCATACGTGCAGGCACTCACAACAAGTTCGTAATCATCGTGATTTACGATGCTCGCCGTTTTCTTAATCGAGGGCGATAGATTCCAGGTCCGCCTTCTTGCCACCCAGCACGTGCCGGCTGGTGTCATCCATCCGTATCGCGATCGGTCGTCGGATCAATCGCGGTTCTTCCATCATCAGATCGATCAGTTCTGACTCACTCAGATCGGCCTTTTTATCCCTGTACTGTTTCGCGCTAGGGCTGCGCCAGGAAAACAGCTCATCCATCGTAACGATAGAGGCCAGTTCCTGAAGTTCTTCCCGGGAAAGCGGATCCCTGAAGAAGTCTCGTTGATCCAACTCAACACCTGCTTGCGAGAGCGCCGCCCCCGCTTTTTTGCAGGTGCTTCACCGTGTCCAGTGATAGAACCGCACTTTTACTGCCATAGAACCGTCCTTAATTCTTCGAATTCTGCGCCGGCCAACCGGGCCAATGGCCTTGCCTCGTAGATTCGACTAGCATCGCATAGTGTCCCGCCCGATGATTTTGATCGCCACAACCCCTCAGCTATTAGGCAAAATCAGACGTTTTCCACGATCTGTACGTGACGAGTTCGGGCGCGGTCCAGATAGCTTCACCAATTTAAGCGTCTACGCGTTCGGCCTGTCAGCAATCTGGATTCCGGTCAACACTGTCCTCCTCCAGTTCCGCGTGCTGGACATCGCGGATGAAGATCAAAAAAACGGGATGCTGGGGGCTATCGCTCTCGTCGGACTCGTTGTTGCGGCGTTTTCGCAGCCACTTATGGGTGCGATCAGCGACAGAACGAATTCACGCTGGGGCAAGCGCGTTCCGTACATTGTCCTAGGCAACCTGGGTCTAATAGCCGTGGTGCCGCTGCTTGGTATGGCAGATTCCTTCCTGGCGTTAATGCTGGTCATTGCCGCTATTCAGCTATTCATTCATGTGTCTCAGGGTCCGGCGAACGCCTTGCTTATCGACCATATTCCGTCCGATAAACGTGGCGCAGGGGCCGGGGCGTTGAACCTGGCGCGCGTGGTCGGCGGAGGTTTCATCACGGTCGTGGTGATGCTTCTTATGAGCAGGTCCGGGACCGGGGACGGCCCGTCTGGATGGTACTGGGCATCGATAGGCCTCGTGATCGCCGTACTCGCGTTTACAACGTTCTGGACGTTTGGTTCGTTGCGGCCGCGTAATGGGCGTACCGATCTCAGCGAGCCGAAGAACGCGGAGCCGGTTCCACGGGTTGTGGATGCGCCAGGTGAATCTCAGGCCGCTTCGCACGATATGAAGGGCTACTACTGGTTCCTGGCAGCGATGGCGATGATCGTCGGGGCGTTGACCGCCATGCAGATATTCGCCCTGTTCTTCATAAGGGACAAAGTTGGCCTCGACAACCCTGCCGCGGGCGCCGCCGCTCTCGCATTAATGATCGCTCTCGGGGCGGCCATCGCTGTCTACCCTGCCGGCAAGATTTCGGACCGATTCGGCCGTATGCCCGTGCTGTACGGATCATCGATCGTGATAGCCGTCGCGGCCGGGCTACTGCTGTTCGTAAGCGCCATTGTTCCCCTCGTGGTTCTCGGCCTCTTCATCGGGATCGGTGCCGCCATGTTCTTGAGCGGTGGATGGGCCCTGATCACCGAGCTGGTACCGCGGAAAAACGCCGGCCGATCGCTCGGGTTGACGGCCTTTTCTACCCTGGCCGGTACCGGACTCGCACGGCTATCCGGGTTTGGCATCGATGCCCTGAACAGACAATCCGAGAACCTCGGGTATGACGCCCTGATAATCGGCATCGTGGCGATGCTCGTACTCTCCATCTATCCGCTACGCCAGGCCGGCATCGGTCTAACTCGGGCGAGAGCGGGATTGAGTTAAAACAAGCGTAGATGGACTATTCCTACGTATAATTCACCACACCGACCACCAGACCGGCTGGTTCCGCACTGATCTGAGCATGCCGGGCAACTCTCTCAAGAAACCCCGAGTAGACGGTCCAATACAGGGGCAAAGTAATTTGCCAGGGACGGAGTAATTTGAAGGTATTTCTGGCCGCGCCACGAGGCTTTTGCGCAGGAGTCGTACGGGCAGTAGACATAGTGGAGATTGCGCTCCAACGTTACGGAAAACCCGTTTACGTGAAGCATGAAATCGTACACAACCCGCATGTCGTCGCCGATCTTGAAGCCCAGGGCGCAATCACGGTCGAAACAGTCGATCAGATTCCTGAAGGCTCGATCGTCGTGTTCTCCGCACACGGGTCGCCGCCATCCGATTTCGAGGCTGCCGAGAAACGCTCTCTACGTGTAGTTGACGCCACATGTCCGCTGGTAACTCGCGTCCACAACGAGGCCAAAAAATACTTGGACGAGGGCAAAAAGATCATCCTCGTCGGACATCGTGGACACCAGGAGGTCAAAGGGACCACCGGCCAGGGTGAAATGGAGCTGATGGACGATCAGGAGGACCTGCAGCCGCCCGACTGGGATAGCGACACGGAAGTCGCAGTATTGACCCAGACAACCCTATCGGTGGACGACACGGCCGCGATGGTAGATCGCATCAGTTCCAAATTCAGAAACGTGACGATTCGGAACGATATTTGCTACGCCACGACCAATCGCCAGGCCGCCGTCAAAGAACTGGCGACGATGGTCGAGGTTGTCCTCGTTGTAGGCTCCCAGACGAGTTCGAACTGCCGAAGACTCAGGGAAGTCGCCGAGCGCGCCGGCGTCCCGGCATATCTAATCAACGGGCCAGATGAACTGGATATGGCCTGGTTTGACGGTGTTTCGCGGGTCGGCGTCAGCAGCGGCGCATCGACGCCCGAGTCGCTCGTCCAGGCCGTCTGCGATGCTCTTGAGCCTGACGAAGTAAAACACCTTGGCCTTGCAAGCGAGGATATTGAGTTCACGTTGCCGGTGGAGATGCGCGACGCCGTTCCGCCCAGGCAGTCAAGCTCGTGGGCCACGAGCAACGAACAGGACGAATAACCAGCGCGGACGAAGCCCGCCCGGAGAGTTACGGTTGAAGATCACTGATGTTGAGTGCCTAGTATTGGACGGCGACTACCCGTTCGTGATCGTTAGCACCGATGAGGGGATCACAGGGTACGGGGAGTGCTTCCGGCGTTCACCAGAGGTATCACGTGTGGCGATCAATACGGTATTCCGCCCGCTAGTCATCGGCAAAGATCCCTTTCAGACAGAAGCAATATTTGACTTGATGCTGAAAGCGGGTTCGTTAAGCGGCCCTCCCGGCGCCCTTCTGACGGCGGCTTCCGGCATCGACATCGCACTGTGGGATATCAAGGGCAAGGCGCTTGGTGTGCCGATATATGAACTACTTGGCGGCATGAGGCCCGGGCGGGAGAAGATCCGGGTGTACGCAAGTTCACTGGTGCGTGATCTTCCTCCGGTCGACGAGGCAAAGCGGGCGGCTGGATTTCAGGAACGCGGATTTACCGGGTACAAGATGCACTCCGCAGTGCCCGGAGCGATTGACCATCCGGATGATCAAACCGTGGAATCGGTGCGGGAGATGCGTGCAGCGACCGGGGACGACTTTGACATTCTTG
>JAYGCG010000063.1:0-1503 GCA_046583455.1 Dehalococcoidia bacterium | reverse complement strand
TGGATCGATAGCCCGCCATCTACCACCAACGGGTGGCCGGTGATGAATGACGCCTCTTCGGAGCACAGGAACGCAATGGCCGAGGCGATGTCGTCCGGCACGCCGGTCCGTCCTACCGGGTACTGCTGCTCGAAGAACTTCAGCCCCTCGGCGTTGTCTTCCCACATTTCCCCGAGACCTTCGGTGACGATGTGCCCCGGGCAGATAGCGTTGACTCTGATGCCCAGCGGCCCGAAGTCGATCGCCATCTGGCGTGTCATGCCGATGACGGCAGATTTACCGGCCTCGTAGACGAGAGAGTTTGGGGCCATGAGCAGGCCGTGTACCGAGGCCAGGTTCACGATGCTGCCGCCGCCTGTTTTCTCCATCTCAGGAACGGCGTATTTGGCGCCGAGATACAACGCTTTGGTCAGCATCGACATGCCGAGGTCCCAACCGTCTTCCGAGACCGAGACGGCGCTGCCCCACCACGGGGCGTCCCGGGTGTCTGTCGGGAAGGCGTTCTGGACGATGATGTCCAGCCGACCCCACTGTTGAACCGCGGTCTCGACGGCGGCGCGGATGTCGTCTTGTTTTGAGACATCGGTATTGCGGGCTCTCGCCGTTCCACCGGCGTCAGTGATGTGTGCGACGTTGGCGGCGGCAGCTCCATCGTTGAAGTCGGCTATGAGGACGGATGCACCTTCGGACGCGAGCCGTCTTGCGGTAGCGCCGCCGATGCCGAGCGCTCCGCCGGTGACGGTAGCGACCTGTCCGTCGAATCTGGCCATTAAGTGAATCTCCTGACCTGAGAGGCCTGTCGTACTGAAAATAAACGCTGCACGCGGCCTAGTAGGGCATCTCGAATTCGTTCTCTCGGGCGTATTTGCCGAGTGCGACGCCGAGGTCTTCCTGCAACTGGATCGTCAACCCGCCATCGACCGCCAGTGGATGGCCGGTGATGAAGGACGCGTCTTCAGAGCACAGGAACGAGATCGCGTTCGCAACGTCCTCCGGGACGCCGGTTCGTCGCACCGGGTATTGCTGCTCGAAAAACTTGAGCCCGCCCGGTGTGCGATCCCACGTGGCCGCCTGGCTGGACTCGGTAACGATGTGGCCGGGGAGGATGCAGTTGACCCTGATCCCGAGCGGCCCAAAGTCAATCGCCATTTGCTTTGTCATGCCGATCACGGCGGACTTGCCAGCTTCGTACACCAGCTTGCCCGGAGCCATCAAGATGCCGTGGACCGAGGCCAGATTGACGATGCTGCCGCCGCCGGTCTTCGCCATCTCAGGGACTGCGTACTTTGCACCCAGGAAAAGGGCCTTTGTAAGTAGGGCCATGCTGTGGTCCCAGTCTTCTTCGGCGACCTCAACCGCGCTGCCGTTAGATCGTCGGCCACCGTCGTAAGCGTTCTGGACGAGGATATCGAGCCGGCCCCATTCGTCCACGGCCGTTTGGATCATCGTCTTAATGGCGTCGTGCGAACCCACATCGGTGTGGACGGCCTTCGCCGTGCCGCC
>JAYGCG010000092.1:0-8582 GCA_046583455.1 Dehalococcoidia bacterium | reverse complement strand
CTTCACCATGTCGAGCACAAGGTTCGACGTGCAGGCCCCTCAGTCGCCAGTAGATCCTATGAAGATGTCATTCTCTTCGAACGCCTTGTCAAGCAAATCGTCCGGATAACCGCGTGGGCCCTGGTAGAAATTGACCGTGAGATCCTTGTAGCGCTCCTGGAACAACTTCCCAAAATGTTTGAGTGCCGTGTCTCCCCCGCGTTTGTCGTTCCAAAGCAAGCCGAGCCTCAACCCGTCCAGACTTGTCGGCCTATCAGCGAGTGGCTTCACATTCAGGTCGCCATCGCTTATCGCCTCAGGGTTGAGCACAATCAGATCTGTCATCCAATTTCTCCTCGGGCAGATGACGGAAACTTCGCCGTCGATATCATTTGCAACAACTATCTGGTGGCAACATACTGAGACCCCGGGGGCCATAGGTCACTCAGAGCGTGCTCCCCGAGTCACCACATTGAAGTGACTCGGGTCACATCTAGGTAGGCGAGCAAGAAGTGAATCAATTCACCAGGCCGGAACGAATGGCGAACGACGCTGCCCCCAACCGGTCGGAAACATGGATGGCTTTATAAATTCGACTTGTGCGGTTTTTTACAGTGCCCACGGCAAAACCCATGGCGATACTAATTTCCGCGTTCGTCTGCCCCTGGCCTATTGCTCGAAGAATCGATCGGTCGGTGTCCGAGAGGCTTGCTGTTCGAGTAATTTCATTTGGAGAAGGCCCTATCTGGCCCGCCGGGAGTGATCTCAAGAATTCGGACAACACACCGGGATCGAAGACCGCACCCCCAGCGACGATCTCCACGATGCCTGCCACCAGGCCAAACGTAGACACCCCCCTCAACAAAAACCCGTCCACGCCGACCGCCACTGCCGCGCGCAATATTTCAACGTCCTGTTCATCGCTCAACAGCAATACGTTTACCTGCGGCCAGGTTGTGCGTAAATTCCGTATCACATCGCATTGCAGAATGTCGCCATCGTGCACGCCCCAGAGGATGACATTTGGAGAACCTTCAAAACTCTCCTGAAGTGCGGCGTCCAACGAGTTCGATTCTCCGAATATTGCGATAATCTCCGGTTTCAACAGTGAGCGCAAAGATTCTCGACACAGTGTGTGGGTATCGATGATGAGGATCTGTATCGGCTCTTCGCCCCCGTTTGTAGAAACCCCATTTTTTTGCCATTCAGACTGGATCGGGAACGTGAGCGTGTTAGACGACAGGCTCTCCTGGTTGTCATCCCGGTCCGGAGTTAAATAGCCAACACTGCCAGCTAACAGCGACGCTATCTGTTCGGCAAGTTCGAGGTGGTGGGCCGTATAAACATCTGTGGACTGCGAGCTGAAGTGCAACGTGCCGACCAACGCTCCCTCACTTACAAGAGGAACGGCCATACCAGAGTGGTATCCGTAAGACACGATCTTGGCGGTGAGCTCGTGCACCAGACTGACTACGCCAGTCGGCCTGCCCTGATCTCGGAACATCATCCCCCGCCGTGTTGAAGCGACCACCTCCGTGATTGTCCCCGCCATCGGAACTTTCGAACCGCGAGACCGTGCGTCCGGGCCATCGTATGGAGGGCCGGTAACGTGCAGGTACTCCATTTCGTTGGACCCGAAATCAGGCCGATTAACGACCATCCGGTCGAACGGAATCACCAAGCGGATTTGCTCTTCTATTCGCGTGTACATCGACACCGCATCAGGGGCATTAAGTATGGAGCGTGCTATCTCCAGCAATACCGCCCGTTCCGTTGCCTCACGTTCAATTCTTTCAACGATTAGCGCTGTGTCTATGGCGGGCGCAATCTGATCAGCTATGCGTTGTAAAGATTCAACATCTTCTACCGAGTAATAGTCGGGCGAACGGTTACTCAGATCGATAGTGCCGATGACCCGGTCGTTCTGATTGAGGGGTGCCCGCACCCAGGAACGCATACCACTTTGCTGAATTAGTCCGGGGGTTTCCGCCAAATCAGATCCTGAATCGTCGTACGAGCCGAAACAGCCCTTAATGCGTTCCGACCACGCCGACCGCAATCCTTCGTTGTTTTCTGGTCGTCTCACTGAGTCCAGTGAGAGACGGGGCGTAGCCTCACCACGCACGTATCTGTAATCAAACGCCGATCGGTGGGTGTCATAAATTGCCACCGCAAAATTATCGCAATGGAAAAGCTTGGTGACGGCGTTGTGCAAACTTCCAAGAGTTGCATCCAAACTCCGGGCTCCAGAAGTAGAAAGGCCCAATTCGGCAAGGACACCTCGTTCATGGACAAGCCGCTCCAGATCGCTGTGCTGAAGGAAATTGGCGAACGGACCCGACAATTGCGCCGCGAGACGTTCACTGATGCTCACATCTTCAAGCGTGAAGGCGTTTTCGACACGACTTCGGAAGATAAGCGCTCCGATCGCGTCGTCGCGACAAAACAGCGGAACCGCAACGGCTGATCTCAGGCCCGCATCCAGCGCAGGTCTAAGATCGGAAAATAGATCGTCTGAAGCTGTGATCTGTTCAGGGGTGATGATCATTCCTGCACGGGCCCTAATTACGGCATCGGTCGCGGTGCCGACCAACGGGAGAACTGGAGCCGTGAGGACGCCGCTCATGCTGTCCCCGCCGAGGAGGCGTGCAGTAATAGTGCTCCCGGCAAGATTTACCGATGTGACATGGAGCCAATCGAACCGGATCAATCTTGAGATAGCCTCACTCAGGCTTGGTCCGACCTGGTCGAGACGGAAAGTGGAGGACGCAATACGGGCAACTTCAGCAAGCACCGTCTGCTCATGTACCTGTGTTCTGAGATCGGAGAGCCGGGCGGATGATACCAACGCGTTTGCAAGCAACACGGACAGGCGCTTAAGAAAATTCAAACTGGTGAGGCTGTGGGCTGTGGGCTCACACGAGCCAAAGGAAAGTACGCCAACCGTTTCTGTCCCCGACGTAAGTCCAATCATTACCGCAGACTGTATGTCGGGCAATGCGGACCATTCGCTGGCCGGGTAATCTCTACGGAACTGATCGACGCCCGCAGCATCAAGAAACAGCCCTTGAGCGGGTAGGCGATCTAAACCGGTACCGTCGCTGGAGTTCGCCACTCCCGGTGACCAGATGGGAGTCTGGAGTCCATCCACGAAAAGCGGTAGGAGCTCCTTCGGTCCGGAGTTGACACGAGCAATCATCAATCGGTCGTACGGGATCACTCTTGAGAGCATCTCAGCGAACCGTGGCAGGAGATCTCCGATATTTGGAGATGAGAGAGTCTCGGCCACCTCGTAAAGAAGCGCCCGATTGCGCATTTCCTCACGCTGGATGGCTACATCAACCTCGTTCATCGGCCTCTGTGTCCTCTCGCTTGGCGTAGCACAATTCAGATGCTCGTGGTAGTCAGATTTTGTGCTCCAGGAGCCAGTCATTTAGCTCCGATTGCCACATTCCCTCGTACCCACGCTTCGTTTAAAACCATCAAAAAGTGCCTGTGCCGGTAGTCTAAGCGTTTCGTCGTATGCACGTGCCATAGCATTGGACGGTGTGACTGTGACCTGCGGTCCCATCGTGGATGAGCATAAGAATCCGGGGCCGGAGACCGAAATCGGCCTGCACGGGAGTAAACATTCTTTGATCAAGAGGGATACCCATGATGACTTGAGTAGGCTGTGGATTGGGTGCACCTGTTCAGCACAATAAATAACCTGAAGTTCGCGAACGGGACGAGACACCGGCAATATTTCACAGTCACGAGACAATCGGCACCGAGTACCAGAGTAGGCAAATGGAGGTTCCCGAAATTACACAGAATGGAATGGCCATACGCCCGAAAACGCTGGACGGCGCGGTGATCGGCCTGCTCGCCAATCACAAACCGAACGCCGAGTCATTGTTGAAGGCGATTTACGATGCGCTCGCAGAAAGATTCGATCTAAGTAAAAGTATCGCTGTCAATAAGGGAGACGCCGTCAAACTTGCTTCCCCTGAACTACTGAAGAATCTTGCTTCAGATGTGGACGTGGTAATTACGGCGAATGGTGACTGAGGAAGCTGTTCGTCGTGCAGTGTGCACGACTCAATCGAACTCGAAAAACTCGGTGTTCCGTCCATA
The DNA here is from genome assembly GCA_046583455.1 of Dehalococcoidia bacterium. Taxonomy (GTDB): domain Bacteria; phylum Chloroflexota; class Dehalococcoidia; order Lucifugimonadales; family Lucifugimonadaceae. The sequence continues at coordinate 4,487 of JAYGCG010000092.1, read as the reverse complement.
GCGATCTGTACTGAGCCGTTTAAATCGGGGGCACATGCGGTAGCAAAGCTATCCGGGATGCCCGACTTTCCGTTCGCAGTTGTTCAACATCCGATCGGCACTCTAGATGAGTCGGGGGTTCGAGGCAGGGCAGCAGATGCTGTGCCGCAAGTGATAGCCGCATTGTTAGACCAGGATTAGGGAGACTACCGGGCTTAACGGCTACGCCCCCTTCAAAGGTTTCAGGATAACTAACAAAAAATACTTGGATTTCGTGACGCTCGGACTTGCGGGACTTATGGCCTACTGATTTGCGAGTACACGGCCGCGGGGCAAGCGGTAGCGCAATTCGTCCCGTCCCGATGCCGAGCTCGAGAACTCGTCCGTCACCGGCGAGTCCGACAAGAAAGTCGACTACCGGGTTAACCACTTCGGGCTTGAACATTTCCGCCGAGGACTCGTCGTATCCCGCCGCCACATGCTCATCGAAATAACCATCGTCGTGCATCGAGTGAGTCTAACAAGTGAGGGTGTCTGATATGCCGTGGAGGTCTGCACGGCCAGGGCGGATAGTCGGCCGCCCCTACGGCGTGGTCAAGCGACTATCCCTATGCGTAACCCAGCCGACCAAGCACCTTCCGGATAGCCGAGATCAGCGCGTCGATGTCCTCTTCTGTGTGTACGGAAGACACCGTGCCCTGGCAACTTGGCGAGAGCAAAAACCCCTCGTTCTGGAGACCCAGGAACATGGCCCGGGTCATCGTCTTGTCGTTCGTCATCGAGGATCGATAATCGGTCACACGTTCAGGGGTGAACTGCAAACACCAGAGCGACTCCACTCCGGTCACGCCCATCGGCGCCTCGACCTCGGCGATCAACGCACGCAGCTTCTCGCGAATCACGCTGCCCATTCGGCCGACGTACTCGTACACCTCGGGCGTTGCCGCCTCCAACGTCGCCACGCCGGCAGCGGCCGTCATCGAGTTGCCGTTGAAAGTGCCTGCGTGCTGAACCCTCGGGGCGCCACTACTGGGGTCATACAAAGACATGATGTCGGCACGCCCGCCGAACGCTCCCACCGGCAGCCCCCCCCCGATCATCTTGCCAAACGTGGTCATATCGGGCGTCACGCCGTAGTGCTCCTGCGAGCCGCCGCGTGCGACCCGGAAAGAGATCACCTCGTCAAAGATCAGGATGATGGCGAGTTCTTTTGTGACGGCCCGAAGACCCTCAAGAAAACCCGGCTCGGCGGGAACAAAACCGTTGCGACCGTTCACCGGCTCCACGATCACACACGCCAGGTCGTCGGCGTTTTCGCGGATGATCCGTTCGCAGTTCTCGATGTCGTTGATCGGCATCACCACCGCGCCGTCCGTCACCCATTCCGGAAGACCCTCGTAGTCCTCCACCGAGTTCGGGTCGTTGGCGTCGCCGGCTAGATCGAGCTTTGGCGCAACGCTGACCGCAACCGAATCATGTGTGCCGTGATATCCGCCCTCCATCTTGCCCAGCTTCTGCCTCCCGGTGAACGCACGTGACGCACGGATGGCGTTTAGCGTCGCCTCGGTTCCGGAGTTCACGAACCGCACCTGCTCCACGGACGGAACGCGTTCCACAATGATCTCCGCCCAGCGAATCTGGAGTGGTGACGGTCCGGGGTACGACCAACCTTCGTCGACCTGATCCTGCATCGCTTTCACGACTGCGGGATTACGGTGACCCACGATCAGGGTCGTCATGTTGTTGATGAAATCCGTGCGGACGTTGCCGTCTGCGTCGGTGATGTGCACGCCATCGCCGCCGACGATGTACGCCGGGTAGGGCGGCCAGTAAATAGAGTTACGGGAGTCGCCACCCGGGAGGTATTTCAACGCCTTTGCGTTGAGCGCCTGCGACTTCGGGTTCTGGGCGATATAGGTGTCTATCTCGCGTTGAAGTGCGTCCTGAACTGTCATCGATTAGACCCCGGTCGTAACTCTGAATGTGGTCGCCAGACGGCGCGCCCCGGAATATTACTCCGCGGCAGACTGTCTGCGGGATCAGCCATCAGGTCTGCGGAGTCGACAACTTTCGGAGTTCCGCCAGTAAATCCGGTAGCGCCGTCGCCGCCGCCGCCCGGATAACGACATCGCAATCCGGTGTTAGGCGCGTGTCGGATATGTTGATCTCGATCAAGGTCGCCCCGTTGGCGTGAGCGATCCGGGGCAGTCCGCCGGCGGGACGAACGGTCGACGAACTGCCGATTACCATCACGCAGTCGGCGCGATCGGTCTCGGCCCTCGCGGACGCCAGGACCTTTGGCGGAATCGGTTCGCCGAAGAGCACCGAGTCGTACTTCACCGGGCCGCCACAGATCGCACAAGGAGGCGCTGGCTTTCTGGCAAATAGATCGGGCCGGGGCGTCCTGTTTTCACACTCTACGCAGCGTAACAAGCGCCTGGATCCATGTATCTCCACGATGTTCTGGGTCCCTGCGTCTGTATGCAGTCCGTCAATGTTCTGGGTGATGAGCGACCGTACCCAGCCGGCCCGCTCCATCTCGACCAGGGCGTCGTGGCCCGGATTTGGACGAGCGTTCCTGACGGACTGACGCAGCTCCGCGACCCAGGGTTCTACGGCGCGCTCCATCTCACGGCGCCACCATCCCGAGGGGTCCTCGAGGAAGCTCTGATAGCCGTTTCCGGACGGCGTGCTGTGCCTTGTCCACAGACCGTCTGGACCGCGAAACGGTGGGATGCCACTCTCGACGGAGATGCCGGCGCCGGTCATGGCAATCACGTACTCGCTAGATGCGATCAGGCGAGCGGCAGCAAGGACCGACGTGGCGAGATCAGTCGGTGACGCGGGTCACCTGACCGGACACGACCGTCATACGAGTAGCGCCTGAGAGGTACGAGTCTTCCACACGGTCGAAATCGGTTGTGGTGATCAAGACCTGTTCGTACGAGGCTACGTTTTCCAGCACCAATTTGCGGCGCTTTTCATCCAGCTCGGATAAGACATCGTCTAGCGCGAGCACCGGCGTTCGGCCTGTTGCTGCGGTGACAAAAGCGCCCTCGGCCAGTCGCAGCGCTAGCGCGATGGTGCGCGCCTGGCCGCGTGAAGAGAAAGCTCCGGCTGGTTCATCGTTCAGGCTCAGGGCAATCTCATCCCGATGCGGCCCTATCACTGTCTGACCCTGACCAATCTCGCGTGGTCGAGCCGTCACAAGCGCAGCTCGCATCATCGCGATCAGATCCGCTGTCGAAGAGGGGATTTCGTCCGGGCCGTCCTCGGCGACCGCCGAGATACGCGGATGGTACTGCACCCCCAGCCGTTCACGCCCTCCGGAAAGCGCCAGGTGTCTCGGGGCTGCCTCCTCCGCCAGCCGCTCAACGGCACGGGTGCGTCGCTCAATAATCGCCGCACCTTCGTTCAACAGACGGTCGTCCCAGAACTCCAATTCATCGGGGCCAACTCGACCTTCACGCATCTGGCGTAACAGGTGATTTCGCTGCGTAACGACTCGACCGTAGCGCTGGATCATTTTCAAATACGGCGGTTCGCTCTGGGAGATCAGGATGTCGAGATAGCGTCGCCTAATTGATGGGCCGCCCATTATCAGATCCAGATCATCCGCCGAAAACGCGACCACGTTCACAGCCCCGACGAATTCAGATGCCGGCCGTGGGACGCCGTTGACGCGCAACTCCTTCTTGACCGAAGGCGCGGGCCTCGCCCCTCCACTCCCCGGTTCCGGTGACCGTGGGATCACGTCAAAATCGATCTGAGCCTGAACCGTTAGCTCGTGATCCCGGGCGACGGCTGCGATTTGCACATGGCCGCCGTTCTGCACCACGTCCCAGCCCAGCAACTCTCGATCAGAAGATGAACGTGGCGATTTGGCGATGGCGATCATGTAAATGGCCTCCATCAGATTGCTCTTGCCGTGCCCGTTCGGTCCCTGGAACACCGTTATACCGGGGTCCAGTTCAAGCGAGCATTCCGCGTAGTTCCGGAAGTTAGAGAGTTTGAGTTTCGTGATGCGGATTTGGGAGGTCCCGGGTTCTTGTTGCTGCCGTTCGCGGGAATACTCTCCACGGCCGGTCGAAGGTCCGGATTTTAGCATCGGAGTGACGCTACATTGTCGTTCGCGTCGTTCAGAACCCCACAGAGGAATCGAGATCGGGTCCGGTACATCTAACGGAGAGAAGGCGTCCAGCGCACGGCAGACCATCTTCTTTCACCCAGAAGCCATAAGCAGCCAACAGCAACGAGGCGTAATTGAAGATCCAGAAGTCGTATTTGTTCATGGGTCTAGCGGTGCTCGGGATCGTCCTGTTCTTCGTCCTGGGCGGACCGCAGGCGTTGCGGATTTCGTTGTTGGATGGATAAGGAGACGATTGTGGTGCCGAGCAATGATCCCTTGAACCCGGGCCGAACGTTGGAGATCGTCACGTTACTGCCTCGGGACGGTATCCAGGCGATCCTCAATCCACAGTTCATCACCCCTGCAGAGGCCGATAGGT
>JAYGCG010000012.1:0-36635 GCA_046583455.1 Dehalococcoidia bacterium | reverse complement strand
GGCCCGGGCCTTCTGGCACGGTCAGGTATCCGTCCTTCAGCTCGATCGGGTTCTCGATCAGGTCCACCTTGGGCTCCCTGTGCTCGCCGGTGTACTCCTGGAGAGCGAAGTTTGGGATACATGCGTCCAGCTGAACGCAGGCGGCGGTGCTCACCGGGCTGAGTGGGTTGTGCGGGATAACCTTGACGTGTTGCGCCTCGGCGATCGCAGCAACTTTTTTACTTCCGCTTAGCCCGCCAACCAGGCACACGTCAGGGCGCACGTACGCTGCGCCCTTGTTTTCAAGAATCTGCTGGAACTCGTAAATCGTGGTGAATCGCTCGCCGGTTGCGATGGGGATGTTGCACTGCGCCTGGACGTCACCCATGCGCGCCGGGCTGTCCGGCAGCATCGGGTCCTCGTAGAAGTAGGGGTTGAACTCCTCCAGCCGCCGACCCAGCCAGATCGACTCCGCCGGGTTCATCTGCCTGTGGACCTCCACGCATAGATCGGCGTCGCGCTTCACCGCCTCCCGCACCGCAGCGACCCGTTCGACGGCGTTATCCGCCCATTCGGTGTAGGTGTGGAACGATGGATAGTCGTGCTGGAAAGCTGCAAATCGCACCGCAGTGAAGCCGTCTTTCACTGCTTTTGCGGCGTCAGCGGCGAGCTCTTCCGTGGTATCGCCATTCACATGGATGTAGCAGCGGACACGATCTCGCGTCTTGCCGCCCATCAGCTCCCAGATCGGCACGCCCAGCCGCTTGCCCTTGATGTCCCACAGTGCGATGTCGATCGCCGAGAGTGCCGCGTTGACCACGGAACCCATGAAGTGGGAGTTTCGGTACAGGAACTGAAAGTGATGCTCAATTTTCGATGGGTCTTTGCCAAGCAGGTAAGGCTCCATCGTCTTGATCATCGTCTCGGTGGGCCGCTGCCAGCCGTGGACGCCGGCCTCGCCGATACCGACCGTTCCGTCCTCACAGTGGATCTTGAGCAGCAGCCACCTGCTCCAGAGGATGGTCTCGATTTTCTCTATCTTTGTGGGATACAAAGCCTGCTCCGGTCTATACGTGCTGTTCCAGTAAGCGACCCGGAGACGGTACGACGGGGCATCGTCAGATGCAACAAGTGATGCGCCTTGTGGTGCCTCTTGTAACGCAACTGGGGTTCCGGGGTGATATAACCGGTGCCAATGAGTACTTCACATGACCATTTCGACCTCATCCTCCGCGGCGGCACCGTCTACGACGGCACGGGAGGTGAGCCGTTCAGCGCAGATATTGGGGTGACGGGCGATCGCATTACGGCGCTTGGCGATCTTTCTAAGGCGACCGCAAAAGAAGATATAGACGTCTCTGGCATGGCAGTGTCGCCCGGTTTCATCGACGTTCACTCCCATGACGACTTCCACGTCCTCTCGAGCCCGGACGTTGAGCACAACACCCTGCAGGGCATCACGACGGTGGTAGTTGGTAATTGCGGTTTTGGCGCAGCACCGTACGAGGTAGCCGCGGGTCGACTTGGCGACTTGTTCGAATTGCCCGAAGCGGTGAAGCCGTGGGACGGGTACGCCGGGTACCTGGCGACGATCGATCAGGTCAAACCTTCGTTAAACGTGGCCGTTTTGATAGGTCACAACACGCTTCGGTTGGATGCGATGGGCGACAAACAGGAGGTCCCGCCGTCGATCGATCAGGTGACGCTCATGGCCGGGTGGGTGGCCGAGGGAATGGATGCGGGCGCGGTCGGTTTCTCCACCGGTCTCATCTACGAGCCGGGGCGATTCTCGATGACGGACGAGATCGCAGCCGTGGCAACAGTCGCCGGCGGCTACCGAGGTGTGTACGCCAGTCACATACGTAACGAGGGTGGTGGTCTGTTGGAAGCCGTTGAAGAAGCGATCATCGTTGGCGAGATGAGCGGTTGTTCCGTGCAGATCTCGCATCACAAGGCGTCTGGTAGTGAAAACTGGGGTCGGATCGAACAGTCCCTGGAGTTGATTGAGGCCGCTCGCCAGCGCGGGTTAGACGTTACCGCCGACCAGTATCCGTACACCAGCGGCAGCACTCGATTGGCGGCGGTACTCCAGAACCGTGCGTTGACAGACGGGAGTGGTGGTTTTGGGTTGGTTCAGTCGGAGGACGTGCTTATTGCTACCGCTCCGGGATTTCCAACGTATGAGGGCCGGTCTCTCGCTTCGTTTGTTAATGAATGGGATCTGCCGGCAGAAGATGCTGGTCAAAAAATCCTCGATGAAGCGGGCGAGAACGTTTACGTCGTGATCTTCATGATGGGCGAGGGCGACGTCCGTAGAGTCATGGCACACCCCACGACTATGATCGGCACAGACGGCATCCCCGCCGGGTCGAAGCCACATCCACGGGCTTGGGGCACATACCCGCGGATTCTCGGAAAGTACGTCCGGGAAGAAGGCGTAATTAGCCTTCACGATGCCATCCACAAAATGTCAGGCATGCCCGCAGACAAATTCCAACTAGCAGGCCGGGGTGTTGTCAGAGAGGGCGCGTTCGCCGATCTAGTCGTCTTCGACCCCGATACGGTGATCGACACGGCAACGTACGAAGACCCAAAGACGCCGCCAACGGGCATGCCGCACGTCATCGTAAACGGGAGCGTTGTCGTGCGCGATGGCGTTCATACTCATGCAAGGGCTGGACGCGCGTTGAGGCGCGGCCGCGAGTAGGTTGGAGGTTACGCAGGCGGCGCAGCCAGGTGATGGTCTGTCCTCGCCTGATACTCCGAGGCTATTACCAGCAATCGTGACTCTGTCCATGCGCGGCCTGTGAACTGTAGAGACGTTGGCATCCCGCGGTCGCCGAGACCGTTGGGGACTGCGATTGCTGGTAATCCGGCGAGGTTGCCCGGTGCACCGATCGGCGCCGATGTTGTGGGGCGTGACGACCGATCAAGGGTTCGGGTCAGTAACGGCGATACGTTGCCTGTTGTTGGACCGACTATGGCGTCGTATTCGGCGGTAATGCGGTCGTATGCCTGGGACACGTGACGTCGCACACGCATCGCACGGAGATAATCACGGGCCGGGATCATTGAATGCACGTGCGGCTTCACCCGGCAACTCGGTGCACGCAATTGCATGACGCGGCCGTCTTCGATGATGTCTTCGAAGGCTGACGCGCCCTCCGATGCGATGATGATCCGTGCCGCCTGCCCGGACGGAATGTCCGGCAGCGTTATCTCTTCTACGGTACCGATCTCCCGAAGCGTCTCCAGTGACGCCTCGATGTTGTCGATGATTCCCGGCTCGGTTCCTTCCTTCCAATTGGCCGGGACGGCAAACCGGAAACCGTCACGTCTGCCGTCGGGTGACGGGTGATGGAACGTCCTGGTTACAGACGTAGGATCGTTCTCGTCCGGGCCTGCAATGGCACTAAGCACAAGGCCACAGTCCTCTGCGCTTCGGGCGAGCGGGCCCAGCTTGTCTAGCGTCCACGAGAGCGCCATCGCGCCGTAACGGCTTACTCGACCGTACGTCGGCCGCAGTCCGCTGACGCCGCAGTACGACGCGGGTGTCACAATCGAACCAAACGTCTCCGAGCCGATAGCGAACGGCAGTAGACGCGCCGCCACCGTCGCGCCTGAACCCGAAGACGAACCGCCGGCCCACGAATCGTGTCCCCAGGGATTACGCCCTGGCCCGGTCCATGCTGCGTCCAACTCTTCGTATCCCATGCCTCCGGCAAGCTCCACCATCGCCAGCTTCGCTACAAGAACCGCTCCGGCCTGCTCCAGCTTCTTGACCACGGTGGCGTCGAAATCGAAAACCTGGTCTCGGAATGGCGTTGCGCCCCACGTAGTTGGCGCGCCGACCGCCGCCAGCAAGTCCTTCGCGCCCCAGGGGATGCCGTGCAACGGACCTCGATCGTGGCCCGACGCCAGCTCAGCCTCGGCACGCTGCGCCGCCCGCATCGCCCGGTCTTCCATCACCGTTGCGACGGCGTTCAACTCACGTCCGGCGGAGTCCAGTGCCTCGATGGCCGCCCGTGCGAGTGTCGTTGGGGAGGTTTCACCTGATCGGAGCTTTACGCCCAGTTCACCGATAGACAGGCCAAGTAACGGACTAACCAGCATCAGGAGTCCTGCCCTTCGATGGCCTTGAATGACGTATCCGGCTCATCGCCGTTGGTCAATTCCCACTGACGCAGGTCTTCTGCGGCCTCTTCAAACTGGACCGCCGTCCTGATAAGCACCTCGCGCTGCACGTCATCGAAGCGATCGCCAAAGCGCGCCAGCGCCGCGATGGCCATCGGAGGCATATCGGGGTTGTTCCCAGAATCAGATGACATGTGATTTCCTGGGCGTCGCCTACAGGTGGCGAACGCTAGCTAGTGATTGCGGTCGGGGTCTTCATCGAACCCGTCGGGATCTTTCGACGCTTCGTCAGGGGCATCCCCGTCCTCGGTTTCTGGTGGAATGTCACGCGGGTGGATTTTGGTCCGACGCGTCGATGCCCTCTCACCCGCCAGACCGCTGACCAATTCGTCTAGCGCACCGGCAAGTCCGCCGAGCAGGCCCGTGCCCAGACCAGCGAGATCCGTGGCGGCGTCCGACAGACCGCGTCCGACATCCCGGGCGTTATCGGCAACGGAGCCGCCCGCATCATCGCAAGTCTCGTTGTGTTGCCTGTCGTCTTTATCTCTTGTGTTTGGCATATCCAATCCCTTGAATGCGTCCTCAGGTTAGCATCCGTTGCCGTCCCCTGGATCACGCCGGGTGCTTATCAACACTTCGCTCAATCCGCGCCGACATCCGGAAACGCGTAAAAAAGGAACATCGCCTTGAAGATCACCGATATCAACATCGACGTCGTCACCCGTGAGGTTGGAGGCACGGGCCTCGAATCAGATCTCGGGCGTTTCGGGGGCGAGGTGACGCAGGGCGTACTGCGGATCAAGACCGACCTGGGCGTCGAGGGTCAGTGCTTCGTCGGCGATTTCCGGTCTGGCGGGGCGAGCCTATTCGACCCTATCCTCAAGGTGCTGAAACCGGAGTTGCTCGGCAAGGACGCCAGCGCCCGCGAGTGGCTATGGAATCGGCTCGGCATCCTCGGCGCCCGGCGAGGTGTGACGTTTCCGGCGTGGGCGCCGGTCGACGTGGCGCTGTGGGATCTCGCGGGTAAAGCCGCTGGAATGCCGGTGTTCCGCCTGTTGGGGGCGGCCAGCGAAGGGACGGAGGTGTACGCCACTTACCCGCCGCGTCACGAGACGCCTGAGGGCTGGGTTGACGAAGCAAGAGATATCTCCGAGCGAGGCTTCCGCGCATACAAGATCCACCCGGGCATGTTGTCCACCGCCGACGCCGTGACGATGGTCGGGGCCGTCCGGGATGAGGTAGGTGACGAGTTCACGCTCATGTTGGACCCCAACAACAACTACGACTTTAGAAAAGCGTTGATGGTTGGACGGGCGCTGGATGCCAACGGGTTCCATTGGTTTGAAGACCCGGTGCCGTGGGACGATTTTGATGCCGTCGTTGAGCTGTCACGCAGGCTCGACACACCGCTCGCCATGAGCGACCTTGCCGGATATCTATTCAGGGAACCCGCCCATTACATTCGCCTCGGCGCGCCCCGAATTCTCAGGGCTACTGCACGGAAGCACGGCATCACCGGCATGCGGAAGATCGCCGGTATGGCGGAGGCTTTTGGCCTGAACTGCGAGATCGGGACGGCCGGTAACTCCTCGCTGAACGCCGCCAACCTGCACGTGATCTGCTCGATAGGTAATTGCGACTACTACGAATGGTGGATGCCGGCGGAGGCGCACCAGTTCGGTTTAATCGACCATTACGGATTGAACGACCGTATGACGCTGGATGCGCCGGAATCGCCCGGACTCGGATGTGAACTGGACGAGGGGTGGATCGCTGCACACCGCGTGGCGACGCTTGAATAATCCCGACAGAGTCAGACGAGACCGCCACATCAACACGGTGTAGATGTTCAAGTAACTGGATATTGCTGTGATTCATGTAGGGCGAGAGTTAAACTTCGCCTTGCTGTTCCACATTCACAGCATTTCAGAAAATTCCCGAAACCGACAAATTCAATGATCGATCCAACACGGCGAACCAGCATGCGATTTCAACGCGGCCCGTTGATGCTGCTTTCGTCGGTCCTGTTGGCGGTCGTTTTGACCATCTACTTCGGCGCCTGGGCGGTATCGGCCAACGTAGATGCCCGCTCATTGCGATCGATAGAAGGTTCCGGATTCACGCCGGACGCACATGCCGCAGCGCTGGCAAACGGCGAGACCACGGGGATTGAGAGCTCGTTTCTCTTCCTCTGCCCGTTCCACTGAATAGACATCTGATCTCCCGTAAACAACGGGCGTTTCATTAAAGGGAGACCTGAGCTGAGTACGGATAACGGCGCTCCTGAAATCGGCTCCGGACAGACGATAGTCGCCGATCAGCTATCACCCATCACGTACTTCAAACACACCTGGCGTCACTACGCCTGGGTGATCGTCATCGTCGCGGCCGTCGCACAGATGGTTGGAAGCTCCATCCGCATGGCCTTCGGGGTGTTCATCGATCCGCTCGTCGAGGGCTTCGGTTGGACTCCGGGCACTGTTTCACTTGCCTACTCAGCCAGCACCCTCGTGACCGCCGTCTTTTCGCCGGTAGCCGGGTACCTTGGAATTCGATTCGGCGCCCGTAAAGCGATGCTCGCCGGGACGGTACTGTTCTTCATCGGGATGATGGGTACATCGATGATGACCCAGCTATGGCACCTGTACCTCTGGTACGGGTTGGTCCTTGGCGCCGCACAGTCGTTATTCCTGATTCCCGTAATGCCAGCTGTCGCAATGTGGTTCCGACGGCATCTCGGACTCGGGTCCGGACTTGTCATGATCTCCTGGGGACTCGGCCCGGCGATCATGGTGCAGCTGATGGCGTACCTGATCGTCTCTGTTGAATGGAAGGGAACGTTCCAGATAACGGGCATAGCCGGCACTGCGATCATGCTGGGCCTTATCCTCTTGTTCCGTAACTCCCCGGACGAACGGGGGACCAAGCCATACGGGTGGAGGGTGGGAGATCTGCCTCAGGTCACGTCCGGAAAGAAATTCGTCGGCAAGGCCAAAGAGTTCCAGGGCCACATCAGGCACACGAACGCGTTCTGGAATCTCATCAACATCCACTTCCTCGGCTGCGTGGGGCACGCCGTCGTCCTGGTAATGATCGTGCCATACGGCATATCCCAGGGCCTTTCAGCGACCACCGCCGCGGGCGTGCTCAGCACCATGTCCGCAGTAAGTTTGCTAACGCGATTCGGCACGCCCATGTTGGGCGACCGTATCGGAAGCAAAGGCGTGATGTTCGTCTCGTACCTGATCCAGGGCCTCGCGGTCCTGTTACTGCTAAACGCCGACACCGTCCTCGCCTTCTACGTGTTCGCATTCGCATTCGGCATCGGGTACGGCGGCGAGGGTTCTGTGTTTTCCGTCATCAATCGCCAGTACTTCGGCCAGGCTCCGCAAAACTCAACTTTTGCGTGGCAGCTTGCGGGCGCTGGACTTGGCATGGCACTCGGAGCGGCGATGGCCGGGGTTACCTACGACCTGACCGGCTCCTACACGACGGCGATCGTGCTCTCTGCGATCTTCAGCCTCCTGGGCGCGGCGGCGATACTGGTGCTTGAGACGACGAAACGCATTCTTATCCCGGACTGGGATCGTGCCATGAACGAGACCTCAACGGACGCCGAGGGATCGGCAGTGGTGGCCGGCGACTAGGCCCGCGTCCTGGCGGCGAGCTTTCGTTCGATATCGGCAACTATCGGAAAGCATGTCGCATGCATGCCGAGCACCGATATACCCAGGTTCTCGGCGAGGTATCCGGTCGGATATACACCCGGGACGTCGATCGATTCAAAATTATGCGGATGTACTTTTAACTGCCGCACCTGTAGCCGGTAGGCGTCACGACCTTCGAACAGGCTTAGCTCTCCCCAGGGCTCCAGAAGTCCGTAATCGGGCTGAGCGCCTATCTCCACGATCACGTGGTCTACCTTGATGGTCTCTTCACCGGACGAGGAGTTGATGCACACACGTCCGGCATCCCCAAACGAGGTGACGTGGGTCTCATAACGGGTGCCAAAAGAGCGGGTTTTCTCGCCGAGGATGGCCTTTATGCGCACGTAGTATGGCAGGTGCTGACTGTTCTCGATCAGCCTCATGTGGCGTTCCTGTGGCTGGCTCATGACGTAAATCACGTCACGTCCTGCGTCATGCAGCTCCGTCGCCGCCCAATCGGCTGACCGACCACCGCCCACGACCATGACACGCTGCGGGATAGTCGTCCCAGTGGTCGTAATGCCGGGAGACGTAGGATTGGTCGAACTCGCCCGGCACGTCCAACCGGCGTTTCAAGGTCCGAGGTCCGACCGCGTAGATGATGAAATCGGCCGTGACCGTCCGGATCTCACCGTCGCAGCTCCGGATCGCCTTCAGTTCAAAGCCCGGGCCGTTATTGAAATCACGTGGCTCAAGCGACGTAATCGTCCATCCCTCACGGATTCCGGATGTCAGACCAAGCTTCTCCGGCACGGCGTGGTAGTACGCTACGAGATCCTTCTTTAGGATCAACTCATTGGGATCCCGGTCCAGACCCTCGTCCGCATAAAACTCCGCTATCGGATATGCGGACAGCTCCATCCAGTGGGCCGGAGAAAGCGTCAGCTGATTGCGCGGAACGTCGTTCCACAAACCGCCCGGAGGGCCGTCTGTGAATAGGACCCAGTCCATTTGCACCCGCTTCTCCCAGCGCATCGGGTAAGCGTCCAGGCCCTTGTAGTCGCGTTGTGGATGATGAAGCAGCCGGAACGTGTCGTACGGACTGACCGGGATCTCCGCCACGCCGGACATGTCCATGCCCATCAGATCATCCCGTGCTGCCTCCACGAACGGCGCCAGGACGGATGCGACAACGATTCCGGAACCGGGCCTACGAGGCGGGGTCGCCATCCCGCCAGGAGCGAGGCTGCGCCAAGTCCAGCCACGCCGCCGCCGATAACGACGACGTTGTGATGTTCGGTTGAGGAAGTCGTATCGGGCTCCGTGGGGTGAGATTTGGACAGAACGCATAAACGGCCCGGCGAGCGCTTGATGCGCCATCTCCCGGGCCGATTGATCGCCAGCTCCCCTGAATCTCAGCGGACTGGACGCCGTAAGAGTAACCTAGCGCCGCCCGCTCCCCAAATCCCCTGGCGGCAATACTGCGACCTACTTGGAGGCGAACAGAGATGGCGAAAGCACCGATCGTTACGAGCGTCGAAGTCAATGAGATCGAGTTTGAAATTAACGACGTGTCGACCGAGCCAATAATCGGAATACCGATCTACGAGAAGGGCTCTTCCATCCGACGAAAGGCGTATGTGCTTCGCGTCAATACCGACGCCGGGATTACCGGCGAGTACTTCGGCGGGAACGCGGTGGAGTACGCAGCGATACCCGGACTTGCCAGGATGTTGATCGGCAAGAACGCACTGGATCGGGAGTTGTTTTACAACGACGCCAAGCAGGCCTTGCGCCAGCAGGCCGGCATGGGCCGGTCGCAGCTCGATATCGCTCTCTGGGATGTCGCAGGGAAGTTGCTGGATGTACCGGTTCATCAGTTGCTCGGCACATACAGGAAAGAGTTCCCGTGCTACGCGAGCACCTACATCTCTGATTTCGACCCTGACGGACTGTCCAGCGCAGAAGCGATGGCCGATTTCGCAGAACAGTGTTTCGAACTCGGCTACCCGGCATTCAAGATCCACCCATGGATGGGGCAGCCGCTGAACAAGCAGATCGAGATGGTGGCGGCCGTCGGCAAGCGCATGGCCGGGAAGATGGACCTGATGCTCGACCCGGTGTGTACCTACGAGACGTTCGGCGACGCCGTGAAGGTGGGCAAGGTCTGTGACGAGTGGGGCTACTACTGGTACGAGGATCCGTTCCGGGACAGCGGAGTCTCGGCGTTCGCTCACAAGAAACTGCGGGAGATCATCAACACCCCGATCCTGCAGACGGAGCACATTCGTGGTCTAGAGCAGCATGTTGACTTCGTTCTGTCCGGAGGCACCGACTTCGTGCGAGGGGATCCGGACTACGACGGCGGCATCACCGGTCTTATGAAATTGGCGCACGCCACCGAGGGTCTCGGGCTGGATCTTGAAGTCCACGTGGCGGGACCAGACCGCAGGCAAACCATGGCGGCCATGCGCAACTCGAATTTCTACGAGATGGGGTTGCTCCACCCGAAACATCCCGGGATGAAGCCCCCGATCTACCGGGGCGGTTACATAGACAACCTGACTGCGATCGACGAGCACGGCAACGTGTCGGTGCCGGACGGGCCGGGGCTTGGCGTTCCGTTGGACTGGGACTACATAAATGCCCACACCACGGACCACGCTGTGTATTCCTGACGCACCGGCCTGGAGAGTCATCCCGGGTGGCGGGAGGCTGGAGGCGATACCTCCCACTCCCGTCAGCCCGGGCATATTCACGCGCCCACCTTTTCAATAAAGCGCCGGTTTTCCGCTGGGTATTACTACCTACACGGTACCGGTGGTTCATCCGCGCCTCTAATCGGGGATTCAATCGTACGAGCCTTCGCAAAAAAGCGCATAACACGTCGCGCTTCTACTTGGCGTTTTGTAGGCGATTTGGCGCATATTTAAGGACAGTAGATATTTTCCTGGGGGGTCAGGGTCGACAGCGCTGGGGGGCGCTCCGACCCGGTCGGGGCATGTCCGAGGTTTCAACCGCAAGGCATGACGCGTGAGGGCGTTTGACACCCTCACGCGATCCCGGCAAAAAACGGGCCATTAACACACGGGGGCAACGCCGTTGGGCGAGACTTTGGTGCTGGGCAGCGCTTGTATGTGGGCGCTTGCGACGGTGCTGGCGAAACCGATGATCGGGCGTATACGTCCGGGAACCATCGTCGCCATGCACGCGTGGGTCGCGGTCTTGGTTGGGCTGGTACTACTCATCGCGCTCGGTCGTCTGGGCGAGCTCACCACTATCGCGCCGTCGCAGGTTCTACTGCTGGGCCTGTCCGGAACATTCGTCGTGGTCGGCGACATTTTCCTGGTCCGCAGCTTCACTCACCTAGACCCGGGTAAGGCGTTTACGGTCGCGAGCGGGCTGTTCGTACTGTTCACCCTACTCGCCGGCTGGCTTTTCATCGGCGACCCCGTCACACAGGTGACCGTTGCCGGCGCAATGGCGATCATGTTCGGCGTATACATGACACGAGGCGGAGCACACGACGGACCAGCGACAGCCGTACCCGGCTCAACGCTGGCGGCAACTCCTGCGGTCCTTCTTGCGGGTCTCATGTGGGCGGCGGGTCTGATCGGGTTTGACCTGGCTCTCGACAACGTCGACCCGATAGCTGGTTCGACGATCGGGTATCTCTTCCCCGCCATTGCATACATCGTATGGGCCACGCGAGAGCATCGATTTGAGATCATGACCCTGGACCCGACAAACGCCAAGCTACTCGCCGCCAGCGCCACGTTTGGTGGTCTGGCCCTCGTGGGTTACACGCTCGGCATCAAGTACGCACATGCGGGGATCGTCGCCATGCTTGAGAGCACTGCGCCGATCTTCGCGATCCTGCTTGCGGTCGCTTTCTTCAAAGAGCGGTTGACTGCACGCACCGGCACGGGAGTTGGCTTCTGCGCCCTCGGGATTGCGTCACTGGTTATCTGACCAACTAGAGCGCCGGAGATGCACCACCCGGCGCAAAATCAAACAGGGCAGCCGGTTGAGCCGGATTGCCCTGTTTTTATTGATCAGGCCTTATAGGGCGAGACCACACCGTAATTATTCAATCCGAACGACGACTCCCTGAAAGACTCGCAGCTTCGGGATCGAGTATCTCCGTCCGGTACGCTCTCAAAATAAACCGATCAGTGATCGTGATCGTGGCCGTGTTTTGAACTTGCGTCCGAGTAGTGCCGTCCCAGCAAGTCGTCGCCCCAGTCACTGATGTAGTCACGCCACACGGAGTGAATGTGGTTGGCATCGTTCTGAGTGTTGTCGTATTCGATCAAGAAACGCGGTCCTTGAACGGTGTAGTAGTGGGGACCGCCCACACTCTGTCCGCCCTTCCAGGCGAAAGTGACGGTGTCCAGGCCGTCGCCCTCGATGCGCTTCCACTGGTTGGCGGCGATCTCGTCAGTCATTCGGTCCACGTAGACGTGGATCAGGTTGACCAGCTTGTCTCGCTGTGGGTCGTCCAGGGCCGAAAGGGCGATACCGACCGGGTCGCCGGGCGTCACTCGGGCAGCGCTGTCGGTGATGATGTCGGAAGGCGCAACGGGGTCCGGCAGCGCTATCTTTCGTTGGTCATCCGTCAGCGCATGAATGAGGCCCCGGGCCACGTCTTCCTCTTCGGTGAGAGCGCGGAATCCTGCGTTCTCGCCATGAAGTGAACGGGCCGGGTTAGCGCCGAAGAAGGTGGGCGTTACGGCGACGTACTCGTTATCCACGATCGTGTAGTTGAGCGATACGTGGTGGCCGTCAACTTGCCAGCCCCAGGGTGCATTACCGCCCGGGTCCCCGTAAACGACAAAGTAGTAACGCTGAGGGTCGCGAGGTCGCCCGGCGACTCCCGTTCCGTCCAGTGCCTCGTGATCGGAGAGAGTGTGCTCCAGGGCCATGATCGAGTTGGCTTTTTCGTTGCCCCGGGAGCTAACGCTTACCTCGATCAGCCTCATGGCCGCCTTGCGCCCGGACGCGCTCATGTCCATGAGTGGAACTCCGGCACGTACGTGTGGCCTATAGTCCCATTCAAATCGCTGTTCATTGCCGAAATCAAACTGGAATCGGTTATCGCTGCCGATTTCCGCCACCAGCGCTTTCGCAGCCTGGGCCATCGCCGCAGCCGTCTGAGGCGCCAGTGCCAGGGTCGATCGTTCTGCCGTCGTCATATCGCCACTCCAGTAACTCAGGTCCGTTAAATCTGGTCCTATTTTTCGGGCCACTTGACCCGCCCGGTCTAACTCCAGTCCCCCAATAGTGACGTCACCGTGCCCCCCATCAACCAGTCTCGATCTCCGTCTGAGATATCGGGAATCTGGCCGATGATCCGGGTTCCCTCTACATATCCTCCATGGCTCTGAATCCACGGAAAGTCGGTCCCCCACATAAGCCGCTCGGCACCGTACGCGCCCAGCAACGCCTTCACCATCGGCCATGTGTCCTCATGTGGCATCGCCCCGTCGCTAGGGCCGACGAATCCGGAAACCTTGATGCGAAGTTGCGGGTGTTTGGCCAGTGCGATCAACGCGTCGAAGTCCGGGTTCGATCCGGGCGCCCCGTCCGCCACTTTACAGCCACCGAAGTGGTCGATGATGGCAGCCGTTTCAGGGAATTCGTTTAAAAGATCGTCGATCTGACCAAAATATTTCGGAGAGACCATGAAGCCCACGGGCACGCCCAGTTCTCCGGCCTTCTGGTAGATCGCTTTACCTGCGTCATCGTTCATGTGTTGAAGCTGACACTCAGCGCATTTATTGAAGTGTTTACTTCTCTCTTCAGGAGTGAGGTCCAGGTGCTCAATGACGCCCAATACCCACATCGACGGATTGAACCGAACACCGCGATATCCCTTGTCTGTTACGAGGTGATCCAACTGGTCAACGGCGTCCATCCGTTGCGGGTTGATGAGCGCCATCCCCTTGAACCTGTCGGGGTGTGCCTTGATCGCTTTGTTCACGTACCCGTGATCAAAGCCGTGGAAGATCGGTTGGACTATCAGCGCCCCATCAATCTCTGCCTCATCCATCGACGAAAGCAGTCGTTCTACATCACCGGGTACATTGGGGACACGTCCGGGAGGCATCGGGTATCGCTCGTCATCAAGCGCCCAGACGTGGAGATGGGAATCAATTTTGGCCAATCGTCATTTACTCCAGAAAGGTTGGTAAGGCGCTATGGTACATTCCCGCTGGCAAAAATGAATTCCCCTCGTAAACGCGTGCTCAGCGAGCCTCGCCAGACCCGGGAGACAAGATGATCAAACTCGGACTCCAATCCCTTTCATATCGCGACACCTTCATCGCCGATGAGATAGATATGTTCGGCTTCCTCCAGAAGGCCGCCGACATGCGGCTCGATGGTGTTGACCTGCACTACACGCACTTCGCATCAACCGACGACGAATACCTGGAGCGCATCAAGAAGTTCTGTCTATGGAACGGGCTCCATATCTCGTACATCGGCATCACCAACGACTTTGGTAAGTCTGGCAATGAACTAGAGCAACAGAAGGTGCTGGTCAAGAAGTGGATCGACGTCGCAGCACGCATGGGCATCCCGATGATTCGGAACTTCGGGGCGTGGATCCCGGAAGGCGAGTCTGAGGAGGATGTCTGGGCCCAACTGATCGCCGCCCAGAAAGAGGTGACGGCATACGCCCGATCAAAGGGCGTGTACATCGGGCTGCACAACCACAATCACGGCTGCGTCCCCGCCACCGGTGAACAGACGTTGAGATTGCTCGATGCGGTCGATGACGAGTACTACACTCACATCCTTGACGTTGGCCAGTACCGGGGCTCCCCGGGCGCATCAGGCGCTCGCGGCAAGCCTGACCCGGCGTACGATTTTTACGGCTCGATAGCGGCATCGGCCCCGCGGGCGGTGCACGTGCGAGCCAAGATTTATCGGATAGCGACCGGCGAAGAAAAATGGCTCGACTACGATCGGATCATGCCGATCATCCGGGACGTCGGCTTCAACGGTTGGATGTCGATCGTGTTTGAAGGCCAGGACGAGGTCGACGAGCCGACGGCCGTACCGCTGGCGGTGACATACATCCGATCCATGCTGGCGAAGTACGAGATGTAGACGGTCCGGCTGCGGGCAGTTCTCTCGATGCGGTAATGCCGTCATCCCCACGCAGGTGGGAACCCAGAAAACACTGAATGTGAGATCAGCTACCTCGTGGACGAATACCGCCTCTGGTTGCCCAACTACTCGGGAATGACGGAGTTTAATCGCTCGGCGAACAGCGGCAGACATAACACGCAGAAAGGCCCGGTCTCACGACCGGGCCTTTCCAATATTCACCCCGTTGGGGTTAGGCCTTGGTCTCCCAAAAGATGTCGCCGATCTCCTGGAGAGCTGCCTTGAAGGCAACTGCGGTGTCCATGTCGACACCGATCTTGACGGCCGAACCAAGCTGGCAAGCCTTCCAGACCTTCTCATGGAGGTCCGGGTACTTCTCAAGGTGCGGGGGCTTGAAATAGTCGGTCCAGATGACGAGGATGTCGTCCTTCGCCTTCGTCGCGTGCTCCTCTTTGACCAGGATCTGCCGCACCCGGGTGTTCTGGGCGCCCAGGCTGTTGTCGCCTTCGCCCTCGAGCAGCAGCTCGGTCATGCGGATGCAGGTCTGAGCCGCCTGGAGAGCATCGTGCGGGTCGTAAATGCCGCAGGGAACGTCACAGTGGGCGTTTACAGTGGCTCTCGGGGCGATGCGATCGGTCAGATTCGTAAGCAAGGACATAATTGTGCCTCCCGGACTCACCATCACCTTTGCGTCAATCAAGAAGCGATGGCGAAGGTCTGATAAATGGTCGTGGCTCGAAAATGCGCGGTAAATCTATCACACATCAATCCCGGATCAAGGACGGTCCAAGGACGCACCGGTACGAATGTTGAATCGATTCTGGCGGAACCTCACCGAGAGCGCGTTCGGTGTGGTGATTACGGTGACCAATATCAGCATGGAACCAACGTTTTCAGAAGGCGCGCGCGCCAAACTTGAGCCACGCCGGTACCGAAACACCGAGCCTCGCCGTTTTGACGTTGTCGTGGTCCGCCCTCCCGGCGTCGACCGAGAAGACATCAAGAGGATCGTCGGCTTGCCCGGGGAGCTGGTCGAGATTCGTGACGGCAAGCTGTGGATCGATGGCGAGGTCGTGGAAGAGCCGCACATCGCGGACCCTATGCCGTCGAACTGGCTTCACGCGTGGGGCGCCGGGGATCACGAGTACATCGTCCTTGGTGACAACCGGGCGGCTCCCGGTATCACCGACAGTCGCAGGTACGGGCCTCTGGACGCGGACGCAATTGTCGGCCCGGTAACGCGCCGCCTCAACTAATTACGGGTCGTCGGTCCGCATTCCGGTTTATGCTTCGGGTCGCTTCGGACAACGCGGTCGGTTAGCAACGCAAACTCCAGATGCCAGGAGAACACCTTGGGCAAGTACTACGACGAGGGCACCCTCCCGGACGAACTACGACGCGACTTTGATGTGTATGACCGTATTTCAGAGTTGGGAGTCGACCTCGGGACATTTGAGAACACGGTCGTATCGCTGGCCGGCGCCAACATTCCCGGTGCCGTATTTCACCAGAGCGGATTCGTCTACCTCTCCGGCATGGTCGCCGGAACGCACTCCATGAACGACGGTGGCAATCGTGTGAAGCACGGTCAAGACGCCGGTACTGAGATTGCTAACGGCCATCTCAGACGACTGCACTGGGCGCTCTCCTGCGGCGGCGAAGGCGGCGACCTGAACGATGTTCTCTACACCGTCAAGGCACTTGGCATGGTGGTGTCCACCGACGTTGAATTCGGATCGGGGCCGGCCGTGGTCAACGGATTCTCGGGCCGCTGGCAGTCGGTATTCGGCGCAGCGCTCAGCGAGTTCGCTGTCGATGGAGACGATCCCGGAGGTTACGCCGGTGTTCACGCCCGGACCGCCATCGGGGGCTTCACCGGGCAATTCTCACTTGAAGCGGAAATCATCGTCGCCATCGCCCCGGCGCTCGCGGAAGCAATCATCCGAAATCGTGGCTGGATCTTCCCATTGCCCCCGGTGATGCTCGACAAGGTTGTGGCCGCGCGCGGCTAACTTCTTCAAATCAATCCGGCAATCAATACCAGTAAATACAGAGTAACAACAGGAGTACGAATGCACGTAGGAACACAGGTAGGCGCACGCGACGACACGGACTTCGAGGTCTGGACACAGCTCGGCCTGAAGAATATCTGCGCAGACCCGCCCGGCAACCCGCACGATTGGACGCTCCAGTTTTTGAAGGACCACCGGGAGAAGGTTGAGTCTTTCGGCCTGTCGCTGGACATGGTTCAACTGCCGCTCAGTTCCCGGCCGGTGGAAGAGAACCAGAGCCAGGCGATAATGCTGGCGCAGGACCCTGACCGGGATCGCCAGATCGAATCCATCCAGAACATCATTCGTATGGTCGCCGAGGCCGGGATTCCCGCCGTTAAATACAACATGAACCTGATCGGCATCCCGCGCACGGAACGGACAGAAGGCCGGGGAGGCTCGACCAACTCCACGTGGCGATACGCCGAGGCCGACCCGGATCAGGCGCACACCGTCGCCGGCGAGGTGTCGTCTGACGAGTTCTGGGAGCGGATCGACTACTTCCTGGAGCGTATCGTCCCGGTCGCCGCCGAGAACAAGATTCGCCTTGCCTGCCACCCGCACGACCCGCGTACGCCCGATGGCTTCATGGGCGTCGACCGCGTGCTCGGGACCGTCGAGGGTGTCAAGAAGTTCGTCTCGATGCACGAGAACGAGTATCACGGGCTGAACTTCTGCCAGGGCACCGTGTCCGAAATGCTGGACAGCCCGGGCGAGGAGATCTACGACGTGATCCGTTACTTCGGGTCGCGGGAGAAGATCTTCAACGTCCACTTCCGAAACATCCGCGGCCGTGTCGGCGATTTTGTTGAAGTGTTCCCGGATGAGGGCGACGTCGACATGCTCGAGGCGATCAGGGCCTATAAAGAGGTCGGCTACAAATACATGCTCATGCCGGACCATGTGCCGGGAATCTCCGGCCCGAACGCAAGCGGCGTCGCTTTCGCATTCTGCTACGGCTACATCGCCGCCCTGCTTCAGGCGGTGAACGACGAGGGTTAACCAGGACTCAGATCAGAGCACAAAATCAATACCGGTGAGCCGGCGGTAGGAGAGACATCTTGCGCACGATCGACGCATTGGCCCTGATCCTTAAAAAAGAGGGCATAGAGTTCCTCAGCGCCTTCCCGACGACCTCAGTCATCGAGGCGATAGCGGCGACGGGTATCCGGCCGGTGATATGCCGACAGGAACGCGTGGGAGTGCACATTGCGGACGGCTTTGCGCGTGTCACGAACGGCCGCAAGGCGTCGGTATTCGCCATGCAGTACGGTCCCGGCGCGGAGAATGCATACCCAGGCGTCGCAACCGCTTTCTCGGACTCGGTACCGATGCTGTTCCTGCCCCTGGGTCACCCGTCAACGCGGGAGAGTGTCACGCCGATGTACAGCTCCCTGAAGAGCTACGACTCGGTGACCAAGCACATCGAGCGCATCAACTCGCCGGAACGGGTCGGAGCCTCCCTGCGACGGGCCTTTTCTGCGATGCGCATGGGCAAGCCCGGACCAGCCATGCTGGAGATACCGGCGGACATCGCTGAGATGGAGGTAGATGGGTCCGTGGTCGACAACTACGTACCGGTCAAAGCGGCAATCTCTGGCGCAGACGAGAACGACATTATGGAGGCGGCGAAGGTTCTGTTGGACGCGAAACAGCCCCTCATCCTCGCTGGACAGGGCGTGCTGTACGCAGAAGCCAGCGCCGAGCTGACAGAACTGGCGGAACTATTACAAGTCGCCGTCGCTACGACGATGGCCGGGAAGAGTGCCTTCTCCGAGATGCACCCGCTGTCCGTGGGTTCGGTTTCTGAGGTGATGAACGGCGCAGGGCTGGAATACGTTCGTGAATCTGATGTCCTGTTCGGCATCGGCACCAGCTTCACGATCCAGGGCATGGTCACGCCCTACCCGTCCGGCAAGACGATGATCCACGCCACGAACGATCCGGTAGACCTCCACAAGGACTACATCGCCGATCACCCATTGCTCGGCGACGCACGCATCGTGCTGCGCCAGATGATCGACGCCTGCAAAGAGTTGCTTTCAACACGCGAACGCAAAACTCTGGACACTGAAGATCGTATCGCCGCGATCCGTTCCGCCTGGTACGGAGAGTGGGAGGCGAAACTCAGCTCCAGCGAGTCTCCAATTACTCCGTACAGGGTTCTGGGCGAATTCATGAGTCAGGTCGATCCATCCGAGGCGATCGTCACACACGATTCCGGCAGCCCCCGCATGCAGATCATGCCCTTCTACCGTTCAGACGGGCCTCGGAGCTACCTCGGCTGGGGCAAGTCACACGGCCTCGGCACTGGTCTCGGGTTGATCATGGGAGCCAAGCTGGCGAAACCTGAAAAGTTCTGCGTCAACTTCATGGGAGATGCGGCGTTCGGCATGACCGGCCTCGACTTCGAGACCGCCGTACGGTCAAACATCCCGATCTGCACCGTCGTCCTGAATAACGACGATATGGCGGTCGAGGTCCCGCACATGGAAGTATCAAACGACAGGTTCGGATCACGCGGGTTGTACGGACGTTACGCCGATATGGCGCGTGCGATGGGCGGCTGGAGTGAGCGTATTGATGATCCCGATGATGTCGGCCCGGCCCTGATGCGCGCCCGTGCCGCCACCGAGGACGGGAAGTCCGCCCTCCTGGAGTTCGTGACCAGCAGTGAGATGGCTAAGTCCAACCTGCGCATGTTCACCTAATCGCTAATACCCCGGCGTGAGATTGGACTAACCGTCACATTGGCGAGATGAAATTTTGACTGTTTAAACACGAATACACGACTAAATCGTCACTTTCAGTCGATTACCGCAACGTTGTTTCGAAGAAACACTCAATTCCAGCACGGTAACCTCTTCGTTATCCCATCGGTCGCCGACGGAATTCGTCGAACGAACAAGGGTGGACGGCAGGTCTAAAAGACGCCGTCCGGGTTTCTGGATAGGAAAACGGACGTACGCCATGAGCAGCGCAATATCGAAAACCGTTTGGATCACCGGAATTATCGGGGTGATTCTGCTCGGATTCGGGATTATCTGGGGAACCGTTGTATTCCAACGGTTCGAGAAGGTGCCTGATGATCTGAACCGACAAGTCGTCCTTGAGGGCACATATACCCTCGTGGACACATCTTTCACAACTCGACTGCTGTCCAACGAGACGGTCGCCGGGTTGGCGGCGTCAGGAGCCGGTGGGGCTCTACTGAGCGACCCGGCAATCGCCGGACTGCTCGCGAACCCCGCACTCGGCGATCTCGTATCGAACCCGGCCATCCTGGGTCTGCTGGCCGATCCCGCAGCGTTGGCCCCGCTCGCTAACCCTGACGTGCTTGCCGCACTGGCAGATCCTGCGGTGCTTGCGGCGGTGGCAGATCCGACCAAACTTCCGGCGCTCATAGGAGCGAATCCAGCGATCGGCGCGTTGCTAGCTGATCCCGCCGTCAGCGCACTGCTGGCGTCCGGGGCGGCAACCGCGCTGGTTAGCAATCCCGGCTTGATGGCTCTCGTGACCGACCCTGCGCTGGGCGCCGTCCTCACCAACCCGGTCGTGGCAGGTCTCCTAGCCGACCCCGACGCTCTTGCGCTGGTCCTGGATCCACGGACGCAGAAGATCCTGGCGAACCCTGCTGACCTGCCCACGGTCGAGATTCCGGTGAGCGTTAATCGTGTGCGTGTTGCGGATCGGGTTGAAGGCGACAATATCTACCTGACCGAGACGATCACGACAACGAACCTGGTAGACAACTCGGACATGGGTTTGCTCGACTCACAGTTCGCTCCCAGCACGACAACACTTATCGTGGACCGCTCGGACAAGGACTACATCACTGAGCTAATGGACGAAGGAGCGAAGCGCTCGGGACAGTGGGGACTCCCGTTCCACACGGACAAGAACACGGCGTACCCGTCATGGATATCGTTCGCCGGACAGCCTCTGGATGCCGTGTACGGCGAAACCACGTCCACCAACGGCCTCCAGACCTACACCTACGTCGTAGATGTTGAGAACGTGGCACTGGGATTGGACGATCCGGCCGGAACCGGTCTGCCGCTGGTGTTCGACACATTCACCGTCGCGTATATCGAGCCGAACACCGGCGCCGGTGTGGACGCAACGGTGATGGACACCGTCTCTGCTCAAGCGCCCGACGGCAGCAAGTACGTCCGTCTCGCGAACAACCTGAAATACAGCGACGAGTCTGTTGCAGAACTGGTAGATGAGATCGAAGGTCTCAGGAACCAGATCGTGTGGTTCGGGTCATGGCTCCCGATGGGAGCCTCCGTAGTGGGTGGCATCCTGCTGCTTGTCGCACTCGGACTTTTCCTGAGGATCAGGATGGAAGCCGCTCGGCAAGAAAAAGCCTGATCGTTGAGCCGGAGGCCGTGCGCTAACCGCCGCGGTCTCCGGTCGCCATCTTGTAGGCGTAGTCCAGCGCCGAGATCATGTTGACCTCGCTCGCAATGCCCTGCCCCGCTATGTCGAAACCCGTGCCATGGTCGACAGACGTCCTGATGATCGGCAACCCGACCGTCACGTTGACGCCCTCTTCAAATGCCACCAGCTTCACAGGAATGTGGCCCTGGTCGTGATAAAGGACGACTACGATGTCGTATCGGCCGTCGATCGCCATTCTGAACACAGCGTCCGGTGATATCGGACCCGTTGTGTCGATCCCCTCTGCACGTGCCAGCTCAACAGCCGGGGCAATTTCCTGGGCCTCCTCAACACCGAACTGGCCGCCATCGCCAGCGTGCGGATTGAGACCGGCCACGGCGATCCGTGGGTTCTCAAATCCCATCTGCTTCAGGTGTTCGTTCCCGGCCCTGATGGTATCGAGAATACGATCAGTCTTGACCCGTTTGACGGCCTCTTCCAGCGTGACGTGGGTACTGACGTGGATCACCCTGAGCACGTCGGACCCGAGCACCATGAAGTACTTTTTTGCGCCGGTCAGCTCTCCGAGAAGTCCTGTGTGGCCGTCGTACATGTGGCCGGCAAGTCGCATCGATTCCTTGTTCAAGGGCGCCGTCACTATCGCGGCTATACGTCCGTCCATCGCAAGCTTTGCGGTGTGAACGACGTATTCGTACGCTGCGTTGCCGCTGTACGGATCTACTTCACCGATCTTGACCAGCGCGGGGTCGCAGTTCGGTATATCTATCACGGGGACGATCTGATTGCCGACAGCGGCCGCTTCTTCAGGCCCCTCGATCGCGGCAACGGTCCATCCGGGCGCCCACCTTGCCACGGCGTCCGCCACGATCCTCGCATCGCCGACGACGAGTGGGATTGAACGGTCCAGCCCGGCCTCATGCGGAAACGCCTTCGCGGTGACCTCCGGTCCAACGCCTCCCGGGTCTCCGAGCGTGATAGCGAGGATAGGCTTACTCACTCTGTGACACATCTTTCTACTGAGATCGTTTGTGAACGGTTGCTGACCCGCGTTCCGGATGCTTTCAGGTCAGGTAGTCGATTACATCGATCAGTATTTGCTCGTCCCCAAACGCCCCAGCTTTTGTAACGACACTGACTCGGTCAAGCAATCCGCCGTCCACCGTGCCGGAAGGTATGCCGGGGGATGGCTGGTCGTGCATCACGATACCAGCGGCGCCCACGGCCCTGAGCGTCGCCTGAGCAGTATCTCCGCCGATAATCACCAGCGAGCCGGGACGGGTGCGCCTCGCAACCCTGTAGCAGATGGCGCCGAGTTCTCTGACCAGCTTGGTCCTGATGTCGCCATCGCCGGTCACGTCAACCTGCAACAACGACACGGCGGCATTTCTCCCATTATCCAGGGCGCCCACCACCGTACTGACGGCGTTATCCCGGGTTTCTCGGGACAGGTCTTCGTCTAGTAGCGCAATCGGGTCGATCTGAAGCCATTCGACTGGCCGGTCGTCTGACACGAGCTTCAGTTGACGTCCGGTCACGCTCCGCCGGCTGCCGGATATGATGAGCGATGGTGCGGTGCCTTTTTCTGCGAGATTGGCGCGCTCGGGCGCGTCCGTTGACTCACCGGACATGATCTCGGCCAGCGCGTTCGTCACACCGGCCGAGCCGGAGAGGATTACCTTCCCTTCCGACTCGACAAATGCGGCGGCGATCAGTCTCAGGTCCTCATGAGACTCGGCATCGCAGACCGCCAATACCGGGGGTCGTACTGACAGTTCGGCAATCCTGTCACGCAGGCGGCCATCCTCACGAACGTCCTTCGACGAAAGTAGAGTCGGCCGAATTCCTGTATTCAGCTCGACGAGTTCTACGATATCGCTTGATGTCACCGGGCTCAGCGGGTCACGCCCTACCTCGGTCTCGGCCAGCGGAACGCCATGTACAAGCACCTGTCCGCCACGGACGATCCGACCCATGGCCGGGAACGACGGCGCAATCAGCGCAAGCTGTGGCCCGGACCACTCTCCCGTCTTACCAATGTCGCTGGGATCTGACGACTCCCGGGACAACCCGGCCCGGGCTTCCATTCCCGCGTGCCCTCTCAGCGTTGAATCGATCTTGTTGACCAGCAGCGTGAACCCCGCCGTTCTCAACTCCTGGACGGCCCTTGCCGCCTTATCGAACACCGGAAAGCGATCCTCGTGGCGAGTGTCCACGTTCAGCGACAGGACCCGATAGGTACGAGCATCGTCGTCAGGAACGGTGCCGAACACGGAAACGTATGTAGACATTCCGGCGGCGGCAAACGGCGCAGCGGCATCCAGGGCGCCGGTGAGGTCATCGGCGTAAATACCGATGCGTGATCGCGAAGTTTCGCTGGCGTTCATCAGAGTTTATCGGCCCGTGAACTCAGGTTTCGTCTTATTTACGAATGCCTCTGTCCCAATTTTGAAGTCTTCAGAATCAAACGAGCGGAACTGCGGCCCGTCCGGAGCATCTACGTCCACACCGGTCAAAGATGGGTTGGAGAGCAGAGTTTCGAGAATCTCTTTGTGCGCCGCATGGGACACAGGAGACAGCGATGCCATACGCGTGGCAAGCCCGTACACCTCGTCTGACAACTGTTCCTTCTCAACCACACGCGTCAGCAGTCCCATCGCCAGTGCAATCTCGTGCCCCAGGATTTCCCCGCTCAACACGACGTACGCGGCGTTTGCCGGACCGGCGATAGCGGCGAGTCGACGCATCTCCTTGAACCCTGCGACCACGCCGATCCGTGCCACCGGGACACCGAAACGAGATCCTTTGGCTGCAATCCGGATGTCCGTGCATGTCGCAAGCTCTAGCCCGCCCCCGACGCACACTCCATCGATCATCGAGATGGTTGGCACGGTCAACGACGCCACTTTCTCAAGCGCGCCTTCAAACACTTCTGCGTACCCGATCGCGGATCGGGAATCGTGCCTGCTCTTCTCGAAATCGCCGATATCCGCGCCCGCGGAGAACGCCCGTCCACCCTCACCTCGGAACACGACCACTCGCACGCTTCCATCGCGCTGAAGTTCATCGATCTGCGACGATATATCTCCCCACATCTCCAGCGAAATGGCGTTCATCTTGTCCGGACGGTTCAGAACAATCGTTGCGACCGGGCCATCGCGTTCGACTAAGATTGTTTGTTCGGTCATCGTATCCTGGTGGCCTCTCGGAATAATCAGGTGAATGGGATTTACTAAGCCGGTCCGCAATTATGCGACCGGACTCCAGTGTATTTGGGTCTAATCGAGTCGACGCAACGGACATATGGTGTCGAGCATGACATTAATCGGGAGTACAGGATGGCGTTAAGGGTCGCAGTAAGCGGGGCAACAGGGCTGGTGGGCAGCGCCCTGTCGTTTGCTCTGCGGGCGCGCGGGGACAACGTGACGCGTCTCGTACGCCGCGTTGCCGCCCGGACAGACGGCGAGGCCCGGTGGGATCCAGTTTCAGGGCATGTAGATCAGGACGTCATCGAGGGCCACGATGCGGTGATCCATCTCGCTGGAGAACCGATAGCAAGCTGGCGCTGGAGTGACGCGAAGAAAGAGCGCATTCGCACCAGTCGAGTGGACGGAACACGCCTTCTGGCGGAGTCTCTGGCTCGGTTGGAGCAACCACCGAATGTATTGATCTGCGCCTCGGCCGTCGGATATTACGGAAGTCGTCCCGGGGAACAACTTGACGAGGAGTCAGAGCCGGGGGATGGGTTCCTGGCTGACGTGGCAGTCCAGTGGGAAGCCGCTTGCGAACCGGCCTCAGACGCCGGCATCAGAGTCGTGAACACGAGATTCGGTGTGATTGTAGATCGCAACGATGCGCTAATATCCCGCCAGCTTCCTATGGCGCGAATCGGGCTGGGCGGTCGGGTCGGCAACGGTAAACAGCACATCAGCTGGGTCGCCAGCGACGACGTTGTCGGAGCGATCCTGCATGCGCTGGACACGCCCGAACTGTCCGGTCCAGTAAACGTCACGTCACCCAACTCTATAACCAACCGGGAGTTCGCTAAAGCGCTCTCAGCGGCCGTAGGCCGTCCGGCGCTTGGTTGGATGCCGGGACTGATGGCGAAATTGGTGTTCGGCGAGATGGGCCGTGAACTGATACTCACGGATCAGGATGTGCGCCCGACTCAGCTACTGGAGTCCAGCTACGAGTTCATCCACCCGGAACTGGAAACAGCACTGCGAGCGGCTCTGGGGGCTCGTTAGGCGAGACCGGTCGTAGGGGGCGCCCAAAAAGATGCCGCGTGTTCCTCGAAAATCCCCCTCTCCCTTTCGCTGGAGAGGGCGCAGGGCGAGAGGTTTCCGCCGTTCTAGTCCCTTTCGCCCGCCATCCGTCTCAGAACGTAGTGGAGCACCCCGCCATGGCGATAGTAGTCCCACTCGATACCTGTATCGATGCGCAAGATGGCGTCAAACTCTGTGATCTTGCCGTCATCGGTCATCGCCGTCACATGCACCGTCTGGCGTGGCTCAAACTCACCATCCAGCCCCGTGATCGCAAACGTCTCACGACCGGTCAGGCCCAGCGAGTCAGCGCTATCCCCCGGGTTATACGTGATCGGCAGTATTCCCATCCCGATAAGGTTGCTGCGGTGAATGCGTTCATAACTTTCGACGATGACGGCACGCACGCCCAGCAGAGACGGGCCTTTGGCCGCCCAGTCCCGTGAACTGCCTGTTCCGTACTCTTTTCCGCCCAGAACGATCAACGGCACGCCCTCTTCGGCGTACTTCACCGCGGCCTCAAACACCCGCATCTCCTCGCCGTCCGGCAAATGAAGGGTCCAGTCGCCTTCGCGGCCCGGCGTCATCTGGTTACGCAATCGGATGTTTCCAAATGTGCCGCGCACCAGAACATTGTGGTTGCCCCGCCGCGCACCATAGGTGTTGAAGTCTCTTCGCGGGATGTCATCGCCAAGCAGTAGTTGCCCGGACGGCGCGGTCGGCGGGATTGCCCCCGCCGGTGATATGTGGTCTGTCGTCACGCTATCGCCAAGCCTTAGCAGCACACGGGCTCCAGAGATGTTCTCAACGGGCGATGCATCGGCAGGCATGTCGTCAAAGAACGGCACACGCTGTGCGTACGAGGAACCCGGGTCCCAGGCAAACCGGACGCCTTCAGGAACCGGCAGCGCCTTCCACTCATCTGAGCCCTCGAAAACACTAGAGTAACCCTCGGCGAACTGGTCCGAGGTTACTCCGCTGTCCACTGCGTCGGCGATCTCCGTCTGGGACGGCCATATGTCCTTGAGGTACACGTCATTGCCGTCCTCGTCGGTCCCAAGCGGGTCCCGAACGAGGTCCACATCGACCCGTCCGGCAAGTGCATAACCCACGACCAACATTGGAGACGCCAGGTAGTTGGCCTTCAATTGCGGGTGGATACGCCCTTCAAAGTTACGGTTGCCGCTCAGGACGCCGGCCACGGTTAGATCGTTGTCATCGATCGCCTGTGCTACAGGCGCCGGGAGCGGGCCGGAGTTTCCGATGCACGAGGTGCAGCCGTATCCAACGGTGTGGAAGCCAAGCCCATTCAGGTCCTTTGTCAGGTCCAGACCGTCCAGGTATCGGGTCACCACCTTGGAGCCCGGGGCCAAGCTGGTCTTGACCCAGGATTTGCTCTGCAGGCCCTTCGCCAGGGCGTTTCTGGCCAGCAACCCTGCGCCGACCATTACGTACGGGTTCGAGGTGTTTGTGCAGCTGGTGATGGCGGCGATGGCCACAGCGGCGTCACCTACCTCCACCTGCTCTCCTTCAATATTGATCGTCACACCGTTCCTGAATGGGGCGGTCACACCGGTCTCTCCCGGGCGGTCACCCTCCGGGAATGCATCAAAGAAGTTCTCTGCCACGCCACTCAACGAGACGCGGTCCTGCGGTCGTCGAGGTCCCGCCAGGCTGGGCTCGATAGACCCGAGATCAAGTTCAACAATTGAAGTGTATTCGGGGTCTGGTGTGTCGGTCGTGTAGAACAATCCCTGCGCATGGTAGTAGGCGTTTGCGAGATCCGCCTCATCGCCACGGTTGGTCAGCCGCAGGTATCGAAGTGTCTGGTCGTCTACCGGGAAGAAACCCGCTGTTGCGCCGTACTCAGGCGACATGTTCGCGATGGTTGCGCGATCGGCAACCGGCAGATTCGCCAGGCCGGGCCCGAAGAACTCGACCAGTTTCTCCACGACGCCGTGGGCTCGCAGCAACTCGGTAACGGTTAGAACAAGGTCGGTGGCCGTCGTACCTTCCGGCAGCGAGCCCGTCAATCTGACGCCAACGACCTCCGGGACCAGCATGTAGTACGGCTGCCCCAGCATCACCGCCTCGGCCTCGATACCGCCTACGCCCCATCCGAGCACACCAAGGCCGTCGACCATCGTAGTGTGGGAGTCTGTGCCTATGCAGGTGTCAGGAAAGGCGACACGGCCGTGATCGCCATCCTGGGTCAGAACCGATGACGACAGATATTCTAGGTTCACCTGGTGGACGATGCCCGTTCCCGGGGGTACGACGCGGAAGTTATCGAACGACCGTTGTGCCCACCGGAGCAGCAGGTAGCGCTCTCGGTTTCGCTCAAATTCGCGCTCGATGTTCATAGCGAGGGCGCCTTCAGTTGCGAAATAGTCAACCTGAACCGAGTGGTCGATCACGAGATCGGTACGGATGATCGGGTTAACGATCGACGGGTCACCGCCTGATTCGGCGACGGTGTCGCGCATCGACGCCAGGTCTACGACCGTCGGTATGCCGGTGAAATCCTGGAGAACGACCCGGCCGGGCAGGTACGGAATCTCTTTGCTGGGAGTCGAAGTAGGTGTCCAGGATGCGACCGTCTCGATATCTGAACGGTCGGCCACGCCGCCATCCGCCTGGCGAAGTGCGTTTTCCAGGAGGATACGGATGCTGAACGGGAGTTTGTCTACATCAACGAGACCCTGTTCTTTAAGGGCAGACAGTCGGTAGTAAGTGATTTCTCCGGAGGGGGTCTGAAGGGTCGCCCGGGCGCCGAAAGGACCGTTACCGTTCGTCATTCGCTATCCACTTTCCAGTTATTTGATCGTCGGTTTTAGGCGGTTGCATCGCATGCCGCCCGGTATTTCGTGCCGCAATTTTACCAGCGAGGCGAGGTGTCTGGCTGAATTCGCCATTATTTGCTGGAGACAAACCGGCTATCGGGTCGGCTACGTTGTAGCATCCCCGAGCCGCGGACAACCCTAATAAACTCGGAATCGACATGACGACTGGATCAGTTACCGGAGCAACCACGTTGGACCTGCTGGCCGGATTACGCGTAGTCGAACTCGGGCCCGGCCTGGCCGGTGCGGTTTGCGGTCAGTCGTTTGTAGAGGCCGGGGCGGATGTGAGCAGGCTGTCAGGCGAAGCAGAAGAGGTAAATGTCTGGCTTGCGGTTAACGACGGCAAACGCAGCGCTATCGGCTCCGCAGATATAGATGAAATCCTTGTAAACGTCGATCTGGTGATCGTGGACGTTACACCCGAGGGGGCTTCAGTGGCCCGGGTCTTGATCGACGAAGCTCGTTCGATCAACGCTGATGCACTGATCGTCTCTATCACCCCATTTGGCCTGACCGGTCCGGAAGCCGAGTTCACGGGCGGCGATCTCATATCGTTCCACGCCTCGGGCATGGGCCGCCTTCTCATCGGCCAGGTCGAAGACCCGGAGGCCGAACCCCCCGTTCGTGCCGCCGGTGATCAGTCGGCATTCGTGGCGGGCGCCACCGCGGCGTGCGCAGCGATGCTCGCGCTCGCCGGAGAGCGTCCCGACGGTGGCGAGCTGATCGATGTATCAACCCAGGAAGCAGTCGCCTGTATGGCGGTCCGTGAACTGTCCGCGCCGGCTTACGGCGAGCCTTCGCAGTCGCGTCACCACGATGGGGCCGGAAATGGCTCGACCGTCAGCATCATTCCGGCTTCCGACGGATTCGTCGCTATATCCCCCCGTGAAGAGCGGCAGTGGCGGGCGTGGCTCGGCGTTATGGGAGACCCGGACTGGGGTAGAGAGCTTCGCTTCGCTACGAAAGCCGATCGTGCCAGGAACTGGGGAGACCTTCACCCGCTTATCAGCGAGTGGAGCGCCAGCCATACCAAGCAATGGATCTATGAAACGGCGCAGGACGCGCACGTGCCATCGTTCCCCCTGGCTACGCCGGGCGATCTTCTCGAATCGCCACAACTCCTGCACCGGGGGTTCTTCACCGAGTTCCAGCACCCGACCGCCGGCATGCTCCGTCGCCCGGGTGTGTCATATACAGTGCGCCGATCATCAAACGGAAAATCTGCTGCGGCTTCCGTAAAACCGCCCCGAATAATCACCCCTTACGGGGGTCCGTTGTCGGGAGTCCGGGTGTTAGATTTGAGCTGGGTAATCGCCGGGCCGACCTGCACTCGGTATCTGGCCGCGCTCGGGGCAGACGTGATCAAGGTCGAAACGAGCGGCCGTGCCGACCCGGGGCGTGCGTCCGCGTTGCACGCAATTCTTGGCAAATCCAAGCGCGCCATCACCCTGAACCTGAAGCAGCCGGAAGCACTCGAAATTGCACACCGGCTGGTCGCCGAATGTGATGTGGTCGTGGAGAACTTCGCTACCGGCGTATTGGATCGGCTCGGGCTTGGCTATG
Organism: Dehalococcoidia bacterium; assembly: GCA_046583455.1. Taxonomy (GTDB): domain Bacteria; phylum Chloroflexota; class Dehalococcoidia; order Lucifugimonadales; family Lucifugimonadaceae. The sequence goes on along the minus strand of JAYGCG010000012.1, from coordinate 6,636 downwards.
AAGCGCTCAGCGAGATACGGCCCGACATCGTTCTGCTCTCAGCATCCGGACTCGGGCGTACCGGTCCAGACGCGAGTCGCGTGGCATACGGAACGCTCATCCAGTGCTACACCGGTTTTGCCACACTCAACGGATACCCGAAAACATCTCCCCGGGTCGGGTGGGCCTGGGCGGATCCACTATGCGGCCTGAAGATGGCGTTCGCCATCGGAGCGACGCTTCGGCAAAGGGCGAGCACCGGTCAAGGCGCGCATATCGACTTCTCGATGGTGGAGTCCCTGTTGTCGACCATGCCGGGACCGCTGATCGATCACCAATCCGGCCGGGCATCAATTGGACCAATCGGGAACGACGACCCCGAAATATCGCCGCACGGCGTCTATCCCTGCGTTGGTGACGACGAGTGGGTTGCGATCAGCACCGCCTCGCGGCGTGAGTGGGGCGCGTTGTGCTCCGTCGTTCCGGAATTGATTGTCCGAAGCTCTGACAGTCTGGAAACTCGAACGTGGGACGCGGCGCAGATCGACAGGGTCATCACGGCCTGGACCTCGACACGGTCCGCAAGGGAGGCAACCCTCTCGCTCCAGAATGCCGGTGTTTCCGCGGCACCGTCACCAGATTCCACGGAGTTGTTCTGGGACGCGCATCTTCAAGAACGTGGTTTCTATGCGAAATCTACAGATATGGACGGATCGAGCCGCGGGCTGCCGGGATTGCCGTGGCGATGGGAAGCCGGAGAACGCCGTGATCAGACACCGGCGCCAGAGCTGGGCGCAGACACCGATGCCGTGTTGTCTGACGTCCTAGGTATGACCGATGGCGAGATCGCTGAGCTGCGGGATACAGGCGCGCTGACCTAGGAACGGCCGACGTCCGCAATGGCGTCACCCACGAATCGAGCGCGGTGGAGTGCGGGCCGGGAGATCCTTCGCCTCGGACTCAGGATGACATTTTGCTGGACAGCGTAGGGGCGTATTGCCACACACCCCCACGGCGCGATGTCATCGGCGATAACGGTGTCCGCCAATACATCCAAATAAACGCCCAATCGGGGTTAGTACTCCCCTGATTTGTATAGCTCTTCGAGTCGTTCAGCCTCTTCCAGTGTCGGATCTGAGAACGCCTCACCCTTTTTACGGAGCGCGCCCGTGAAGATTGCTGGACGCTTCTCGTTGAAGGCCTTCCGGCCCTCCTCGCCGTCCATCGTCGTCTGGATGAGCAACGTGTTCATCAGAGTCTGCACCTGCCACGCCGTGTCCACGGGGGACTCGCGGAATCGGATGACGAACTCCTTCATCATCCGCACCGCCACCGGCGGCATCGACGCCAAACGGTGTGCCAGCTCATCCGCCCTATCCATCAGGTTCTCGTGCGGCACAACCTCGTTGATAAGGCCGATGCGAAGCGCCTCATCTGCGCCGAACGGCTCGTCCATCAGCAGAATTCGCATCGCATCCGCGTAGTTGACCTGTCGGGTGAGAAGCGTCGCGCCCGGGCCGTTGCCTACCCAGCCCTGAGACAGCAACGCGAACTTGAAGCGTGCGTGCTCTGCGCAGGCAATTCGGATATCGGTTGAGCCAAGTACAAGGTAGAACCCGGCGCCTGCGGCCCATCCGTTTACGGCGGCGACCACGGGCTTCCAGATCTGCGGGTAGTGGTCACCCATTCGTCCATCGACGCCTGTTGTAGCGCCGTTAACGGTCCCAGAAAGGGGCCAGTAAGTTCGTTGCAACCGCAACCGTTCACGTTCCTCATCCGTGACATCAGGCCTTGGAGCCAGGTTGTGCCCGGCGCAAAAGTACTTATCGCCTTCACCGGTCAGGACAGCGGCCCTGACATCACGATCCTCCCAGACCTCTTTCCATGCCTCCGCGAGGGCGTCTGAACTGGCCTTGTCCAGGATGTTCGCCTTGTCCGGGTTGTTGATCGTGATATAAGCGATTTGATCACGCTTCTCGTAGATGATGGCCATGCTTGCGGTTCCTCTTTATTGCCGGTTGCGATTCTGATGAATCCAAAATCTCAGGGGTGTGGATCTGGTCCTGGTCAGGGGTCTTATGAAAAATAAAATTGATGCGCTGGACGTGAGCACGGCTTTTCCGTGCAGTGACGTTGTAACATCGTGCGCCGCTGACCACAGCATTCTCCAGAACATCGAGACCCCTTGAACTCTCCTAACCTCCGACATCGCATCGCTCGACGCACGCCGTTTTTTTACGGCTGGGCGATCCTCTTCTCCGCCGGATCTGCGGTGTTCGTCCGTAATGCGGCGGCGTCCCTGACCCTTGGCGTCTTCATGTTCCCGATGGCGGAAGACCTCGGCTGGAGCAGGACACTCCTCGCCGGTTCTGCGAGCGCGGGCGGTATCGCAGCGATGTTCGCAGCGCCGATCTCGGGATATTTAATCGACCGGTACGGCCCGCGCGCCGTCCTGCTGGGCGCCGCCCTCATCCTCGGATTTACGACGATGGCGATCGGCTGGTGGGTCACACCCATCAGCTTCTACATCTTGTTCGGTATCGGACGAGTGATTTTTGCCGCGCCTGTCCAGATCGGGACCGGCACGGTGGTCTCCCAGTGGTTCATCCGTCGCCGCGGCCGAGCCAACGGGATACTTGCGTCGTCGCACTCCGTCGGCATGGGGTTGATGCCGTTCTTCGCCCAGATACTCATCAACACCGTTGGATGGCGGGAAGCGTGGTTCTGGCTGGGCATCGCCGTATGGGCCGTCGCACTGGCTCCGCTGTGGTTCCTGATCATCTCCAAACCGGAAGACGTTGGCATGTTGCCGGACGGCGATGGGGACGTTGTAGAACCCGAGAGCACCTCTGGAGACGCGGAACAGAAAGATAGTCCAGATGCGCCCGTTGAAGTTGAAGGCTGGACGCTGGGCGGAGCGATACGTACCCCTACGCTGTGGGCCATCGGGCTGACCGGGGGGCTGCTCTTCTTCGTCCACGCCAGCGTCAACATCCACCAGGCGGCGTTTTTACGAGACCAGGGCATCAGCGCGACCGTCGCCGCTGCGGCATTGACCTCCCTCGCTGCCGGGTCAGCTATCGGCGCAATTTTCTGGGGTGTGATCGCAGAAAAATTCCCGGTCAAGGTTGCCTACGCGGCTGTCGCCCTGTTCATGGGCGTGGTTGCGATGTTATTCCTGACCGTGGACAACACGGCGTTGGCCTTCGTCGTGGCGACGCTATTCGGTTTCGGACTGGGCGGCCTCTTGGTCGTTCCTTCGGTGATAGTTGCCGATTACTTTGGCAGGCGTTCGCTTGGCGCGGTGCGTGGATTCGTAGAGCCGTGGGTTGGCGGAGGACAGGCGGCGGGAGCGCTGGGCGCAGGCCTGATTTACGACGTCACGGGCGACTATCGAGCAGTATTCCCGATGCTCACTGCCTTCTCCATCCTCGCAGCGGCGGTGATCCTGTTCACACCGTCGCCCGGCAAACCTCCAGTGCGGGTTACGGACGGAGACCCTACAGCGAGCGAGCCGGTGGCGGCGGACGACTAGACATTTATGGGTCGTCCCCATCCGGGCCGGTTGCCCGAGTCTTAATCTGCGATTACGCTTGTGCCCCGTTTGACTTTCGGGCTTGTCGAGCCAGATCAGGAGGCTTCCCAGATGACAGCACAGGGGACGACCGAGGGCCTAACCGCTCGCTCGATGGTCGAGCACATCGCTGCCCAGGGCGTCACGCACATGGTGACTCTGCCGGACAGCGAGACCAATTTCATGTACGACAACATGACCGAAAGCGGTATGGAGGTCGTGCCGATCGCCCGTGAGGGTGAGGCGATTGCCATCGCCGCCGGGCTGTGGATCGCCAACCAGAAGCCGGCCATCATGATCCAGAACTCGGGTCTATTCGAGTCCGGTGACGCCCTCCGTGGTCTCGGGATTGGCATCGATCTCCCGCTCGTTATGTTCATCGGGTACCGGGGCTACACACGACACGGCGACACCCCGGACAGCGCAGCCCAGTTCCTGGAGCCCTTCCTCCACACCTGGGGTACGCCCTACTGGATCATCGAGACGGACGCCGAGTTGGACAGGATCGGGCTGGCCTTCAAGAAAGCGGAAGAGACGTCCAGGCCCGTCGCCGTGTTGATAGGCGCTGAGTACGTCAGCGTTTAGGGGCTGGTATCAGGCGTTCATGTAATACCACTTTCTAATTGCCCTATCCAAGCCATGCCCTTAACCCTCACATCAGACGCACTCCGTAAGTCGTCCAACTTCATGAAGTTGCTCGCTCGTCCGCTTGAACGCGCCATGTTCCAGCACGAGTTCGAGGGCGGCCCAGAACAGGCTGTTATCGACGCCCTGGCTGAGTTTCAGAACGACGACGGCGGCTTCGGTCACGGCATCGAGCCGGACATCTGGATGCCAGACTCATCTCCCCTATCGACCACCGTGGCTCTGCAACACATCAGCGCGCTAGGCCTGCCCCATGACCACCCACTCGTCACCGGCGCGATCACCTACCTGATCGATAGCTACGACACCAAGCGAGCCGGGTGGAGCAAGGTTTCCTGGGAGGTGGAGGACGCTCCCCATGCGCCGTGGTGGAACTACAGCCCGAAGTTGGATGGGCCGTTCGATCCCGCCGGTTGGGGCAATCCGTCTGCCGAGATAGTCGGGTATCTCCACGAACACCGATCTCTTGTTCCAGAGGAGTTTCTTGAGAGCACAACGGCTCTAGCCCTGGAGAATTTCGCTGAGCAAACAGATGAGATCGAGATGCACGTCTTGCTGTGCTTCGTGCGCATGCAGGCACGTCTCCTGGACGACATCGCCGTCGGGTTGGCAGATCAGCTCTCCGCGGCGGGTCAAGCAGTGGCGGCGACAGATCCATCGGCGTGGAAGTCGTATCACACACCGCCCATCTGGGTAGCCCCGAGCCCCGATTCTCTGCTGGCGGACAGTCTCAGGATCACGATCGATAAATATCTCGACCACCTGATCGAATCGCAAGCAAACGATGGGAACTGGGCGCCGTTCTGGACGTGGGGAGAGCAGTACGCCCACGCCTGGGAAGTCGCCAAACGCCAGTGGGCCGGGCATCTAACGCTGATCAACCTGAGGGCGCTCAAGGCGTATGGCCGTCTGGAGACACCTTAGAACCCCCGTAAATGGACTCAAATTCGATTCCGGGGTATCTTCCCGGCATCGCTGTTCTGAATATGAGGAGTGACCAATGATCGAGTACCAGGATGTCTCGGCCGCGATCCAGCGGGAACGCGGTGACGCCATCGTGGTGACCGCCATGACCCAGGGTAAATTCTGGAAAGAGGCGTCAGACAGGCCCGAACTGGACATCCCGACGAACAACTCGATGGGCAAGGTGTCGTCGATCGCCCTCGGCATAGCGCTCGGCGCTCCCGACAGGAAAGTCATTGCGCTGGACGGCGATGGCAGCCTGATTATGAACATGGGAAGCCTGGTCACCGTCGGCAACAAGTCGCCAAAGAACTTTGTACACGTTGTGTACGACAACGGCGTTTACGCCATCACGGGCGGCCAGCCCATCGCTGGCGCGGGCGTCATCGACTGGCCCGCCATCGCTATGGGTAGTGGATACAGGGCCGCTTACTCGTTCGAGGATACGGAGGAGATGGCGACCGAAATGCCGCGCATCATGGCGGAGGACGGCCCGATCTTGATCCGAATCCAGGTGAAGCCGGTGATAACGACTAACCTCGGCGTCATCCAGACCTGGGAATCGAACGCCGTCATGCCACGCCAGATGCGGTCCGTTAAGGCAGAGCTGGCCGGTTGATCGGCAGAAGGGATAGTGGCGTCAGGGAGGCGAAACGATGCCGCGCACGGTGGTCGTCTTGCCCGCCGCGTTCGGGCCCAGGAAGCCAACGACCCGGCCCGGCTCAGTGAAGAACGAGCATTCTTCAAGCGCAACGATATCCCCGTAGTGCTTCCGAAGCCGGTCGATTTCTAGCAATAAAACATCCCTACGAATTCATTTCAATGCCGAGTACGCGCCGCGCTTCAACTATCAATCTGTAGCCGGTTCCGCCCGCTAACTCACGCCCAGCTTTTCCACCTTCACGGCGCAGGCCTTGAACTCCGGCGTCTCGGTGATGAAGTCGTAGGCGTCAATGGTCAGGACGTTTGTCGGCGCCGTGTCCGGGTGGGCGAACGCCATGAATATGGCGCCTTTGGGAGAGCGATCTGTCACTTTTGCGTGCACTTCCAGAGAACCACGGCGTGACGAGACCCGCACGATCTCACCGTCCGCGATTCCCAGCGCGTCCGCATCCGCCGGATTGAGCTCCGCCAACTCGTGCGGCACCAGTTCCTCGAACCCGATCGCCCTGCCCGTCTGCGTGCCCGTGTGATACGTGGAGCGGCGACGACCCGTTGTCAGGAACAAGGGGTAATCATTGTCCGGCTCTTCGACCGGCGGGATGTGATCGACCGGAGCGAACTGTCCCGGCAGGCCGGAGTCCATCTCATCCTGGTGCAGGAACACCGTGCCGGGGTGATCCGGCGTCGGGCACGGCCACTGAATGCCGCCCTCGTTATCCAGCCGCTCATATGAAATGCCGCTCAGGATCGGAGCCAGGGCTGCGACCTCGTCCCACACCTCGGAGGCCGAGTGGAGATCCTGCGGCACGCCC
>JAYGCG010000058.1:0-5539 GCA_046583455.1 Dehalococcoidia bacterium | reverse complement strand
GTGAAGGTCCCTCGGCTTCGCTCGGGATGACGGTGAAAGTTGTTACGCCGGCTTCCAATTTGCCCCCTCTCCCCAACGCGGGAGAGGCCCGAGCGCTCCAAGATGTGAGGGGAATGAGGCTGTGGGCCGAACTCTTTGCGTCTATCAACGTGTAAGACCAATACAATGCGGCCACAAAATCAAACGCGATCAATATTCCACACCTTCAGAAACCTCGGACACAAGAAGAAGGACACGACATGCGCACTCGGATGTTTGGCGACTCAGGCCTCGAGACATCGGCGATCGGATTTGGTGGCTGGCCTATGGGGCGTGGCCAGTACGGCGACCTTGATGACGACGAGGCGATAGCGGCCGTGCACGCAGCCTTCGATGGCGGCATCACGCTGTACGACACCGCCGCGGTGTACGGCTGGGGCTATGGCGAGACGCTGATGGGCAAGGCGATCAAGGACCTGAAGCGGGAAGACATCGTTCTCGTGACAAAGGGCGCACGTGAGTGGAAGGCCGACAGCTCAGACAACCGGTCCGCCACGGTGGCCGACTCCGACCCGGATCTTCTGCGGGCGTCGATAGACGCCAGCCTGAAGCGGCTCCAGACCGACTACATAGACGTGTTCCTGATCCACTGGCCCGACAAGGGCCGACCTTTCTCCGACCCGATGGAGGTGCTTGAGGAGGCGAAGAAGGCGGGCAAGATCAGGCATACCGGTGTGTCCAATTTCTCCGTTCCGATGATGGAAGAATCGCTACAGACCAGCCCCATCATCACGGAGCAGATCGGTTACCACATCTTTGACCGACGACCGGAAGCCGAAGTTATGCCGTTTGTGCAGTCGCACGGCATGGGCATCATGGCTTACGGCTCGATGGCGCACGGTCTGCTCACCGGCTCGTGGAGTCCGACTCAGAGTTTCGGCGACGACGACTGGCGCAAGGGCGGCGCAAACTTTGGCATCCAGAATTGGGGGCCGGAGCACCTCGCCGCAAACGTGGCAGCAGTTGAGAAACTGAAGGGCATCGCGGCCGACCACGGCAAGACGATCGCTCAGTTGGCCATCGCATGGGTTCTGGACAACCCGACCGTGAGCGTGGCGCTTGCCGGGGCCAAGAAACCATCAGAAATAATCGAAGATATGGGCGGCGACTGGGATCTTCCGGCCGGACTCAAGCAAACGATCGACGACCTGGTGTTAGGGGAGGGTTCGGGTTTGGGGTTGTCCGGCATGGAGATCGCTACTTAATGATGATCGTTGACACGCACTGCCACGCCAGCCACAACTGGTTCGAGCCTGTCGAGACGCTGATTCACGTGATGGACATGGATGAGGTTGACCACGCCTTGCTGCTCCAGCACCGAGGCACATACAACGCCGACTACCTGTTCGAATGTTGTGAGCGTTTTCCCCGCCGCTTGAGGGCCGCAGTGCAGATCGACCCCGGCGGCGACGATCAGGTCGGCGCGCTGGCGTATGAGGCGGAGCGAGGCGCGGCGGGCGTGCGACTGTACACCGACGATGACGGCGCGCCTCAGCAGCCTGCGTTGTGGAAGGCTGCCGGGGAACTTGGCGTTGCAGTTAGCGCTCAGGGCACCTTTGAAGGCTTCCTGACGGACGGATATCGGGAGCTGATTGCTTCGGTGCCGGATACGCAGGTTGTTATCGAACATTTCGGCAATGCCGGCCATGGCCACAAGGCTCCGTACGAGAAGTTCAAGAGGTTGATGGAACTGGCGGCACTGCCAAACACGACTATGAAGTTGCATGGCCTTGGCGAGATTGCCGACAGGCCTGACATCCTTCAGCCAGACCACCGGATAGAGAACATCCCGCCTTTTGTCGAGATGGCGGTTGAAGCCTTTGGACCAAAGCGCTTGATGTGGGGGAGCGACTTCCCGCCGAGCGCCGGGAGAGAGGGTTATCACAACGCTCTGGAGGGCATTCGCAGTCACCCGGCGCTGTCCGGCGGTGAGGATGCTGAAGAGGTGATGGGACGTACCGCTGCACGCGTCTTTGGGTTCGTTTCTGAATGAACTACGACCCCGAAGGTACGGTATTCAATCCGGAACCGCCCAATGCTCCCCGCGACATTCTGAGTCGGGTCGTAAACGCCGCTCTACTCAACCGCCAAACGTTCCGGGACATTGGCGACGACGTTGGCGCTAACGCACAGGTCTACGGACTTGTCGGTGCTGCGGCCGTTGCCTCGGCGATCGGGTCGATCGACGATCTCAGGGTGGCGATAGGCAACGCGATCCTGACTGTTGCCGGTTGGTTGGTCTACTCCCACGTTGCGTGGTTCTTGCGCAGTTATATATTCGATTCGATATATGCCGAAGCTGGCCGAGAGAACATGTTGCGGGTCGTCGGCATCGCATACGGCCCAGCGCTTCTCAGAGCGTTTGGGATTATTCCGGGAATTGGCGGCGTGATCTGGGCATTGGCTACGATCTGGATCCTTGTGGCCGTCGTTTTTGGTTTGAAATCCACTTTGCACTTTGAAAACTATTGGCCCGCGGTGGGGATTCTGGTGGTGGGAATCATGTTGAACATATTTCTTTCACTGGTTGTTGACGTATTGCTGTGATGCCCGTCTCTTCGGGCGGCTACAATCTGCCGGTCGATAGGACTCGGGGATACAACCAGGGAGATCGGTGATGACCAATACCACGGGCGGATCTGTATTTCAGCGGATGGGGCTTGAACCTCTGATAAACGCCGGCGGTACGAACACGAAGCATTCCGGCTCACGGATGCGGCCCGAGGTAATCGCGGCTATTGAAGAGTCGTCCGGGGTGTTCCTGAACATCGACGAACTTCTCATACGCGCTGGAGAGATGATCGCCCAGGCGATCGGCGTTGAGGCGGCGTTTGTTACGAGCGGCGCCGCCGGCGGTCTGGTACTACAATCTGCGGCCGTGATGACCGGCTCGGACGTGGCGAGAATTCAGAGTCTTCCAATAACCGACTGGTTCCCGAACGAGTTGATCATCCAACGGCAGCACCGGTTTCACTACGACCACGCCTACCTGATGACGGGGGCGCAGTTCGTCGAGGTCGGCAAGGGCCGGCACTGCTACCCGGAAGAGGTTGAAGCCGCGATCACGCCGAACACGGCGGGGATCATCCACCTGGTTTCGCCTTTCACCGGCTCCGGAGATATACCTCTACCCGTATTGGCGGAGATCGCACACCGACACGATCTGCCGGTGATTTGCGACGCGGCCTCAATGGTGCCGCCTCGCGAGAATCTGACCAAATACCTGGCCGAAGGCGCTGACATCGTGAGTTTCAGCGGCGGGAAGGGGATGCGCGGTCCGCAAAGTACCGGGATCTTGATAGGACGTGCGGACCTGATAGAGGCGGCGCGTCTGAACGCAGCGCCCAACCAGGCGATTGGACGACCGATGAAGGTGTCAAAAGAAGAGATCGTCGGGCTGGTTGCGGCGGTCGAGTCGTTCGTTTCCGAGGATCAGGACGCGGAGACGAAGCGTCTGAGACGTCAATGCGAGATCGTTGTGGATCAGATCACAGAGATTCCGGGCATCCGGGCACAGATTGAACACGACAATAAGGACCACCCGATTCCGCAGGCCGTGATCTATTTCGAGCGTGACTGGCGCGGCCCCGACGGTGATGAGATCCATCGCCGCTTGATGGCGAGGTCGCCAAGGGTCTACCTGAGTCCCCTCGGTTTCATGGGCGAGATACATATGGATCCGATCAACCTGCAGCAGGGCGAGATCGAGATAGTGGCCGAGGCGATCAGGGAAGAGCTGCTGAAGGCTTCGAGCGGGGAGTAGGGGAGGATCAGGTTGCGGGTGGAGCAAGCCAGGTCTCTACAAGCCACAATTTGTCATCCTGAACTTGTTTCAGGATCGGGTCTTGTAGCGGTAACTTCTTTTGATGCGTGAAGACTTGCGTGACTATCAACCCTGGGGCGCCGATAATTTTATGGTTGGGTTATGAGCGGATCCTGAAACGGGTTCATGATGACAGTGGTGATTCGCTACGTCCCCTGCAATGGGGCGGGGCAAGCGCCGCCCTACGATGTTTCCGCAGACTCGCCCATTCCTTAGTTCGCACGCCGCCGTTTACAATATCTCGTCGCCTGTTGGTGATCGTCGATTCTTTCGTCGTCACAACCTCCATCGGTACCCGTATTTCAAGTGCCAGATCTCCGTATAGCCCTTCCGTCGGAAGGCGCACTCGCCACCGCCGCAACCGAACTGCTGCGCGACGCCGGGATGCGCGTCAATCGCTCAAGCAGTCGTACATACACGGCCCGTATCCCGGCCGTCGATGGTGTCGAGGCGTTGTTTCAGCGCGCCTCTGACATCACAGGCCTCATAGACCGAGGGGTGGCCCACATCGGGATCGTCGGTCTGGATCAATTTGAAGAAGAACACGACGAGGACGGTGATGGAATCATCCTGATACCGGACCTCAAATTCGGTGGATCAGACCTCGTTTTTGCCGTGCCGGACGACTGGTCAAAGGTTCACACGGTCGCAGATCTAGCGCGCAAAGCCGCCGAAATCGAGAAGGACGGTCGCGTACTCAGGATTGCCACCAAGTACCCGCGACTGGTCGGTCGTTATCTGGCCGAAAACGACATCAAATACGAGCCGGTGAGCGCAAAAGGCGGCCTGGAGGCGAGGCCCGAGATCGGCGATGCCGACATGATTGCGGACATCACGGCGACCGGCACGACGTTTCGCCAGAACAGACTGAGGCGCCTGGACGACCCGCCCGTGCTCCATTCTTCGGCCGTATTGATCGGAAACCTGAAGTCTCTTAATCGGGATGACGCCGGACTTGAGCCCGTGCGACAGATCCTCGAACGCCTCGAATCGCGCGTGGCAGGACAGGACTATCAATGGGTGATTGCCAATATCGAAGGTGAATCAGCTGAAGCGGTGGCCGAGCGCGTCAACTCAGACCCGCGCTACTCCGGGCTGCAGGGACCGACGATCGGGCAGGTTTTCAGCAAGACCGGCGGATCATGGTTCTCTGTCCAGGTGGTCGTTCCCAAGAACGATTTGATCCCGGCCATCGACTACATGCGTCGGCTCGGAGCCAGCGGCATCACCGTCAACGAGCCCGCATACGTTTTCGAGACCCCCTGTGCTGCATACGCAGAGCTCCGAAAGAAGCTCGGCCGACCTCTTCCACCGAACGGAAGCCCAGATCGTGGTTCAGGGGCATGAAGCGGGTCACCGGTCTTTCGGCAGCACTCGAGTTGCTGTCCGGACCACAACCGATCGACGAAGAGGCCGACGCGGTAGCGGCACGAATCCTCGACGATGTTCGCCAGAACGGCGACGCTGCGGTGAGGCGAATCTCCGGCGAACTGGATGGGGAGCCCATCGGCTTTCTGGAAGTGCCCCGGAGCGAGATCGACGCAGCTCTATCCGCCATCCCGATCGAGACCCGTGAAGCGCTGGAGACGGCAACGGAACGCGTACGCGCCTTCCAGTCGGCGGCGATGCCGAAGAGCTGGCACGACGATGATCGGCACTACGGCGAGCTAGTGATGC
>JAYGCG010000054.1:0-22627 GCA_046583455.1 Dehalococcoidia bacterium | reverse complement strand
CGTAGTTCTTAGTCTTAGTTGGTTCCTAACATTTAGGGAGCCGGGATAGGTACCCCGGATAGGTAGTCTTTCTACAGGTTCATACCTACTCCCAGGACTTATCTAGATCAAGATTAATGGTGCGCGCGCACTCGCGCACTCGCGTGGGCACGTGCACGTGCGCGTGCGCGTACGTGCTAAGTGCTAAGTGCTAAGTGCTAAGTGCTACGTGCGTACGAGATGAACCGAGTGATGGTTAAGAGGTGAACTCCACCCCGGTGCGAAAACCGAGGTTTAGTCCCAACTGGTTCCGGGGGCCCAAATGGCCCAAAACCACGCGATGGCCCAAATGGCCCAAAAGGCCCAAAAGGCCCAAAACCACGCGATGGCCCCAACCCACGCCGTTGAGAATTTGTCGCCGGTTGATTCCGGAAGCGAAACAGTGCCTGAACCCCACCGGCGATTGGCCCGGGAAGTCGAGACGGAAGGGACCCACTACCCCGGACGATCGTGTGCCGCCGTTCGGTCCGCACAATCCCGATGTCCAGGCTGAAATCAATCCCGGATTCGATGTTGTCCCGTCGTCTTAGAAAAACCTGTCAACCCCCCCATCAAGCGTCTCACCCCTGTAAGGGGTCCACACCAGCGTTTGTGAGGGGCTGAGAAAACCGGGTGTAGGATTCATCAACGCCGATCCAGAGGAAGCGAATTTGTGTGCCCAAGAAAGGATTCGGAATGGCGAAAATGAGAGATCATCACTCGGTTTACGTGATCGAACTGAAGTCTGGGGCGTTCCAGCGATCGTCTGCTCGCGAAAAATCGGCTTTTGAAGTTCCACAACGGAGGGGTGATTCGGTCAGCGTGGCAACAAAAGAGCCTGCGCTTTACGTGGGCATGACGGGGCTACCAGTCGAACAACGCTTTGAAAATCACCGGGCTGGATACAAATCATCTGGCGTCGTCAAACGCTTCGGAAGTCACCTGCGACCTGACCTGTACGAACACCTGAATCCCATGAGCTGGCAAGCGGCAGTAACGATGGAAAAACAACTTGCTGCCGAACTGCGTGGGAATGGCGTAGAGGTATTTGGCGGGCACTGATCTGACAACTGCTGAATAGCCCCGGGTAGGCCGGGCTGGAATAGATGACCGACTAGCGCTCACATGCGCAAGTCGGTCGATTTGGTTTCCAGGGGATGTCTGAATTTAGAGCGTCGGGCATCCCCGGTAATCGGAAAGGAGAGCATCCATGAATGGTCGTGAACTATCGCTGCACCGGGAGGCTGTGCTTGTCCAGGCATGGCGATCCGGGAATATCCACTGGTTCGTTGAGCGGGCGCGGAAATACGGTCAAGCAGAACCTCGCTCTATCTGGGGAGGGGCGATTGTCGTTATTGAACGGAGAGGGCCTGCACGGTTCTTTGAGGTGTCCCTAAACACTTTTCAGAATCACCGTGATGCCCCCCGATGACCAGAGGGGGCAACTGGCGGATTTATTTGATGGGCCGGGACCTTGTAATTCCCGACCGGCCGCTATATCACCAGAAAGAGGGATTTGATGCGCACTATCACTTTGAAATTTATCGGGAGCTGTTATCAGTGTGGAACTCGACTGCCGGCGGGTACTATCGCCAGCTGGTACCGACGCGGGCAAATTTACGGTCGGGCATGCCACACCAGAACAACCCGTCGGCCTGTATCGAGTCCAGTACTCGGGGTGGTTGCGCGGCCGGTCGTAACAACTCCCTTTACCCACCTGGTCCACACGGCTCAGAAGATGGCCGTTAGTTCATCCGTGTTCGATTTGAGCGTACGCAGTTACATCGGCTCCAGACTGGAGCTACAGTCGGGCTTCCTGGGACACGTGATACCCGATGACGACGCCCACTTACGAGGGCGCGTTCAACGCCTCGGATCAGAAAAAGTGATGGGTATACTCTCCGAAATCAAACATCAACTGACCGAACTGACTGCTACCGGGCCATGGGACTGTGTAGTCGTGCTCCGGGATGTCACCGTCCTACGGAACTGGGTGCGCCTTAGGTACTTGTCATCACACCGTTCTAGACCGGTCCGGGCGTGGAGTTCGGTCGCCAGTTGAAGGTGTTGTCCCCGAGCCTGCCAATGGCGTCTACCGGACAGGCGAGAACTAGCCGTGCTGTGGCAGGTCACGGACTATCGGAGCTGAGTGGAAGTGCGCCCGGGTTGCTGTCAAATTTGCTGTCAGACGCGAAAACAGGCCCCATTAATCGGGACCTGTCTTACGAAGCAATTAGCTTTGGAGGCGACGGGCGGATTCGAACCGCCGAATGGAGGTTTTGCAAACCTCTGCCTTGGACCACTTGGCTACGTCGCCGTTGCATCCGGTTCAACAGACGCATGGCCTGGGGCCATCGTCCAGAGGATATTCCGGGTGCGAGTTATTTATTCAGTTGTGGTGCCGAGGGCGGGACTCGAACCCGCACGCCCTTACGAGCACAGCGCCCTCAACGCTGCTTGTCTACCAATTCCAACACCTCGGCTCAGGTACTCGCTGGGTCAAACGTGTGGCAGGGGCGGAGGGACTCGAACCCCCGGCCTTCGGTTTTGGAGACCGACGCTCTAGCCAGCTGAGCTACGCCCCTTTGTCACCGGCGCACCGGCGCCCGTTCATGTGACCACGTGCGCACGTTTCACCGACCTAGAATGATACCGCAGCACTCGCGGGCCAGACAACCTGATTATCTTCAACCTCAGGACAGGCGAGGATAAGCTTGGAGCCAATTCGTAAAAAAGCGGCCAGCCCCCGGTAGAGGCTGGCCGCTTTTCCGTATCTCTGAGTTGAATTCAGGCGCTCAGAACTACGCGTCGTCGCTTGTTGTGAGGGCCTCGAGGTCCCGTTCACCGGTCCTGACCCTGACCACCTCAGCGATTGCGGAAACGAAAATCTTTCCGTCGCCCACCGTTCCTTCTTCTGAGGAACGTGCGGACGCGACGATCGTTTCCAGTACTTCTTCTTTTTGCTCTTCCGGGACAACAGTCACGAGCAGCGTCTTTGGCAGTGACGACCGATGCGTGAGCGCCGCGCCGCGTCCCGTAAAGACTTCAACACCGCGCTGCTGGCCCTGGCCGGTCACGTTGACGAAATGAAATCCGCCGCAACCGATGCTTTCCAGTGCCGTCGTGACATCGTTGACCTTCTCGGGCCTGACTATCGCCTCAATTTTGACCATCATTTTTAGTACACCCCTTTACAGGGATCGCCGGGAATTGCGGTTCTGGAGCCACACCACCTCACAGTGATAGATAGTTCTGGCTCCAGAGCCGCGCCCGTTCCCATGTTGATGCCCGTTAAGGGCGGTTAATCGGCTCCGTCAGCCACATACGCACGTTCTCCGTGGTGCGATATGTCCAGTCCGGCGCTTTCGTCAGCTTCATCGGCTCGCAGTCCAAGTCCCGGAATTATGTCCAGGATCTTCAGGATCACCAGGGTGACGATGAACGAGTAGCCGATGGTGGCCACCACCGCGACGAAGTTGTCGCCGAGCAACTCGAACTTACCGTCTATGACGCCAACACCGCCGACGGCGAAGATCGCCGTGGCAAGCGCGCCCCAGATGCCGCCAATTCCGTGGACGGCGAACACCTCAAGGGCGTCGTCGAACCCGAACTTGTGCCGGTACAGGATTGCGATGTAGGTCAGGATGCCGGCGCCGAAGCCAATTGCGAGTCCGCCCATGGGGCCGACAGACCCGGCGGCTGGCGTGATCGCCACGAGCCCGGCTACCGCGCCGGTCGCGGCGCCTACTGCGCTCATCTTGCCGGTCTGGAGGTAGGACAGGATGACCCAGGTCACTGCTGCGACTCCCGCCGCAACGTTGGTCACGAGGAATGCGTTGACCGCAACACCGTCCGCAGCAAGGCCGCTGCCGGCGTTGAAACCAAACCAGCCAAACCACAGGATGCTTGCACCCAGGATTACGAAGGGAACGTTATGGGGCTCTACGCCGCGTGTTACCCCGCGTCGCTTGCCGACCATCCAGGCCGCCGCCACGGCTGCGACACCGGCGTTGATGTGGACTACCGTGCCGCCGGCAAAGTCGGCAGCGCCCATCTCAAGGATCCAGCCGCCGTCGCCCCACACCCAGTGAGCGATCGGCGCGTAGACAAACGTGACCCAGACTACAAGGAAGATCAGATAGGTCTTGAATTTGAATCGTTCAGCGATCGCACCGGTGATCAGCGCCGGAGTGATGATGGCGAACATCATCTGGAAGATAGCGATCGTCATGGAGTCGTAGCCACCGTCGGGCCCAACGTCCGGGTCGACATTCTGGAATCCCAGATAGTCAAAGTTGCCTATGAATGCGCCATCGCCTCCGAAGGCGAGGGAGTATCCCCAGAGCAGCCATACAACGCTGACGACGCCCATCGCCGTGAAGCTGTACATGATCATGTTGATCGCATTCTTCCCGCGGACGAGCCCGCCGTAGAAGAACGCGAGACCAGGTGTCATGAATAACACCAGAGCGGATGCCATCAGCATCCAAGCAATATTGCCGGAGTCCATAACGGACGTTACCTCCTGCGATCGTTAACAGTCGCGCACCGTTATGGGCACACGGACGATGGGGCGTCACGTTATGGTCGTTATGTTTCGAAAATGTTACGTAGGCGTGACGACCCGGTTACATTTGGCGGGATTCTGGGCAAGAACCGCCGCCGGGAGGCCGGACGCGAGAATGCCGATCATGGAACGAGCGGGGATGGCAATTACGTTCCTTGTTTGCCCCGCACGGCGCGGAACGCCGCCGCTGAACCAACGGCCACGATGATCAGTGCCATGCCGCCATTGATGGGGCCGCCCGGGTTTGCGAAACAACCGCCGCCGCCGGACTTGTCTTCTTCGTCCGCCTCGACAGTCGCTTCTGACTGGGGCGATGCTTCCGGCTCCGGTGTGTCTGCCGGCTCGGGAGTCGATGTCGGGGCCGCCCCGATGTTGTCGAGCGTGTACGGAACAAAGGTCGGCAGCGGGCGGGCAGTCGGCGCTATGACGACCACCTCGTCGGCCAACGGGAACGCTCCGACGGTTTCTCGCCACAGTTCGTCCATACCGCGGCGATCCAGTCCGTAAACCGTCAGCATCGCTTCATCGAACCGTCTGCTGGAATCAAACTCGGCGAGCAACGCGGCCATCATTCCGGGTCCGAACTCCTCCACCATGAATTTGGCGACGGCCCGTCCCTGTCCGTAACTGACGATTATGAGATCGGGATCGCCCGGGAAGGTGCTGAGCGATGTCAACGGCGCGATCTTGTTCGTATCGATGCCCCACTCCAGGTAACGGTCGTACGCCAGCCCGGGGTCGATATTGCCGTACTCGGCGAGACCTTCGTTGAGCCATGCCGGTATCGCCCCGCGAGCGCCCGATACGGCCCTGCTCAGCAGTACGTGCGTCAGTTCGTGCGACATCGTGCCGGTGGCGCGTGAGCTGCCTCCCTGAACCAGGACCGTGTTCTCCGGAGAGAACGCCTGCCCCTCGGTGATCAACTCACGTGAGATAGCGCCGCTGCGTGCGGCCGTGGCGTCCGTCATCTCTGCGATGTTGTTGTACATCGTGACGTTGATCGGCGCGCCTTCAATCGGAATGCCAAGCACCGGCGCCATGTTTTGAATGGTCTGGAGTGAGGCGTCCAGCAAAGAGTTCGCGCGGGTGGTGACGGGGCCGTGAAAGTAGACCGTAACGCCGCCCTCTGAAACCGTGTCCCACTCAAAACGGGAATCGGTCAAGACTATCTGGACCGGCTCGGTCTCGTAGAGATTGCCGCTCGAATCCAGCACCTCGATCCGGTACTCCATCGTCACGCCGGGCGGTAGGTAACGGGCGAGTGTGTCGGTCCGGTAGAACAGCGTTCCGCTCCCCGGCGCGGAGATCGAGTAGGTCGCGGGCTCGCCAAAATCCAGGTAGTCGTACTGCGTGGCGCGCCGGCCAAGAATCGAAAACCGAGCCGTGACCTCTTCAACATCACCGATCACGGTTGCCGTAAATTCGAGGCCGTCCGGCAACTTGCTCACGGCGGAATAGCTCAGGATTTCGACGGCCGGTGTCTGGGCACGGGCGACGCCATCGGAGGATGATAGAACTGCGATGGCCATGAAAACAGCGATGGCGGCAATCAGCGAGGTCCATCGCGGAATCGATCGCCCGATCCGATTCATGTCAAGCCGAGCAGCGCCCGGCGTTTTATTTGTAATTCTGTTCATGTGCGGAACGTGATACGTCGGAATGGGGGCATTGGTTCGGTGTCGGGGTACCGGACCAGACTATTCGGATTCACCGGCGGCTTCATCTGCACTGCGCCACTCTGCCCAGAAACGGTACAGCGCGCTGAGCGGAGTTGCTACCGCCAGGATCCACAATCCCCAGTCTGGCTGGCTGATCAACAGGGTCACGGTGATCACCACAACGCGCTCCGGCCTGGTGGCGAACCCCGCCGTGCCTTTCATGCCAAGACCTTCAGCGCGCGCCCGCACATAGCTCACCATCATCGATCCGGAAAAAGCGACAAAGGCGAGGATAATCAGTGTCTGGTCAAAGGTTGCGCTGCGCGTATAGAAGATCAGGAGTCCCAGCAACAGAGCGCCTTCAGACACCCGGTCCATCACCGAGTCCAGCAGTGCGCCTCTGTCTGACACCTGCCCCGTCCGGCGGGCGATCCCACCGTCCAGCATGTCAAAGGTGGCGCCCACTAGAACAAGAATTCCGGCCAGCACAAATCGACCGTCCGCGGCCGCCGCTCCCGCTCCGATCGAAATCGCGGTGCCGGTTAGCGTCGCCAGATTCGGCGTGAATCCCAGCTTGTCCAGCGCGGCCGAAGCCGGCTCCTCAAACCATTTTGCGATCTTTCCGCGTAGCGCGTAACGGGCGGTCTGGAGACTGGGCACGCGTTGTTGGGGCCTTTCCTTGAATATCTGAGGGAGTGCCGGGTTTTGGAAACCCCGATTGTTACCCGAATCTAGACGATACCGGAAAGTTCGGGCCTGGCGGCTGTTTTTTCGTAGAAATCGAGCACCCTGGACGCTACTTCAGACCATCGGTACCCATGTGCCTTGATTCGCCCGGCGGCCCCCATCTGTGTACGGAGATCTGGATCCTCAATTAACGTACGGATCGCGCCGGCCAGAGCTGTTGGATCGCTCGGGGTAGACAGAAGTCCGTCCACACCGTGAGTAACCACATCACGATAACCGCTGATGTCCGAGGCGACGGTCGGAACTCCGGCCGCCATCGCCTCAAGCAGCACCATCCCAAAACTCTCGCCGCCGGTCGCCGGGCTGCAGAAGATATCTGCCGCCTGGTAGTACGCCGGGAGCATTTCGTTCGAAACTCGACCCGTGAACACCACGTCCGTCAAGTTACGCTCGCCCATCACGCGCTGAGATTCGTCGTCCGGTTCGCCAGGCCCGACGACGATTAACCTCAACTCCGGATAGTCCCATTTGAGGTCGGCGTACGCGCTCAGCAGATATCGCAACCCCTTGCGTTTCTCCATACGGCCTACAAACACAAGGTTTGTCCGGCCATCGTCGAACTCTTCAAGCCCGGGCGACGGGTTTGAGAAACGGTCGAACTCGATGCCGTTCGGGATGATCTCGTAGTCGCCCGGATGAAACCTGTTCACGTAGCTGCGGGCGGAGTTTGACACGGCGATCCGGCCATCGAGTCGCCGCGGGTTTGCGCGCAACATGTACTTGGACATCCGGTAGAGGTGCCCGCGCTCACGGAATGCGTGGAATGTGCCGATGGTGAGTGCAGACGAAGTGCGCGCTCCCAGGTTTGGAGGAACCGGGGCAAAGGGCTCGTGGATGTGCACGACGTCGTATCTGCCCTCACGTATCAGAGCCTTGATCCGGGGCCGCTTCCAGAGGGAGAGCGATACGCGGGCCACGGTGCCGCCTATAGGAACCGGAACGGGCCGACCGCAGGGAACTACGTCGTAACCACTGATCGCTTCGGGATCCACAGAGCATGGGGCCAGGATGTTGACCTCGTGGCCTCTAGCCATGAACTCATCGGCGAGGCGCGCGATGTGGGTCGTTACGCCGCCCGGGTACGCAAAATCATAAGGGGAAACCAGAGCGATCTTGATCTGCTCATCCCTCCACGATTCATCGGGTCACATTGCATACCCGGGCAGCGATTGGAACTTATCTAGTCACCGGTCACTTGCTGCGCATCATCAACGCCGCTGAACTTCCTCGGGGTGAAGTTATTCTCGGGGTTCATCTCTCCGCCCGCAAATAGCTCCACCATCTGTCGGGCCTCGTCGTCCGTGTACTGGACCGGCGGCGACTTCATGAAGTAGGCAGAAGGGGCCTGGATTGCGCCGGAGACACCGTTGTCCATGGCGATCTTCGCACACCGGATGGCGTCGACAGCGACTCCTGCGGAGTTGGGGCTGTCGTGGACCTCGAGCTTGAGCTCCACGTTGAGCGGAACGTCGCCGAACGACGTGCCTTCCAGGCGGATGTATGCCCACTTGCGGTCCTGCAGCCACGGCACGTGGTCGGACGGGCCGATGTGCACGTCGTCGGTCTTGATCTCCTGCTCTAATTGCGACTTTACGGCGGCGGTCTTTGAGATCTTCTTGGAGACGAGCCGGGTCCGCTCAAGCATGTTGAGGAAGTCCGTGTTGCCGCCAAAGTTGAGCTGGTAGGTGCGGTCAAGTCGCACGCCACGGTCTTCAAACAGACGGGTGAGTACGCGGTGGATGATGGTCGCCCCGACCTGGGATTTGATGTCATCGCCGACGATCGGCACGCCACGGTCTTCGAACCGTTTCTGCCAGTACGGCTCACGTGCGATGAACACGGGGATGCAGTTGACGAAGCCGACGCCGGCCGCGAGGGCCTGCTCTACGTACCACTTGGTGGCGTCTTCAGAGCCGACCGGAAGATAGCTGATCATCACGTCAACCTCCCGCTCACGCAGGATGCCGACGATGTCAGCGGTCTGGCCGCCGGGAGTGGCCGGATCGTGGTTCACGGTTATGACGTCGGACAGGTACTGGCCGATACCGTCGTGCGTCATGCCGCGCTCCACGGTAACCCCGGTGTGCGGCACGTCGTGGAACTCGACGGTGTTGTTCTGGCCTGAGCGGATCGCCTCGGACAGATCCTTGCCGACCTTGTCGACGTCCACGTCAAATGCCGCAACCACATCGATGTCGCCGATGTGATACGGGCCGAGAACGGTGTTCATGATGCCCGGGATGTCGATGCCTTCTTCAGCTTCCCGGTACTTGTGCACGCCCTGGATGAGGGAGGAGGCGCAGTTGCCTACTCCCACGACGGCGACGTTAATTTTGCCCAATTTGTGCCCCCTGTGGTTCTGGTGTTCGGCCCGCTCCGGCGGGCGCGCGGTCTTTAATGTATTTACGACCGACGGATGTTACTGATGGGCGACCGGTGAATTGGGCGGTTTACTCGACGAACAGGTTCGTAAAGTTCCGGAACTTTCCCGTTACATGAGTCTCATCGAGTTAGATGTTGACCCTGACCGTCTCCGCCACCTGCTCAAGTGTCTGGACCGTGATGTAGGGATTTGTCCCGCCCCAGACGTACTCAAAATGGTTCCGTAGCACGCCGTAGTAATGGGAGTCCGCCGATAGCTTCAATATCGGTACAAGCCCATCGATCGAAGAGCCGTCGAGGTCGGAGTCTGGCTTGCCGAAGTGGTAGGTCTCTACAAAGCAACACGTTTCGGTCATCAACAGGTACACGGACGGCCAGTGATCAGCGAACCGGACGTCGAGGCTGGCGTTTCTGCCTTCCTGGGCGGTTCTTCTGAGCGACGAGATCACGTTCAGGCTCCGCCAGCTATCGCTGAATAGCGGACCCGCCCGGAAGCTGGATTCGTCAACGAACTGCTCCCCGATCTCGGCGACGGCGCGGGCGCGTGCGAAGTCGCTTAAAGGGTGAACGAGCAGTGCACGGACGGAGATGTCTCGGTCCTCGTTCATCATGCGTCGCAGTACCGGCGTGTAGTCGATATCTCCAAAGAACTCCCGGAGGCCGATGCCGTGCAACAGAACCTCGCCGCGCGCTTCCTCAAGCGCCTGGCCGATGGCGCGTTTTGTCTCGAAGCTGCCGTTCCTCGGCATAAGCACAGCCTCTACGCCAGTCCGAATCGCGCCCTCGGCCAGTGCGTTGATCCTGCTTAGCGTGTCGAGTTCTTGGGCTTCGGTTGATACGTTGAGGTCTTCGGCGGGTCGTGCACTTTGACGGGGGCCACTGGAATCCCGGGATCCGGGTTGCGAGTACGTCGTCGCGGGGGATAGTGTCGTACTCGCGCTACCGGGGATCGCCAGCACCGCGTCCAACGCTTCCTCTGTTACCACCCAGGTCCGGCCCAGTTTGGTCGCCGGGATAAGGCCCTGCGTGAGCCACTTGTATACGGTCTTCTCGCTGACGTTAAGCCGTGCAGCAACGTCACGAACTTTCAAGCTGGCCATCTATCGCTTACCCCCTGCGGACCGTGGAATCAGGACAATAAGTCCAGTATATTCTACTAAAGTATAGAAAAAGGGTGTAAACGGCTTTTAAGGGGGTTAATAGGTGGCGTATGTCCGAAAAAGTTGAAAGAGGTCTGGATGAATATGCCCCGCTCATGTCGGTGGCGCGAGAGCCTTGGAATACGCCATAAGACCGTGCAGAGAGAAACGCCCGTCCTTCGAGAGCATCAGGATGGGCTGTATCTGGGGGATCGGACAGGTCGTTGGTTCGTGAGAAAAAAGCTGTGGAGGCGTATGGCAATACGCCCACTCCGCGACTACCTAATCAGGCCATCTGGCGCCCCACGACCAGCCATGTCTCCCTTACCTTTAATCGACACCGTCCCTGGGCGACGCACTCGAACTCGTCTTTGACGAGTTCGTAAGTGTTTCGGGAGATGTGGACTCGATCTACCAGGCCGTGCGATTCCATCCGGCTCGCCACGTTCACCGTGTCGCCCCACACGTCGTAATGGAA
Source organism: Dehalococcoidia bacterium (assembly GCA_046583455.1). GTDB lineage: Bacteria > Chloroflexota > Dehalococcoidia > Lucifugimonadales > Lucifugimonadaceae. The sequence continues at coordinate 11,638 of JAYGCG010000054.1, read as the reverse complement.
CTTGGATTTCCCGATCACTCCCGCAACTACCGGCCCGGAGTTGATCCCAAACCTGAAGCGAATTCGCTTTCCGTTTCTCGGCGGGAGCGCCTGGAATGCCTTGATCATGCCGAGGCCGCAGTCGACAAGGGCCGTAGCGTGATCACTTCTTGAAGTCGGTACCCCGGCTCCGACCATGTAGCCATCGCCATCGTGCGAAGTTTCTCCAGCCCGTGATGGTCTACATGGTCATCCAGAACTGAAAACACCTCGTTTAGCCAATCAACCACCTCTATCGGCTCAAGATCTGCGAATAACGGTGTCGATCCCTCGATATCGGCGAACAGCACGCTGATGGAATCATGGTGTTCGGCGATCGTCTCGTCACTTTCTTTCAGGGTTTCAGCGATGTTCGCAGGTAAGACGTTCAGGAGGAGTTGATCCGCTCTCGTTCGCTCACGGACGGCTGTTGTGACGAAGTAACCCGCGAATATGAAAATGACCGTGGATGCCCCACCGATCTTCATGGCCACAAAGAACCGCCGAACGTCCTCATCTACATTCATCGCGTGGTCGGCGAACTAGCCATCAAAGATCACGGTGATCAACAACACCACGAGAAACAAAACGAACCACGGAACGGACTGCTTTCGCGATAAGAACATCAACGCGCCGAGGGGACCCAGAATGGCCCACAAGAGAACCAGACCCGAATCAAACATCCCGCCGATGGTCCACTGTAGAACGGCGGTGATTCCGATGATTGAAGCGATCTGTGTGTAGATCGCGATTCGGTGGTTAGTCGTCCAGTGAGATACCACCAGCGAAGACCCGACGATGATGGAGAATACGACAGGTATCAGGGCGGCTATCCCGAGACCGAAAACGACGGCGTAGATCGTTCCCCAGAGTATCCCCGCGAACGAGCACGACGCCGCCAGTAAGAAAAGGGCCGTCTTCCGGGATCTAATGTCCTGGGTGTCACCGGGTTCTGCTGCGAACCGCGAATAAAAAGAGAGCGTCATTCCGTGAACCGTAACAGGATGCCGAAGCCAGGCTGAGCGCGACACCTGTATTAATCGTCAGAGTCTGAATCACACTCCGGGAATCGGAACTCAATTCCGGCGCGCTCTTCCTGAATTCGGCCGACAGCGGGCGTGGCGTCCCGTCCCCAGCCTCGCAGCTGCGCCTCGATAAATCGTTGCTGTGCGATGTTCGCCGCTTCCATGGGAAGTCCGAGAGAGCGGCCAAGTCGCGTCGCCAGGCCGACATCCTTCGCCGCCAGATCCACCATGAACCCGGGCTCGAAATTGCCCTTAAGGATGGATGTGCCCCAGCCGCGCAGGGCAGCGCTGTCCCCGGATGATGCCGTGATCACGTCGTACAGCGTGCGCGCGTCCACACCGGCCTTCATCGCCATCCCGAACGCTTCCGAGATGATGACGCTGGTGCTGAGGCCGATCAGGTTGTTGGCGAGTTTGCATATGGAGCCGGTGCCGATGCCGCCGCAATAGACAAGCTTCTCGCCATCGCCGATCAGGTTCAATACCGGCGTCACGCGCTCGAAGACGTCACGATCCCCGCCGACCATGAGGCATAAGTCGCCTCGTTCAGCACCGACCGTGCCGCCGCTAACCGGGGAGTCGAGCGCGTGTGCCCCCGCCGCGCGAACGGCGGCATCCAGCGTTTTGGCGGTGTCCGGGTCGATCGTGCTGAGGTCGATGAATACCGCGCCGGGAGAGATTGCCGAAAGAACTCCGCCCTCGCCGGTCGCCACTTCGAGCACGTTGGCGGGCAGTGGTAGTGAGGTGAATACGATGTCCGCCCCGCGTGCCGTTTCGGCCGGGCTGTTTGCCCAGGTTGCGCTGGCCTCCTCCAACGGGCGTCCGGCATCTCGTGACAGATCGAAAACCGTCAGATCGTGCCCCCCCTCAAGGACGTGGAGCGCCATGTGCCGGCCCATGTTGCCGAGCCCGATAAAACCGATCTTCATGAGGATGTCCTTGTAATTAACGGGCGCGTTGCACGTCAGCCATGTCGATTGTGTAAGAGCCGTGGACGACTTGCCATGTAGGGGCGAAAGGCAATACGCTCGCCTATTGAGATCGCACTATATATCCGTCATTACCACGCCGGTGGGAATCCGGAAACGACAGACACGCGATCACACAATGAAAGGACGCGGACCGTGACTGGATTCCCGACTTCTCGGGAATGACGGCTCAAGCGGCGTAACGCCCGCAGTTAACCGCCCCTAACCCCGTCCTAATGTAGGAGAGGGTTTGTTTTAGCCTCCTCCCTCGGAGGCCAAATAACAAAGGAGGTTGGAGGTGGGTCGCGATATGAGCCTGACGATTTAGTACCCGACCGCTGCGCCGTCCTTGCGTGGCTCGGACCCGGCGACGAGCACGCCGGTCTCCACGTCACGTGAAACGATCTGGCCTCCGCCGTAACCGACGCGGTCGTACCCATCATCGACACGCACCTGGTGGCCGCGTCGCTGCAGGTCCCTCACCGTGTCCGGGTCTACACCGGCCTCAAGGCCGATCGTGCCGGACTCGAGGAACACACGGAACCGCAGGGCGTCAAGCGCCTGTTGCGAGTCCAGGTTGAAGTCGACCATGTTGGAGATCATCTGGAGGTGACCCTGGGGCTGCATGAAGCCGCCCATCACGCCGAAGCTGAGCCACATCTCGCCGTCTTTTGTCGCCATGGCGGGGATGATGGTCTGGAACGGCCTGGCTCCGCCCTTCAGGAAGTTCGCGTGGTTTGAATCGAGGGAGAACAGGGCGCCCCGGTTTTGCAATGCGATTCCGGTTGTCGGCACGATCATGCCGCTGCCGAAGCCCTTGAACAGACTGTTGATGAAGGAGCAGGCGTTGCCGTCTCCGTCGATCACCGTCAGGTAAACCGTGTCGGAATTCGAGTAGGGCATACCTGATCCCACATTTTCCATCGCCCGCCCACCGGTGATGCGAGATCGTTGCTCTGCGGCGCGGTCTTTTGACAGCATCCAATCGATCGGGACTTCGTTGACCCGTGGGTCCGCTACATGATCCAGCGCATCGGCGAAGCCAAGGCGTGTTGACTCGATCAGGTGGTGATAGGTGTCGGCCGACTGGAAACCCATGCCGGCGATGTCGAAACCCTCGGCGATGTTTAGCGCCATCAGGGCTGCGATTCCGTCGCCGTTGGGCGGGCATTCCCACACGTCGACGCCGCGGTATTCGGTGTGGATCGGCACGTCCCAGTCGGAGTGATGTGCCGCCATGTCTTCTTCGGTAATCCAGCCGCCTTCGGACTGCACAAAGTCGGACAGCTTCTTGGCGATCTCGCCTTTATAGAACGCCTCGCTGCCGCCTTCTGCGATCACCTCAAGCGTGCGACCGAGTTCCGGCAGGCTCACGATCTCGCCGTGCTTTGGCGCGCGGCCTTTTGGCAACATCTCGCGGCCTGAAGGTCGGGCGGACAGCTTCTCTTCGGCACCCTGCCACTGGTTGGCGATGATCTCGCTGACGCCGTAGCCCTCGTGGGCGTACTTGATGGCCGGCTTCAACACTTCGGCCAGCGTCATCGTGCCGTCTTCGTCGAGGAGTGTCTCCCAGCCGTGGACCGTGCCCGGGATGGAGACCGAGAACGCAGCGTCCGGGCCCTCGGTGGGGATGCCGGAGTGGCCGTTTCGGACGACATCGTCGCGGTTTGCGGCGGCTGCGGCGTGGCCGCTACCGTTCAGCGCACGTACACGCTTCTCGTCGTTCTTCCAGATAAGGGCGAACATGTCTCCGCCGACTCCTGTGGACATCGGTTCCAGCACGTTGAGCGCGGCAGCCGTGGCGACGGCAGCGTCGACGGCGTTGCCGCCGGATTTGAGGACGTCGAGACCGACCTGCGCTGCGAGCGGCTGGCTGGTTGCGACGGCGCCATTACGGGCGACCACTGAGGATCGGCGGGATCGGAAGAAAGTCACGTTCACGTCCTTGGAAGGGTAGGGGCAATCGTCGTCAAACCCGTGAGATTCATAGACGGCGCAATCCTACCAATAAAGGCGTACCCGTGGGGGAGGAGCGTCAGGGGTGGAATCCACGTCGTAGACGCGGGGCCTGGTTTGCCGAATCCCGGAGAATAGGTAACAAGCGACCTAGTTCAGGATGACATTTGTTCTTATCGGCCAACACTTGCCTCCCGATGACGTTACGCCGCAGGGCTCAGGCGATACCCAGCTGGTCTGCCAGGTCGTTGAAGCTGTTTGCTGTGAAATCGAACGATGGGTCAGTTTCCGGATCTGCTTTATTGCGGAGGCCTGTACCATTGCCGAACTCGCCTGGACGCCGAACGAACGCTGTGTGCAAGCCTGACTTCGCAGCGGATCTCAGGTCGTTCTGGTGGGCAGCCGTCATCATCACCTCGCCGGGCTCGAGCCCGAGCAACTCGGCGGCCTTCGTGTACGACTCCGGGTCCGGCTTGTAGTGGCCCGACAGCTCGGAAGACAAGACGCAGTCCCAGGGCAGCCCGGCTCGCTTCGCCATATTCGTGAGCAGCGCCACACTGCCGTTGGAAAGGGTGGAGATGATGAACTTGCTTTTTAGCCGAGCTAGGCCTGAAACAGCCTCCGGCCACGGGTCGAGCCGGTGCCAGATCTTGTTCAGGTGAACCTTTTCGTCCTCGGTCAGCCCCTCGATTCCGAACTGAATCAGCAGATCGTCCAGCCGTCGCCGGTGGATGGCGTCGATGCCGATCCACTCCCACTCGCCGGTCCGGACCTTGTTCATGCCCGGTCCGTATCCAGCGCGCCACTTGTCTGCGAACAGATCGGCGTCGATTTCGATTTCGAGTTCGTTTGCGAGCGAGGCGATTTCACGTGACACGCTGCCACGCCAGTCGACCACGGTCCCGAACACGTCGAACGTGAGCGCCTTTACGTCTGACACGGGCATGCGTTGTCTCCTGGGTGCGTGAGGGTGGTGAGTGTCAGGGCACTGTATCGCACGAAGGCGCCCGTCGGCGACGGAGCGTCGATGTTAACCGCCCCCTGATCCCCTCCTACATTAGGAGGAGGCTGGAGGTGGGTCGCGTTCAGGGGACACGGGCCGACTGGCAACTCGCATCTACCTCGTGCGCGGGTTGAACACGTCGTTCAGGGCGTCGCCGAGTAGGCTCCATGTAAATATCAGCAACCAGATAACGGCGATGGGTGCGAGCAACTGCTCCGGGTGCTGCTGGATGACCGACACGACCGCTGTGCCTCGTCCAGACACATCCGAGATCATGAATCCCAGGCTCGGTCTCGGAGGCTGAACGCCGATTCCAAGGAAGCTCAGGATCAGCTCGCTTCCCGCAATCGCGCCCATGCTGGCAGAAGCGGTCACGATGATGGTGCCGGTGATGTTGGGCAGGATGTGCGAGAACAGTAGACGAGGGGTGGAGACTCCAACAGCGCGAGCAGCTTCGATGTAATCAGCGTTCCGGAGCGCGAGAACCTGTCCTCGTACCAATCGCATCATCCCGTACCAGGCGAACGGCAACAGAGCTATCGTAACCACGAGGTAGTCCACGAATCCGGACTCTATAAGTCCCCCGAACGGACTCCAATCCGGATAATTACTCCAATCTTCAAAGTCCCGCGTCCATCCGACGATACGCGGTCTCAATGTGGCGGCGATCAAGATCACAAGAAGTATCCCGGGGAAGGCCGCAACTACCTCCCCAACGCGCATGATCACGGCGTCAGTTTTTCCGCCAAAGTATCCGGCGACCATCCCCAGCGTAACGCCCAGAATGATGCCGCCCGTCCCGACGGTGATGATCGTGAGAAGGACGGTCGTCTGGACCCCCCAGATCACTCTCGTGTAGATGTCCCGGCCAATGCGGTCGGTCCCCAGAACGTGGCCGGAGTTTGGACCTTCTTGTGTGTGGAGCAGGTCCGTCTGGGAGTAGGAATGAGTCGAGAGCGGCTTGGCGAGGATACCGATGGCGTAGATCACGAGAATTATTGACAGCGTCGCCATCGCGATTTTTTTCCGACGCAGCCTGTGCCATGCCTGCGATATCGGGCTTATCCCGATGCTGGAGATTGAGGCGCCGACGTTCAGGCCCGCCGGACTTCTCCCATGTGAATTTGTCGTGCTCGGACCGCGGCGATACAAAAGGAACAGTCCGAAGAAGAATCCAATAGGCGGGATTAGCACCAGCAGGCCAAGTGCGCCATTCCAGCCAATGTCATGTGTGCGTCTTATGGCCGCCGAGACGGCGATCGAGATGGACAGAAATAAGACGGCGAACCCGAGATAAACAAACGCCAGGCTCGACAAAGGCGAGAAGCTAGAAGAAGCGTCAAAAAGCAACAGGCCCGACACGAACACAACCGTAGCCCCTGTAAGCCTGGCGAAGAATCCGAGGCGGTTTATTCGACCACCAGTACCGATCAACTCTCCGATGACTCCGGGAGGCTGAGCAAAATCGACACCTTCCGGCAGGTCGCGGCCGGTGCGAGGAAGCTGAGTGGATACGCCCCGATTGCTCATGATGACTTACTGGTACCTGATCCGTGGGTCGACTATCGAGTACAGGATGTCGACGATCAGGTTGGCGATGACGAGGGATGCGGCGCCGATGAGCGCCACCGCCATGATTACGGGGAAGTCACGGGCGAATAGGGCGTCAAGTGTGAATCGGCCAACGCCCGGTATGCCGAAGATCAACTCCACGATGAACGCCCCCCCGAGCAGGCCAGAGAGCGAGAAACCAATCAGGGTGAGGATAGGAATCAGGGCGATACGCGCGACGTGCCGATAGTTGACAACATGCTCAGGAACGCCCTTTGAACGCGCTGTTCGCACGTAGTCCTGGCCAAGTACATCCAGGGTGCTGGAGCGCATGATTCGGGTGAATATGGCGATGCCCGGCAGCCCGATTACCAGGGCCGGCAGGATGATTTGCGGACTGAAGAAACCGCCCCATCCCGAAACCGAAACCCAATCTAATTTGAGCGCGAAAATGATGATCAGAAATGGAGCGGTCAGGAAAACAGGCATTGCGTCAAGCACCAACGAGCCAGACACAATAGTTGGATCCTGCCACGATCCTTGTTTGAGCGCAGTGTAGAAGCCGAGCGGAACGCCAAATCCGATGGTGATTAACGCTGCCGCAAGGAAAAGTTGCGCCGAGACCTTGAGTTTGGGGCCCAGCAACTCCGTCACGTCTCGACCCTGAAACTGGGTGCTCTCGCCAAAGTCGCCCTGAAGCGCGTTCCAGACGTAACGCAGGTACTGCTGCACAACGGGGTCGTTCAGTCCGCGTGATTCCCGAAGGCGCTCGGCACGTTCTTCCGTGTATTGCTGGCCGAGCTGAATCTGAACGGGGTCGCCCGGGCCGTAATGGCCGAGAGTGAACACGATCGCTGACACGGATAACAGCAGGATCGGCGTCCACATGAGTCTCCGCACGATATAGGCGAGCATGTGCGGGACTCTGCCTCCATTGGGGCCGACGGGTCAAGCCTGTCTCTGTGAATTCAGGGAACTTCCAGATGTTCCCAGACGGTTTGACAAAATAGAGGGCCGGATCAAGTCCGGCCCTCACGCTGTCTATTCCTGGATCCAGACGTCCTTGAAGATCTCGATGGTCATAGGCAGGAAGTTGTAGTCCTGAACGCGCTGTTTAATGAGCGCCAACCCCTGCGTGTCCCACCAGACCGGCAGCCACGCGACCTCGTTGATGATTATCTGCTCGGCCTCCTGGTAAAGCTGCGTCCTGAGCACCACGTCCTGCTCTGTACGCGCCTGCTCCACCAGACGGTCCACCTCTGGATTCGAGTAGTTGCCGTCGTTTCGCGGACTGTCGCTGTGGAACAGGATGTCTATCCAGTCCTGCGGGTCCGGATAGTCAGCCTCCCACCCGCCGAAGAATGCCTGCAGACGGTTTCGGTAAAGATCCTGGAGGTAGGTCGCGAACTCAACCTGTTGGATCTCGATGGTTACGCCAAGTGTCTGACTCCACATGTCGGCCATCACCTCGATAGACAGGCTCGGCGATCCGCCGGTGCCCTGCGTGGTGATGACGATGCGCTTGTCCCTGTCGCTGAGCGTCGGGTACGAGGACTCCGCCAGCAGCGACCGGGCCTTATCGGGATCGAAATCGAGCGAGACCAGATCCTCGTTGAATCCCGGGAACAGAGGCGGCAGCACGCCCTGGGCCGGAAGCACAAGCCCGGCGAACACCTGCTCAGCGATCAAATCCTTGTCGATCGCGTGCGCCAGCGCCTGCCGGAACTTCACGTCGTTGAATGGAGTTTCCTCGATGTTGAAACCGAGGTAACTGGTGGTGAATCCCGGCGGTACGCTCACGAGGTCACGGTTGATCGCGTTGCTGGGATCCTGGACCCGGTCCAGGTCGGCCAGCCCCACGCCAGTGAGGTCGATCTCGTCCGCCTCGTACATCGCCATAGCGACGCCACCGGCCAGGTTGATCTCGACCGTGTCAAGGTAAGCGTTTCGATCGTAGTAGTTTTCGTTGCGGGCGAGGATCATGCGCTTGCCGATGCGGTACTCCTCAAGGATGAAGGGACCGCTTCCGATCGGGTTGTCGGTCCAAGTCCGTCCGCCAGCTTCCACGTTGCTCTTAAGCAGAGCGAACGCTGTCGGGTAGGTGAGCTTGGCAAGGAAGTACGCCTTGGAGGCGTCGATGGTTAGCCTGAGCGTTTTGTCGTCCACCACCTCGATGCCGGATGCCGTGATTGCATCACCGTCGATGATCTCCATTACGCCGACGATGTCGGCGAGATAAAGCTCTGCGACCGTTGACTCGGTGTCCGGGTGGGCGGCGCGTTCCATCGCGTATTTAAAATCGGACGCCGTTACGGGCGTGCCGTCGCTGAACCGTGCGTCGTCCTTGATAGTGAAGGTGTATACCGTTCCGTTCTCTGTGATGTCCCATGTTTCTGCGAGGTCCGGGACGATCTGAAGGGCGTTGTCCAGGCGGACGAGGCCGGAGAACAACTCGAGGACTATCCGGGCCGACGAGGTGTCGCTCACCAGCGCCGGGTCGAGGGTCGGCGGGTCTCCTCCGAGCACGCGTAACTTGCCGCCGTACTTATCGCCGGTGGAAGCGCTGACCTCTGGAACGGCCGTCGGATTGCCGCCAAGAGCGGGCGCGATCTCGATGCCGGAAGACCCAGAAGTGGCCTCGGCAGCTACGTCAGATTCGGCCGGAGACTGCTCGCCAGAGTCACCACCGCTACATGCCACGGCGCCCACCAGGACCAGGGCCAATACGCCCGATGCGATCAACTTTCGAAGCATGCGCCTCGACACCTCGTACTTCTTGTTTGATAAGGCAGAGCGATTTTGTATCGCATTGCCATATTTCAGGTTGGATGGTCCAGAGCTTGAATTCCGTGAACCAGAATCGTTGCCGGCCGGAATCAAAGCTTCGGAGTTAGTAACTGGGTTCTATTACGTTGTACACGACTTGCCGGTTTGGGTGCATCGTAAAAAGTAGATCCAATAATCAATTATGGGCGAGCGGCCTAGGATTCTGAAGCGGCGCCCATTGAATACAGCAGGAACGCCTCAAGTAAACCGTCGATCTCGCCCTCAAGCACGCCCTCCGCATCCGCGGTCTCGTACCCGGATCGGTGATCCTTAACCATTTTGTACGGGTGGAACACGTAGCTCCGCACCTGGCGTCCCCACTCTGGGGCCACGTGGGCTCCCTTTAACTTCACCCGCTCTTCCTCAGCCTCCTGCATCTGGATGTCCATGAGCCGGGCCGTCAGGATCTTCATGGCGACGGCCCTGTTCTGTAGTTGGGACCGCTCGTTCTGGACCGATACGACGATATTTGTGGGCAGGTGCGTGATTCGCACCGCCGTGTCGTTCTTCTGGACGTTCTGGCCGCCGTGGCCGCCCGCCCTGAAGGTGTCGATCCGCAGGTCATCCGAGTTGATTTCTATCGTGGTGTCCTGGTCCTCGGGCTGCGGAAGCACCTCTACAAGAGCGAACGTCGTGTGGCGCATGTGGTCGGCGTCGAAGGGCGAGAGTCGGACCATCCGGTGCACGCCGCGCTCAGACTTCAGGTAGCCGTAGGCGTATCGACCTTCGATCTGCGCCGTGGCCGACTTCAGGCCTGTCTCGTCGCCTGCGGTAGACTCCAGGACCGACGCCTTGAAACCGCGTGAATCCGCCCATCTGAGGTACATGCGGAGCAGCATCTGGACCCAGTCCTGGGCCTCCACGCCGCCGGCGCCTTGTTTGAGCGAGATGATCGCCGGCCGTTCGTCGTACTCGCCCGAAAGCTGTACGGCGAACTCCATCTTCTTGACCCGATCCATGAGAGCTTCGTAGTCATCACGGATGGCGTCCGTAAGAGACTCATCGGACTCCTCGATCGCCATCTGCATCAGCTCATCAAGCGATTCAGACTCCGACTCCACCTCACGCCATGAGTCGACATCGTCTCGAACTCCCGCCATTTCACGGGACAAAGCCTGCGCCTTCCGGGTGTCGTCCCAGAAACCAGGCTGCGACGCAGATTCCTCCAGCTCGCTCAGGCGCGTCTCAAGTGTAGGCAATTCAAAGTCGCCTCACAATTCCGGCAACGCGTTGCCGAAGAGTCGAGATGTCGCCCATGAGATCGCGCACGTGCGGGTTCCTTAAGTCGGTGTTCCCATGTCTGGGTGTTGAAGGAGCGGATAGTGAACAGCTGTCACAGGCGCCGTGACCCGACTCACAGGAGATAGCGAACTGTCCAGCAAAAATAATCAGACCAAAAGTATATCAAGCGGCAACAGGTAATAAGGCCAAGTTTAGCAGTCCCGTCCCCCCGTAACGCTCGATCAAGCCTACCGTGTTGTCTTGCTGCCCTGAACGCCTCCCCCCGTCATCCTGAACTCGATTCAGGAGCGGACCATAATACGGACAGCATCTTTCAAACGGACGTGACCGTCAGTTATCGTCATCCAAAGATCGTGAGACCACGTCGAATACGAATACAAACGGATCCTGAATCAAGTTCAGGATGACAATTGAGCGCCGCGTAATATCGACAAGGCGAAGCCACATCGCTCCCTACATATGGATGGCCGGACACGCAGAAGGAACCGCCGACCCATACGAAACCCGACCAACCGCGTGATATCCTCAAAACAGTCGGGGCATGGCGCAGCCCGGTAGCGCACCTGTCTGGGGGACAGGAGGTCGCAGGTTCAAATCCTGTTGCCCCGACCACACATACTGAACGTAGATTCGACCCTGGTGGCAATTCTGCTACCGGGGTCGAATCGCGTATGACAGCAGTTTTGACAGCAACCCGGGTTAGAAACGCCTCAGATCCGGTAGTCCGTCACCTGCCACAGCACTGCTAGTTCGCGCCTGTCCGGTAGCCGCCAGACAACAGTCCCAGACGGTGCAGTGACGCGTAATGATCACAGTACCCCGCGTGGGGGCGCAGAGAGCAGGCTCTCTCACGCGCCGCGCTTCCATTACCGACCAAACGCATAGCTAACTTCTGATCTTCATATGGTTTCGTATTGGCTGACCAGTCGGACAACCGACACCCAGTTGTTCTTGTGAGGGACGAAATGGAGAAGACGCTATGACACAGGTAAACCTTGGGTTACGAAACGATGACTATGTTGATCTGGACATAGATCCATTAGTAGGAG
>JAYGCG010000034.1:0-2834 GCA_046583455.1 Dehalococcoidia bacterium | reverse complement strand
CTTTTTCGCCGCTCAGTATGTGTATGGGAGTGTCAGGACTGGCGAACTTGAGGATTCCAGCGGATACGGTGGATTTGCCGGCGAATCGGGGGACGGCGACCGTCATAAAGGACCGGCGCTCATCGGCAACCGACCAGAGTGTGGCCGCTATCTCGGCATCCAGTGTCCCGTTGGCCACGAGATCGAGAAGGGTGGGATCGGACATTACGCGCCCTTCCTAAACTTCGCCCGACATCTGTGTGATGGCCGGGTCCAGAGCGTATTGCAGGAATCGAATTGGGGGTATCGCATTCAGGCGATAGACACCAGATCATATGCTCACCGGTCCGGATGACCCAATTCACCGGATTTTTAGCCCGGAATGATTATCTGGGGGCCTGGAGCATCGGGAGCACCGGCGCCCTGAAATCCACATAATCACCTCATGCCGTTACGCGATGCGCAATCGGCGTGTACGCCCTATTATTTACCCCTGACTCCGGGACTTCCGGAATTTCAGCGCGCTTCGCATGGCGATGTCGGTCCACATGAAAATAGCCGTTCCTGCAGACTCAGAACAGGGCGAGATGCGTGTTGCACTCGTTCCCGAGACGGTCGGCCGCCTGGTTAGCTCCGGGTTGACCGTCATCGTCCAGCCGGATGCCGGAAAAAACGCCGGATTTCCTGACGACGCATATCGTGCGGAGGGCGCCGATATGGCGGACACGGTGGACGGCATGTTGCACGATGCCGACATCGTGGTGAAGGTCAATCAACCGACACTCCACGAGGTCGAACTTCTGAAACCGGGCGCCGTGATAATCGGGCTTCTTAGGGCGCGAACTAGCCCGGAAATATTGAATCGGCTGGCCGAGGCAGGCGCCACCGCCTTCGCCATGGAACTCATCCCCCGCATCGCACGCGCCCAGCGCATGGATGTTCTTTCTTCTCAGAGTTCTCTGGCCGGGTACAAAGCCGTTCTGATTGCTGCAAACTCTATCGGGAAATTCTTCCCCCTGATGATGACCGCCGCCGGGACCATACCCCCTGCAACCGTTCTGATCCTCGGCGCAGGCGTCGCCGGGCTACAGGCCATCGCGACAGCCAGGAGGCTCGGGGCAAAGGTCGAAGCGTTCGATATCCGGCCCGTGGTCAAGGAACAGGTGGAGAGCCTGGGCGCGACCTTTGTCGATATACCGACGCCGGAAGATACCGAAGACGAAGGTGGATACGCCGGGACGCAGTCCGAGGAAGCGCAACGGCTCCAGCGTGAGACGCTGGCGGCACACGTGGCGAAGGCTGACGTGGTGATAACCACTGCGCTCATTCCCGGGAGACCCGCCCCGATCCTGATCACGGCCGAAATGGCCGAAGCGATGCAGCCGGGCTCGGTGATCGTCGACCTTGCAGCCGAGGCCGGCGGCAATTGCGAGTTCACGGTGCCGGGTCGCGACGTTGAGCGTGCCGGGATAACCATCCACGGGCCTCTGAACATCCCATCAATGATGCCGGGTGAGGCGAGCGTTCTATATTCACGGAACGTGGCGGGGCTGCTCGATCTGCTTGTCTCGGACGAAGGCCATCTTACGGTCGATTTCGAAGACGAGGTGATCGCCGGGGCCGGGGTCACGCACGGTGGCAGCGCGGTAGGCATCGGGGCCGAGATTGTTGAAGCCGCAGCCTCAGACGGGAACTCGCAGCAATGATCGATCAATTGATCCTGTCCCTAACGGTGTTCGTCCTTGCGACCTTCATCGGCTACACCGTCATCACGAAAGTCCCTCCGACACTCCACACGCCGCTTATGTCCGGCACGAACGCCATCTCCGGGATCGTAATCGTGGGCGCCCTTGTCGCCGCGGGCATGGCAGACAGCACGTTGGCCCAGGGGCTCGCGACGGGAGCGCTGGTGCTGGCGACCATCAACGTTGTCGGCGGATTCCTCGTCACAGACCGGATGCTTCGTATGTTCCGCCGTCGTGAACGACCGGCCGATCGGGCGAATATCCCAGCCCATATTTCGGACGGTGATAAAAAGTGAGCGATCAGGACTATATCAATCTGATCAGCGGCAGTTACCTGATCGCCGCCATCCTCTTCGTCGTCGGTCTCATGCTCCTTCGCAGTCCTGCGACGGCCCGGAACGGCAACCGCCTGGCAGCGCTGGCGATGCTGATCGCAGCCGGAGTGACGCTGATCGACCGAAACATTCTTGAGTTTGAGTTCATCATCGGCGGCGTTCTCCTCGGGGCCGTGATCGGTGTCGTAATGGCCCGCACGGTAAAGATGACGTCGATGCCGCAGATGGTCGCCATATTCAACGCGTTCGGCGGCGGGGCTTCGGCGTTACTTGCCGGTTCCGTGTTCATCAGGCTCGCAAATAAGGGTGATGTGCCCGAGAACGTCGGCGCCACCATCATGCTGGGCACCGCCATCGGCGCTCTAACGCTTACCGGCAGCCTTGTCGCGGCCGGCAAGCTGACCGGCTGGGTCACCCAGAACCCGATCGTATTTCCGATGCGGAACGTGGTCAGCGGCATTCTCGCCGTGCTGGTCGTCGCCATCGGCGTGATGCTGGTGGTCGATCCGATAGGCAATGAGCTCGTGTTCGCCGCGCTGGTGGGTGTGGCCCTGCTACTTGGCGTGCTGCTGGTCACGCCTATTGGCGGCGCCGACATGCCGGTCGTTGTCGCCCTCTTCAACTCCTACTCCGGGCTGGCAGGCACGGCGGCCGGGTTCGCTCTGGACAACAACATCCTGATCATCGCCGGCGCGCTGGTCGGCGCGTCCGGGCTGATCCTCACCCGCATCATGACCCGTGCGATGAACCGATCTCTCGCAAACGTGATGTTCGG
>JAYGCG010000024.1:0-7267 GCA_046583455.1 Dehalococcoidia bacterium | reverse complement strand
GGCGCGACTGCGGTTGGCCGAGCTTGTTGAAGCCGGGGAGTTACGCGAGGTTGAGGTCGAGGGCTGGGATCAACCGGCTTATCTGCATCCAGACGCATCGGCGAACGGCGCCGTGAACGCTCGGGCGATATTGAGTCCGTTTGATTCGCTCATCTGGGAACGTGACCGGACCGAGCGCCTGTTCGACTTCTTCTACCGCATCGAAATCTATGTTCCGGAACGCAAGCGTCAGTACGGCTACTACGTTCTGCCGTTCCTGCTCGGCGAGGACCTTGTGGCTCGGGTGGACGTGAAGGCGGAGCGGGATCGCGGGACATTGCGGGTACGTGGCGCGTTCATAGAGGACGGACAGGACCCGGCACACGTCGCGCCGGAACTGGCGAAAGAGTTGAAATTGATGGCGAGTTGGTTAGGGCTGAAGCGTGTCCGAATAGGCCGGCGCGGCAACCTGTGCAATGCTCTGCGCGAGGCGTTGCGCTAGGCGTTCTTAGCCCGGATAGCGCCCACTGCGGCGCCGATCGCAACACCGAGCGCGATCCATAGCCCCAAGTTATCGGTCAACACCCCGATCACAGAGCCAATGATTATTCCAATGCCAACACTGGTGCCGGTGGCTTTCTCTTTACCAGAGAATTCTTTTCTCACTTCCAGCGTGTCCATTCAAGGATCTTGGCGGTTGATCGCCAGTTGGGTTTGTAGTTGTCTCCTCTCCCAGCGGGAGAGGGCCAGGAGCCTGCCCTTCCGAGGAAGGGTGAGGGAGAAGTTTCATGTGCAAAAGTCGCTCGCTTCCCAAAGTTACTTCTTCTTGCCCTTCTTCTTCCGGCTGCCCCCGCTCCGAGACCGCTTAGTCGCATCACGAGCCTGCTTCGACTGCGCCCGCTTGGCCTCTCTGGAAATGGCCTTGCCATGGGATGAATCAAGGATCGACTGAGCATCTGCGATTACTGAGTCGGAAACCTGTTGACCCGCTGGAATAGCAGGATCAAGCCCTCGCTTCCGCTGCGCAGCTAGATCACACGACCAGCAAGTGCAGGCCGGAGGATGCTTCTCATTGTTCTGATAATGACGTTCGCGCATTTTATGAGTGCCGGAATGGTCTCACCGGTCACCGGCGGAGTTATGCCAAGTCGAATATATCGGCCCGCATCTCTCGCTAAATGAGCTGGTCGGGAAGCCGGGATTCGAACCCGGGACCTCTTCGTCCCAAACGAAGCGCGCTACCAAGCTGCGCCACTCCCCGTATCAGTACATGCCGCGCGCCGAACGCTATCTGGTAGACGTGACTTCTTCAAGTGTATTTGAACTCGAGGCGCGTGTTACACGGGATTTTGCGCATTTAGTCGCGAAGATCCAACAAATGACCGGAAGCGCCACACAATCGTTATTCCCGAGTACTCGGGAATAACGCGTTCTAATGCCGCTACCGGGTTGATCACGGAACCTGAACGTTTGCAACCGCTATGGCGCGTATCGGGCGCCCGCCCTAACTGACGTTAACGTCGTCTCCAACGTTCACCGTGCCGTCAAACAGCGGTGTCACGAAGAGGCCGCGTTGGCCCTCGATCTTCTCCCGTAGTCCTGGCCGGATGTGGTCCATGTTCTCGCACGGATCGCACAGTTCACCGATCTTGAACTCCAGCCCGTCGCCCACCTTCAGGGTCTGACCCTTCTTGAGGCCGAAGAGCGACACGCCTTCTACGGTGATGTTCTCCCGGAGCTGACCGGGTCCCACCTCCAGTATGTCCATGATGGCCTTGTCCATCATCAGGATCTGGCGTGTGCTTCCGGCCTTTGAATGCCGGTCCCCGACCAGACCCTCGCCGGCCTTTACCTCTGCACTCTCGACGACGCTCATCGGCTGTCGGCGTGCGACGTTCAGGCGGATGTCGACAATTTTCCCGGTGCTTGAGTCGCTCATGGCAAGGCCTCCGACGGTGGATGTTCTGCTGCGGCGTTCGTAACTTGACTCGTAACTTGGCGCATTGGTTACGGAGGAGGCTAGCAGCATCGGCCCTCCCGTCAACGTTATTGTCAGGATTACGAGGCAAACGACACGGCTTCCTCACTTGCGGCTCAATCAACCGCCATCCCGATACACTCGGTATGTGGCCAACCAACGGATCGTCGCCGACCTCCACCTCCACTCCCGATACTCGATGGCGACGAGCCGCGCCCTCGACCTGACGACGCTCTCTGGGGCGGCGGAACGCAAGGGCGTCCAGCTACTCTCGGCGGCCGATTTCACACACCCGGAGTGGCGATGTGAGATTGGTGAGAAGCTGGTCGATGATGGCTCCGGCCTGTTTCAGTTGAAGGTCGCACACCCGGACGCGCCCCGCTTCGTTCTGGGAACTGAAGTCAGTTGCGTGTGGCGAGATCCACCGATCACGGGCCGTGGCCGACGGGTCCACTTGTTGCTGTTCGCTCCCGATTTCGCAGCGGTTGACGCGCTTATCAGCCGTTTTGAGCCACATGGAGCACTCGCATCCGATGGCCGTCCGCTGCTGAAGTTATCGGTACACGACGTTGCGGACCTTGTGATGGACGCGGATGAACGCTGTGAAATCATCCCGGCGCACGTGTGGACGCCCTGGTACGGCGTCTATGGGTCGAAATCCGGATTCGATTCGCTCGAAGAGGCGTTCGGTGAGCACGCCGGCCGCATCCACGCCATCGAGACTGGACTCTCAAGCGACCCGGAGATGAACTGGGCGTTGCCAGAGCTGGCAAACCGGGCGCTGGTGTCTTTCTCAGACGCCCACTCTGCCGCCAACGTCGGGCGTGAGGTCACCGAGTTCGAGATGGAGCCAACTTACGATGGGCTGATGGCCGCCATCGCAACGCAGTCGATAGCCGAGACCATCGAGTTCTTCCCGGAGAACGGCAAGTACCACCTGGACGGCCACAGATCTTGCGGAATTCGGCTAACTCCCTCGGAAAGCGCAGAGCTAGACGGTAAGTGCCCGACGTGCGGCAAATCGCTCACCCTCGGTGTGTTGAATCGGATCGAGTCGCTCTCGGGCGAAGCCCAAACAAGCCAGGCAAACAGCGATGGGCTGGTGCGAAGCTCTGGAAATCGACCACCGTTCCGCCGCCTGGTTCCGCTGCGTGATCTCGTAGCCGCGGTTGAGGGAGTTGGCAACAACACAAAAATCGTAGGTCGGGCGGTCGACATGCTGATAGAGCACTGCGGTTCGGAGCTATTCGTTTTGATAAATGCGACCTCACGGGAACTTCAAAACGCCGCGACCGACGAAATCGCGGCCGCCATCATATCTGTGCGACAAGGCGATCTGGAGATCGAACCCGGCTACGACGGCATCTACGGCGTGGTGTCGACGATTACTGATTAATCTGGCTTAAATTACGTTCATTCCCGCAAGCCGCGTCGCGAAACGCCAACTCCGATGTACGATTACGCGCGTCACGACCGGAATCCCTAAATCCCTGTATTTTCTGGAAACCAATCGGGATCTGGCCTGAGGAGGAAATGTCCTTGATCGACCTTACCGACGAGATGAAGACGGCTATGGACAATGCACTTGCCGACAAAGCGCCCTGCATCCTCGCCACGGCATCGGCGGACGGGAAGCCGGGAATTGGATACCGAGGCAGCATGATGGCCTTCGATGGCCAGAACCTGGCTTACTGGGAGCGCACCAAGCGAGGCGGTTTGAGCAACATTCAATCCAGCCCGTACGTGATTGTGATGTACCGGAACCCGGCGACGCGGCAGGCCTGGAAATTCTTTGGCAAGACCACGGTTCACGAGACAGGCGACATTCGCGAAGCTGTGAAAGCGCGAACCGTCCAGGCTGAGATTGACAGAGACCAGGACGGAACCGGCTTCGCCGTCATGGTGGAGTTGGAGCGCGTCGAGACGATGGCCGGCGAAGTTCTCATGTCCAAAGACTGAACTTCTCGAATAACTTGTCTGACAGCGAGATCATATTCCTTGGCACCGGCACGTCTGAAGGCGTGCCGCGTGTCAGTTGCCTGACGCGCCAGCCGCAAACCTGCAAGGTGTGCCCGGACGCGGTCTTGCCCGGCTCGCACAACCGACGTCGCAACACGTCGTTGTTGATTCGTTATCGGTCACCGGACGGCGCGCAGAAGAACGTTGTGATCGATGTAGGCAAGTTTTTCTATCACTCGGCGATCGAGTGGTTCCCGAAGATTGGTGTGACGTCGTTGGACGGCGTGATCCTCACGCACCAGCACGCCGACGCTATTGGCGGGCTTGACGATCTCCGTGACTGGACGAACAACGTCCAGCAGGCGATCCCGCTCTACCTGCGTCAGTCCGAAATGGTTCACGTTGCACGGGCGTTCTACTGGCTCGTAGACACAAGCCTGGCTTCGCCCGGTGGAGTATCAAAACTCGACTTTCAGATCATCGACGAGCAGCCGTTTGACGTGTTCGGACTTACCGTCACCCCATTACCGGTCGATCACGGCCCACGCACCACCGCATTTGGCTATCGGTTCGGCGATGTCGTGTACGTATCGGATGCTTCCGGCATTCCAGATTCCACGGCAGAGTTGATGCAAGGCGCGGAAATTATGGTGATGGACGCGTTGCGGCCGGCACGCTCTCACGGCTCCCACTTCGTTCTCGACGAAGCGCTGGAGCAATTACGCCGCTTCCGGCCAGAACGGGCGCTGCTAGTAGACATGACGCACGACTTCGATCATGAGCCGACAAACATCGAACTTGCGAAGCTCAAAGAGTCAGAAGGCCTGGACGTACAACTCGCCTACGACGGCCAACGAGTGGCGGTCGATCTATAAACGTTCGCCCTCTAGAACTCGAACTCGGTGCCTACGCCGCTCTCTACCGCCAGGTCGTACACCAGCCGGGCGCAAGACAGATCCTGGATGGCGAGGCCCACGCTCTTGAACAGAGTCACCTCTTCATCGTTCTCACGACCGACCGTCGTGCCATTAACAACCGCCCCTAGCTCGCCGTGGATCTGGTCTGCCGAGTAATCGCCTTCCTGGATTGGGATCATGATGTCCCCGGCCTCAAGCAGGCATGCCTGAGTCTGGTCGCAGATCACCTTCGCCCGCTGTATGGACGCCGTGTCCAGTTCTCTTAGGGCGGGCGCGTGTGATCCGACCGAGTTGATGTGCGCTCCGGACTTCCACCAGGTTGCTTCAACGATCGGGTTTGGGGCGGTGGTCGCAAGCGCAACGATGTCTGACTCGGCCAGCAACTCCTGCGTGCTGCTTGCGAGTCGAACCTCGACGCCGGTCTCTTCCGTGAGGGATTCCGCGAACGCTCGGCGCTTCTCGTCAGGGTCGAGCGAGAACGCAAGAATCGTCTCAAGGTCTCGTGCCGCTGCCATCCCGGTGACCTGCGTGTACGCCTGAACACCCGTGCCCAGAATGCCGGCCACCGTGGAATTCGCCCGTGACAGATGTTTCGTTGCCACACCCGTCACTGCGCCGGTGCGGACCGCCGTCAGGAAGCCGCCGTCCATGACCGCAAGGGTCTTACCGGTCTGATTGTCCTGGACGATGATCGTGGCCAGGGTCGTCGGCAGATCGTACTTCTCGGGATTGCCCTTGTAGACCGTGACCGCCTTGACGCCGAGAGCTCCGGACGATCCCAGGTACGCCGGCATGTAGGCGATCCATCCTCCGACCTCGTCGTCGGTTATGACCGTGCGGTCTGGCATCTCTGCGGTGCCATTTGCGAGCTCCGAGAATGCGCCTTCAACCACGTCGATCGCTTTTGACATGGGGAGTAGCTGTTGGACGTCGGAGCGCGATAGCAGAAGTGCCACGTTGAGCCTCAAAAAAAACTGAACTAAGTGCCGAGAGGTCCCGGCAAGCGGGCCTTCAGCGTAAGGCAGCGAATTATACCGTTGACTACCGATGTGACCGGACAAGTCATTGACGGGAACGATGTAATACGTTCTTTCGGCCCTTTGGGGTGGGTACGTATAACCTATACATTCAACTGGGCCGCGCTCGTGTTGTACTTGACCATTCTTCACCCCCTGCGTCTTGCCCGACGCAATCACACAGGTAGAGCCAGCGATGACGACTCAGACTCATCGGGATGAGGTTCTGAAAGCGATGACAGTGCTGACACTCCGAAATCAGATTCGGTGATTACTGAAAGTGTGTCTTAACCAACTGCGGCGTCGCCCGGAATTCACTGGGCGACGCCCGCCGCGAGGCACTGGTTTCCCGAATCAAACCCGCGAAAACCATCCGTCTCGTACATTGGTACGCGACATTGATGTATTCACTCGGCCTCACAATTTACCGGAAGCGTTGGACGGTCCTCGCGTTCTGGGCGGTACTGCTACTTATCGCCCTCCCGCTTGCCCCTCGGGCCACCAACGCATTGAAGCCGGGCGGATTCTCTAACGACAGCCTCCCGTCGGCTCAAGCTCGTGCCGTATTTCGGGACAAGCTCGACCTGACCCCGATGTCGTTCGAGTTGATTTTCCGGAGCGAAACCTACGGCGCGTACGAAGACGGGTTTACAGGTGATCTTCAGGCCGCACTTGCTCAAATAGGCGCACGCCCGGAAGTAACAAGAATTATCACGCACCTGGATGATCCTGCCCGGGTCTCTCCCGACGGCCTTTCGGTACACGTCACGATCGGGCTAAACCTCGATCTTGAGGACGCCCGGGAGTTTCTGGAACCGGCCCGGCCACTGATTGACCCCGGGGACCTGGAACTGACCTTCACCGGGGGTCCGCCGCTCTACGCCGACATCAGTCTCAGCAGCGAACGGGATGTCCGAAGGGCGGAGATACTGGCCTTCCCGCTGTCGACCATCGCACTACTACTGGTGTTCGGCACGCTCATCGCTGCATTCCTTCCTGCAACCGTAGGTGGAGTTGGGGTGGTGCTGGCGCTCGCTGCTGTGGCGCTCATCTCACGCGGTGTGGACATGTCCGTATTCGTACTGAACATCGTCACGTTGCTCGGAATCGGGCTTGGCATCGACTACTCACTCTTCTTTACGAGCCGGTTCCGAGAGCAGCTGGCGGCCGGCGACTCGGTGGAGCAGGCGGTCGCCACGGCGCAGGCAACGGCCGGCACTGCGATTCTCTTTTCCGGAGTGACAAGTCTCATCGGTCTCGCCAGCCTGACGGCTTTTGAGTTCATGATGTTGCGGTCCGTGGGCATCGGGGCGGTCATCGTTATCACCGCCGCCATATTCGCCGCCCTCACGCTAATGCCGGCGGTGCTGGGCATCCTGGGACCGAGAATTAACGCTTTCCGGGTCATACCGCCATTC
>JAYGCG010000107.1:0-7609 GCA_046583455.1 Dehalococcoidia bacterium | reverse complement strand
CCGTGGCTGTCAGATTGGCTGTCAACGGCCCGGGCAGCGGGCCTAATATCCTAAATTTGGAGTCATTTCAATCGTAGAATCGGCGAAGGGATCGACCCTGTTTGCGTAAAGCGGGCGGAGTATACATCTGACTGACTGGGTCTACAGACAGCCGTTATAGTCCATTTCCGCTTAGGGTTGGGCAGTTAGTGTCCAACAGCGTCTGCCCCCACGGCTGTCAGTCCACCGGCTTGGCTGTCAAATCGTGGTCCGTCGGCCACGGCACGCCTCAACTCCGGTAGTCCGTCACCTGCTCCAGAAGAAAAGACTCTGTATGGCGTAGGAATTCAGCGCTATTTGTGTACCTGACGAACTCCAGGGACATCATTCCGCCTTCCATTACCGTGAGATCCAGAGCAACAGATGTCCGTTAAGTGAGTGAAGATGCGAGGATAACCGCCACAATCACGTCCCACCATCTCCCCGGGAGCCTGATATCTCAGAACTGAGCATCGAAGCACGAGACGCCCTGGCACGCGACAAGACCATCGATATCACGACCACCGGCCGCAAGTCCGGCGAATCACGCAAGACCGAAATCTGGTTTATGTATATCAATGGACGACTCTTCATTACAGGCACGCCGGGGGTTCGAGATTGGTACGCCAACCTGATCGCCAACCCGGAATTCCGGTTCCACCTGAAGGAATCGGCGAAGATCGACCTCCCAGCCCGCGCCACGCCGATCACCGACCCGGAGGAGCGCAAGCGAGTGATGTCGGCGCCGGAGACCGAGTGGTACCGGGGTCAGGCAACAATGGATCAACTCGTCGCCGGAAGTCCGATGGTCGAGGTCCACTTCGAGTAACCTGCCTGAGCGACTCTCTCCAGGCATATGGGGGCAAATCATCAATCCCGAAATCGAACAAGCTCTTCAGACAGATCTCGTGGTCGATATCACCACAACGGGCCGGCAATCGGGCAAGCCGAGACGCATCGAGATTTGGTTACGCCCCCTGGACGACCACTTCATCATCGCCGGACCGCCCGGGCCACGAGACTGGTTCGCAAACCTCAACGCGAATCCATCCTTAACTATCCATCTCAAGAAATCGATTGAAGCCGACTTACCGGCGCACGCGCGGCCTTTAACCGATCCGGAGGAAAAGCGCCGGGTACTTGAGGTCGTAGAGCCGGGCCCGGATTCCGATGTCATCGATGAATGGGTCGCCAACTGCCCCATAGTTGAGGTTCGATTGGATTGACGCCCGGCTAACAGCGCACCGCCGCACCGCCCGCAAGCAGCGCTATGTCATCCCGAGCGTAGCCGAGGGACCTCCACCAGCACATCGTTTCGCAATCGATACTCTGATTGCGTTAGGCAGAACTCTCCCTCACCTTTTGTTCATCTGGGCCCTCTTCCGCTGGGAGAGGGGAGTTTTAAGGACCGTGAATAACCTCGTCCCTAATCCGCGGAAAATACGTCGTTTGTCGCGTGATCGACGACGACACCAGCGAGGTCATCGAAGACGGAGCCGCCTTCCAACGCGACGGTGAAATTATCGAGATCGGCCGCTACCCGGACCTGAAGCAGCGATATGACCCGGACGAAGTAATCGGCTCGCCCAGTTTCGTCGTGATTCCGGGAATGACTAATGCCCACCACCACATGGGCCTTACCTCGTTCCAGCTCGGCTCGCTAGACATGCCACTGGAGCCGAGCCTGTTCTCTGAGTGGATTAGCCGTGCGGTTGATCCTTATCTGGAAACGATCTGGAGCACTCTCCAGATGATTGAGTTGGGCACGACGACCGTCATGCACAACCAGTCGATGGTCCGTACTCCCGTGGAGCTTGATTTTTACGAGTCAAACGCACGAATTGTGGACGCATACGAGGACTCGGGGATGCGCGTCGCATTCTCCCTTTACAACCGCGACCAGCACTTCTTCACTTCGCAAAAAGACGATGATTTTCTGGAGTCGCTGCCCCCCTGCGTTAGGAGAACGGGCGAAGGATAGTAGGCGCGCTCGGCCCATCACTCTGGAAGATCATCTGGCCGCAAGCGAGAGGAATCTCCCGGCCGGCACTCCACCGAGGTTGTACCCCGTGGGCTGACCATCCGCCCCTACCCGTTGCGCCCGGAAACCGGACTTTCATCACCCTGCCACAACCCACCACATTCAAGGCCCGTCACCTCCCGCCTTTGCTATGCTGACCTTAACGGGATTTGCTCAGTTGGGGGAGGCTGATCAACCCGTACTCGCCGGTCACATGGCGCGCCGATACGAAACGAATCACGCAGACAACGGAGAGCACCCATAGCCACCACCGACTCCCCGACCATAGAAGGCGGGGAAGCCTCAACGTCAGTAGCGCGGACCGGCATCTACCGCGGCTGGCCCATTGCCGGTGTCGCCTTCCTCTCGACCGGCCTCGCCGTAGGCATGGCCTCGTACGCCTTTGGCTCGTTCGTTGAACCGCTCGAAGAAGAGTTTGGTTGGAGCCGCACCCAGATCAACTTCTCTCTGACCCTGGGGCTGATCACCGGATTCCTATCGCCGTTCGTCGGCCGCTGGATGGACCGATACGGCGCACGGCCCGTGATGGTCATCTCCCTCCTGTTCCTGGCGGCCGGCTTCCTGTTGCGATCCGTTATGACCAACGCCGGAAACGTGACCGTCAACATGTCGCCGGACCTCCTGATCTGGCAACCCGACATCCACTTCACGTTCCTGACACAGTTCTACCTGTTCAGCCTTCTGTTGTTCGTCGGATTCCCCGGTGCAACCGTCATGCCAGCTGGCAGGCTCATATCGGTCTGGTTCGCCCGGACCCGGGGTCGAATGATGGGGATCGTGACCGCCGGGAATAACTTCGGCGGAGTGACGATGGTCCCACTCGGCACCATCGTCATCGCGTACTCCGGCTGGCGCTGGGGCTACGCCGTATACGGCTTCATCATCATCGGCATCGCGATCGCCGCATGGGTCTTTATCCGGGACCGCCCGGAAGACGTCGTCAAAGAGGGCAACAAACGCTGGGCGCCGGCCGGATTGGACGCCGCTACCGCCGCCGCAGCGGCCGCCGGATACACCGCCAGACAGGCGTTGAGGATGAAGACCTTTTACTTCGTCACGATCGGGCTGACGGCGGCGATGTTCACCTATTCAGCAGTGCTCACGCAGCTGATCCCACATCTTGAAGCGGAGGGATTTTCCAAGAACGAGGCGGCTGCCGGTCTCTCGCTCGTGGCCGCTTTTGGGATAGCTAGCAAGCTCACGTTTGGGTGGCTCAGCGAGACGATCACAGCACGTTGGTCCGCCGTCCTCAGTCTTTCCATCCAGTCGATCGGTCTTGTCCTGTTCATCATCGCCGATGGGTCCAACCTGGCGTGGGTCGCTGTGATCCTGTTCGGGTTGGGCTTTGGCGGGATCGGCGCCCTCATCCCACTCACCGTGGCCGAGGCATTCGGCATTCGGCATTTCGGCAGCATTCTTGGGATGATCAGCATGGTCGGCGTAATCCCGGTGATCATCGGGCCTCTCATGGCGGGGATCATCTTCGACAAAACCGATTCCTACGACCTGGCGTTTGTCATCACGATAGTCATCTTCGTAAGCGGCGCCGTCTTCATGGCGCTGGCGAGTCGGCCAGAGCCGCCACCACAGGAGCGAGTCGGGACGTAGTAGCAGCCCTGTCTGCTACGACGGCACGCTCGAAAATTCGCCGCCAGCTTGATTATCCCGACCGAGCGAGCCCGGGCATGCTCCGACTACGCCGAGATGCTCCTCGACCGCGGCGAGTCCGGCGACCGTGAAAAAGCCACCTCGCTACAGCGCGAGGCACTGGCTATCACGCATGAGCCAGGGATGCGGCCGTTCACCGAGCAATTCCTGGCGCGGGAAATTCTGTAGGCGTCGCAGCCGGCGTCACTCTCCTGGGCCAGGTGTGACCTTTGATCTACCAGTTCTCACTCGGGTGTTCGGAACGAAAAAGCCGCCAGGCGTGGTACGAGACAGCGAGTGCGTTCGCCGAAAGTATGCCGAAAGCGAGCGACGCCCGAATGCCATCGTGTGTCGGGAACCGGATCTCGCCGCCGGGGATTCTCCCGTACTCCGCTTTAATCTTTTCGATACCGATGTCGAACCCGTAGTCATAACCGATCCATCCACCAACGAACGCGCCGATCACGATCAACCCGAGCATGATCAAGCGGGGCTGCCATTCGGCCTCCCACTTGTAAAACGCAAGTCCTGTACCAATCACTACGGCGAACGCCATGGAATTTACGACGGCGAAGGTTTGGATGCTCAGTCCTGAAAATGGCGGGACAGATACCGAATACGCCAGGAAAGCCAGTTCTCCGAGCAGGAAAGCTGACAACAAGCCCACGACCGTGCGACCAACGGTAGTGACCACGAACATATCCATGGCTGCAGGCAACCGTAACGAGAATCGCAATGCGTCTCTCCGTTCTACCCGACCCCGAGTGCGCCAATAACGACCGCATCCGCTGCGTCGCCGATGTCCTCCGTATTGTAGGCATCCCGGTATCTCTACAGAATCTGTGAACCCGACATCCCCACCATCTGGACGATATGGTGAGGAAGTCGCTATCCGTTTTCGGTAGCGTGTGATCTAGCGCACATAGAGGTCCACGCAGCCCGTTTCCAGCGTCACCAGCGCCGAAGAGAACCATGTGCCTCGCGCTTGAGGTGAGTAATCGTATAGTGTCTGCCGACCAACAAGTCGGGCCTGTGCAAGACATGGCCGCTCGAGTCCGGCAGCGTGTATGTCACCTCAGCGTCAAAAAGTGGGCGAGCACACCGGCACGATTACCTAAACCGTGGCGGCCCGGACCTCTGACTCCAGCTTTCGCATGTAGTGCAGGCTTCGTGTGTCCATCTCAAACTGGTCCCCTACCCGACCGCCTTCGATCACCACGTAACCGTCGTATCCAGCTACCACCATCGCCGTCATCAGGAATCGATAGTCCATCTCGCCGTCCTCCAGCGAGACCTTCCACGCGATCGACCGTTCGTTCTCCGGATGATTGACCCGCACCACGTTCTTGCAGTGCCAGTACACCGAGATATCCGCCAGGGCTTCCACGTTGTCTTCCGGCGACTCTTCGGCCTCGTGATAAGCCCAGGCCACGTTGCCGATGTCCGGGTTGATGCCGAAGTTTGGACGGTCAACGAGCTCGTGTAAGAGCCGTGCCGACCACGAGTTGTCCACTGGGGACGAGTGGTGCATCTCTATCGCGACCGTGATCCCGCGTCCGGCTGCGTCATCGCAGATCGGCCGTATCGAATCGGCGACGCTTTCGTACAGATATATCGAAGCGTCGCGGGACGAATCCTGTGAGTGGGCCATGCCCGTCGGCTCCCACCCGGCGGGCAGGTGGCGCTGTGGAGCCATCAAGTTTCCGACCACGAGAGACGAGCCCACGGTGTCCGCGTAATCAACACTCCGGCGCATCACGTCCAGGTTGCACCGGGCCGACTTCGCCTCCAGCAGAGATCCGCCAGCACGGACGGCAGCTATCGGGATGCCGAAACCCTCAAGTCGGTCCTTGAAACCCTTGACGCCGGCATCGCCGTCCAACAAACCGAGCGTGTTCGCTCCGACCTCCAGCCCGTCGTAACCGGTATCACTCACCGCACGAAGCCAACTATCGGTGAAGTGTTCCGGACGCGCGCTCCATGTGCTGTAAACATCCGGAAACGCCGCCTGTCGCCGATTCGCGTAACAGTACTTCATGTGGTCAATATTCCATTCTTTTCGCGTGTAGGGGCGGGCAGCGGCCCGCCCTCGGGCGGATCGCTATCCGCCCCTACGCGAACAATCCTTAACTTCGTTCTCTTGCCGCTCGGCCTTAACCCCGGCCGGCGTCGATGTCCGCCATCACGGACTTCGCGTACTTAACGCTACGTCCATCTGCAAGCCACTGGTCCCCGGCCCATGCGCCTTCGATAGCCATGTAGCCCTTGTAGTCCGCCTCCACCATCGCCGTGATGGCGTAGCGGTAGTCGATCTCGCCGTCCGGGATAGCTACCCGAAGGAAGACCGAGCGCTCGTTCTCCGGGTGGTGAACCCGGAACAGGTTCTTGCAGTGCCAGTAGACCGAGATCGGCGCGACCGACTTGATGTGCTCGTCGGTGCTCTCTTCCGGCGTGTCGTAGGTCCAGTACACGTTGCCGAGGTCCGGGTTGATGCCAAAGTTGTCGCGGTCGACGAGATCGTTGATCAGATGCGCCGACCAGGAATTGTCGACCAGCGTGTTCTGGTGGACCTCAACCGAGACAGTAATGCCCTTATCGGCTGCGGAGTCGCTCGCCGTCTGCAACTCTGTGGCGAGCCGTTCGTAGTCGTAAATCATGGCGTCCCTGCTGGAGTCCTGCGCCACGTTCCAGCCCGTGCTGCTACCGGGCTTGCCCGGGTAGCGTGCGGGAGCGCCAAGTGCCCCGTTGATGACATCCGCTCCGACCGCCTGAGCTGTATCGACCAGCCGGTGCAGTCGATCTCGATTGTCCCTGAATCCCTTGGCCGCGGTCAGCGATCCTCCGGCCCTGACGACCATCGCCGGAACGCCGTTGTCGGCAAGTCTCTTGCCAAACTCGACGACCTTCTGCTCCGATCCGAGTGCCTCGAGCGCCTGGAATCCAATCTCCATGCCGTCCATGCCGATGTCCTGGCACTTGCCGAGGAACTGGTCTGTGTAGTCCTCTGCCTTCACATCCCAGTTGGGTTGGCTGTCCGGGTAAAGAGCGTGGCGGCGGTTTGCGTAGCAGAACTTCATCGGTATGACCCTTATCGGACTAGGTGGCAGATGGGCTAACTGAAGGCGGCTTTTGTTCCCCGCAAAAGCAGGGGTCGATTAGCTTTCCGTAAGCGGCGCGGAGTCTAGCACAGCGATACCCGGAATCAGTCCGCCGATCTCCATGAACCGCTCACCAGATTCCGGGCGACGCGACTGTATGATGGAGCAGCTTCACCCGCCCTCACCCTCACCCCCACCACAAGGATTCCGGCCCGTATGAAGATCACAGACGTCAAGGTTTGGCCGACACGTGTCGTAGAGAACCGATCCTGGATATTTATCGAGGTCAACACCGACGAGGGCATCACAGGATTCGGAGAGGCGACCAACTCCGGCGGCGGCGGCGTCATCATGGTCGCCCGCATGGTGGAGCTCATCCGTGACACCGTGCAGGGAGCTGACTTCGCTGAAGGCCTGATCGGCCAGGACGCCAACGATATAGAGCGCATCTGGCAGAACCTGTATCGGCGATTCACCACACTCGGCCCGCGCGGCCTTGTGACGTCGGTGATCAGCGGCATCGATATGGCGCTCTGGGACATCAAGGGCAAAGCACTCGGCGTACCCGTGTATGAACTGTTGGGCGGCAAGGTCAGAGACAGCATCCAGCTCTACACGCACGTATCAAACCAGGCCGATCCTGTTGCCGCCGCCCGCCATGCTCGCGAGCTTGTAGATATGGGCCACACCGCCCTGAAGACCGATCCGTTCTCGCCCGAGATGGGACAGCACCACCGCCGCTACATGGACGGTCGTATCTCGGCCGCCGGCGCGCAACACGGGGTCGACGTGATGACCGCCATCC
>JAYGCG010000102.1:0-15953 GCA_046583455.1 Dehalococcoidia bacterium | reverse complement strand
GGATGGCGGTGAGTATCAACGTGATATTGCTGCCGCTTGCGGTCGTGCTGTACTGGACAAACCCGCCTGATTCAAACGGCTGGATCTTCCTCGCCGCCACCTGGATCCTGCACCTGGGTTACTTCTTCACGCTGAGCCGAGCCTATCGCGATGGCGACCTCTCGCTGGTGTACCCGATCGCCCGTGGCACCGGCCTCATGCTGATCCCCGCATCCGGCGTTCTGCTGTTGAACGAATCGATGTCGGTCCTGGCCGTCTTCGGCGTGGCCGGCGTAGCGATCGGCATCTTCACCCTATCCTGGTGGGGCAGATTCAGATCGATGCTTTTCGATCCCCTGTCTGTCTTGAGATCACCCGGGATCGGGTACGCGTTGCTGACCGGGTTAATAATTGCCGGCTACTCAACGGTGGACAAACAAGGCGTACAACACGTCACTCCCCTGCTCTACATGTACCTGATGACAACGTCAGCCACGTTCGGGCTTCTGCCGTTCATCATGCGTGGCCGAACCCGCGCCGTTTTTGCCAACGAATGGAATCGACACGCAAAATCGATCGTCGCCGGCGGCATGTTTCAATTCGCCGCGTACGGAATGATCCTTACTGCCCTCACCGTGTCACCCGTCAGCTACGTCGGGCCGTTTCGTGAGGTCGGGTTGCTTGTCGGAGTGGGGCTAGGCATTTTTGTGCTGAAGGAGCCATTCCCGGGTGGCCGGATTTTTGGCGCAGCACTGGTCGCGATGGGGGCGATCACCATAGCGATCGCCCCCTGAGTGCCCGAGTCACCTGATTTTTCTGACTTTCGTACCTACGTCCGGGGCATGATCTTGAGGCCCATCTCTTTGACGGCCGCGTTGCCACCCGAGATCACCTTCACGCCCCAGTCAAGCATGTACTTGAGATTCTCTTCTTCCGACATGTTCGGGTCGTGCCAGCTGCATAGGAACCCGATACCCGCCTTGTCGCACGCAGCGCGAACCTTGAGGCGCGCCTGATCCATCTCTTCCGGGTAAGGCGGGTCGTGGGCGTCCGAGAATCCGTAAGACATACCCATATCTCCCGGCCCCCACTCGGCGAACGAGATCCCCGGTACCGCTGCCGTAAACTCGGCGTTGGCGACGCACTCACGGTCTTCCAACTTCAGGCCAAGAATCAACTCGCCATCCGGGTTGAGCGGCCACGGATCAGACACCCGGGTGTACTCCTGTGGCGTCATGCCCCATAGAGCGGCCGGTTTTGCCTGCCCGCCTGCGCCGCGTTGGCCCTGCCCCAGTCCGCCGTCACGTCCGACGCCGATAGTCTGGAACGGCCACCGCACCTGCTCCACAAATGCCTGCACGGCGTCTGCCTGCCTGGCGTGCGTGTGAAGAATCCCGTGGATGCCGGCCGAAAGAACATGTCGCACCTGCCACGCATTCGCCTCTACCTCGTTGCGGGTTTTGGCGTTCGCAGGAAGCGTCGCGAGCACGGTCGCCATACGGTATCCGTCCGGAGTGGGTCCGCCGTCGACGATCCCCTGCATGAACTGATTGAGCCCGACGACGTCAAACGGGTCTTTCTCAAAGTCCACGATCAGGAAGTCGGCCCATGTCTGTGCCTGCTTCTTGCCGTTTTCGTACGTCAGTTCTCCGGCACCCGTGTAGTAGATCGGGTGTCCGGCCTCCATCAGGTCGATACAGCGATTGATGCGTTTTGCCATCGTCTTGGACTCCTCCTGAAATGGTTAAAAAAGTGTTGTTTGCGGCCCGGAGTGTAGACCTCATGTGAAGGGGCCACAAACGACAGCCAAAACCACGTGCTTCACGGCTACCATTACCTGCGCTGTCGCGTGGGACCACATGGATACGTTTGCCGAGCGTTCGGCGTCGAAACGGAGATACTGTCGAGTGCAATGGACAAACTTCTTTGAATCTCTGGCGAAGCTTGAGCCAGACGACGAGTTCGTGACCGGCCGTCCAGGGGGATTGAGTCCCGAGCTCGCCGGACGGATGGCGGACGATATCGCGACGAAACTGAACCTGAGTGCTTCCGACACGTTGCTGGATTACGGCAGCGGCACCGGCGCCATAACGCGTGCACTGGCGACCCGGGTCTCGTCAACCACCGCTGCAGATATGACGAAAGCCGTGGTCGATCGCGGAATCAAGGGAGGCGGCGATATCGAGTGGGTGGTCCTTGGCGATGACAACCCCGACTTGACGCTCACCCCATCATCCAGTGGCTCTTTCACGAAACTGCTCTCCTACTACAACGCCCAGAGCTTCACGACCCACACGGAAGTAAGGGAGCACATCGAGGCTCTTTGCAAATCGGTCGCACCCGGCGGCACGGTAATGCTCGGCGACATCCCGGACCGGGAACGATCCAAACAGTGGAAGTCGGGCGAGCGCGGGCGAGAGGAAAACAGGACCACGTGGATGGGGCGGCTGCAAAAGCGCGATATAGATCTTGAACGAGATGGGCTTAACCTGGCCGCTTTCTCAGATCGTCTGAAGGGTCTCGGAATAGAAGCGCCGCCAGAGTTCGGAAAGCCGCACTCGGGATTCGACAGGGACATCGTGACTCGAATGTTTCGAGAAATCGGCGGGGAAGTGACCATCGTTACGCAGCCAATCGAATTTCCTAATGCCCATACGAGTGTCGATTACGTAGTCCAGTTCAGCGAACAGGTCTGACATTCATTTCCCGGCCATATCAGCCATTGCGTCGCCCGGTATCGGGGACTAAGATTCCCGCCGTGAATTCAGACGCCGACGCCGCTCATAGACGGCGAGGCCGATGGCTGTAGACGATACGCAGGCATCCGCCGAAGAGTCCACTGCAGCCAGTCAGGCCGCACCTGAAGTAGCCCTCAAGCCGTGGTCGGCGTTCGCCTACTACGATTTCACTATGCTCTGGCTGGGCGGTACAGCTGCATCTACCGCCATGACCATCAGGCTACTGATCAGCAGCCAGTGGATCTATGACAAGACTCAATCAGAAGTCATGCTGGGGCTTCTGATGCTGGTACAACTTTCTCAAATCCCAGTCGTCCTATTCGGCGGGGTATTGTCCGACATCGTCGACCGTAAAAAGTTGATGGCGATGACTCAATTCGTGTCTTTCGTCTCACTTATGGCCCTTACATTGGCCGCATTTACCGGAACGCTGGCCGTTTGGCATATTTTCCTTGTCCAGGGTGTAACGGGCATGGTCAACGTTCTAGGGGGATCCGCACGACCGGCAATGATCGCCCGCGTAGTCCCGCGTGCGCTTCTATCCCACGCTGTATCTACCAACACTGCGACGTTCCAAGTCGCCAGCATTATTTCTCCACTGGCATTTGGGGTCGCCTACGAATTTTTCGGGGTAAGTTGGGCGTTCGGTTTGGCCATGGTTGTTTCGGCGGTCAGCGTGATCACACCGTACCTGATACGCGTATCCGGAAAACCTGCTGACTCAACGGCCAAAATCACGTTCACATCGACGTGGAAATCGTTGCTTGAGGGGGTCAATTTCGTCCGCAGGCACAAGATTTTACCCGGTCTGTACTTGCTAGATATCGGCGTCACAATAGTCAGCTTCTACAGATTCCTTTTCCCGATATTTTCTGACCACCTCTACGGTTTAGGTGCCTCGGGTACTGCGATGTTGACAAGCGTTAACGGCCTCGGTGGAGTTGCAGGTAGTGCACTGGTCCTGTACACCGCAAAGATGCCTCGGAAAGGCGTCTTGGTGCTGGTTGCTACTGCCCTCTACGCGTTCCTATTGATAGCGTTCGGGTCAATCCACGTATTCTATATAGGGCTCATCATCGTCGCGTGTCTCGGTGCGACCGATGCCGTCGGTATGGTCATGCGTCAAACAGTGGTGCAATTAACTACCCCGGACAGATTACTCGGCCGAGCCAGCAGCGCACATTCATTCGCGGCAATGAGTGCGAATCATCTTGGTGGGTATGAAGTGGGAATAATGTCTGCACTAGTAGGTGCTGGTCCCACAATGATCATCGGCGGAGTGGTTTCCATCTTCGTAGTTGGCCTCATCTGGAAGTTCGTCCCGGGAGTCGCCAGCTA
Source organism: Dehalococcoidia bacterium (assembly GCA_046583455.1). Classification (GTDB taxonomy): domain Bacteria; phylum Chloroflexota; class Dehalococcoidia; order Lucifugimonadales; family Lucifugimonadaceae. The sequence continues at coordinate 11,898 of JAYGCG010000102.1, read as the reverse complement.
CCGCTACGCACCGGACGCCGAGCGGGATGCGGCCGAGAACGACTCTTAACCGACCACGTTCCACCGAGTTCTCCCTCACTGCACTTGAATCGCTTGAAAGAGCCTTCAACTTTTCTTTTCTCCTCGCGGGCTGACGCCTCCCCCGCGTTTCGCCCCGTTTCCTTCAGGTAATTGGGCATTCGGTACTAATATCCCGATAGCTGTAATATCCGGTCACAGATCACCCGCATGGTGATCGGAGACGTAACAGGTGCGGCGGGGATTTTCATCCAGGACGCGGACACGTTTCTGGAATGCCGACTACTCATCGCGCACCCGAATCGTCCACGCGTTCTGACACTTCGCCAGGCAAAAGCCTGGGCTCTACCTGCGTTGACGCCGCTTGAGCAGCATGTGGGCGCTGTTCAACACATTAACCTCGCCGTATTCCGCCTTTTTGGCCTTAAGACATACGTCCGGCGCCTCGTGTTCGAGAGGCCCCATGACGCCGGTGGTGCAGCCGCCCATGCTGTCCCAAGGTGCTATGAACTTGAATTAATAACTGAACTGGAGAGACAGCGGATCAGCCGCACCGTGTGGGCGGGAAGGTCCGTCCTGGACGAAATCTGCTTCGAATCCGAAATCGACCGAGAGACGATCGAGTTGTGGCTCGAAGAATTCGAGTCGGCCGAGGACGCCGATGATTCTGAGCCTTCTTCTATGACCGCCCGGCCTCCCTGGAGCAGGCCGGGCTGGTATGAGACCGCATCATCGTGGATGCGGAGGCAGGCCACGGGGCCGGATGCGCTTACGCAGGCCACCCCGGATCAGCACTGGACCGACGACGATATCGTGCTCCTCTCATCGCCTTCAAACTTCGGGCTGGTCGTCATGACGGCCACCGTCCCGACCGATGCTCCGGAACCGTCCGAGTGGGCATCACGATTTGGATGGACGGAACCGGAACTGATTATTAACGACGCCGGCCGGAACTGGTACCTATACAGGACGAGTTCCGGCCAGACGTAATAATCTTCATTTGGACGATGGTTACCGGACCTAAGTCAGGCGCCACTCCAGTTCCAATTCTGACGTGATATCACGGAACCAGTCGATCACCTCGGGGTGATAAGGGATACCGTTCTCCGACCGTTCGATATTGTCCTCGTGCTCGGGCAATCCGGCGTAAACCACCCGCTCATTTCCCGGCGCTGGCTTCGAGTCCTTCAGGGTCTTCATGAAGTGATCCATATCGTCCTTGAAGCCTTCAAGGTCAGTAAACGCCTCGATTTTGTAAGCCGTGAAGTGATGCGTCGCAGCACCGCCGGATGCCTTGCCCTGCTCTGCCCGCCCTTTAACCACAAAGCCCGGTCCTGTGCCCGACAATACGCCGCACAGGATGTCGACCATCACCGACAGCCCGTATCCCTTGTGAGAGCCAAGCTCACGGGTACCGCCCAACGGCAGCATGAACGACTTCTCAGGCACGTCCGTCTCTTCCATGATCGGATTACCGTGCTCGTCGGCGATCCAACCCGGCATCATCTTGACGCCCAGCCGCTTGGCAAGCGTCGCCTTGTTTCCGGCCACGCTGCTCATCGCTGCGTCAAAAACAAACGGCGCTTCGTTGCGGGTCGGGGCGGCGAAGCCGATCGGGTTCAGGCCAATCAACGGCTCTGAGCTCCAGGTCGGCAATACGTTGATCCCGCCCACGGTCATCGCCACGCCTATCATGTCGTGCGGCAACGCCATCATGGCGTGGTACGCGGCGGCGCCGAAGTGCCGGCCGTTCGCAACGGCGACGGAGCCGATGCCGGTCTTTTCCGCCTTCTCGATAGCCATGTTCATCGCCAGAGGGCCGATCACGAGACCGTGCCCGGAATCGCTGTCGATAGTCGCCGTGGATAGAGACTCCCGGACGACCTTCCAGTTGGGCCGAGGGTTGATGTCTTCCGAAGCAAAACGGTCCATATAAGACCGCATCATGTTCGACACGCCGTGCGTCTCGATTGCGCGCAGATCTGCGAACACCAAAACGTCGGCAGACTGCGCTGCGTCCTCCGGCGACATTCCTACGTGCTGGAACATGTCCTCAAGCGTCGCCCGCATGTTCTCCTGCGGGACGCGGATGGCGATCTCTTCCGGAACTCGGAACCGTGGCAGGACCATTTAGAACTCCAATTACCAGCCTGATCCCCGAAACTATCAAGGGGCGGGGTGATTTTGCTTTTCGGGCCAGCCCGCTCACTGAGGCTTTCGAAGGACGGGCGTATCACACTAGTGCCGTCGATTCTCCGCGGCACGGGTCAGGCGATCAAGTTGCCAGCCTGTTCCCGGTACTCGACAAACCTATCGTTGATGAAGCTGATCCCAAAGCCAAGTGGGCTGCCGAGGTTGAGGAACTTGTAGCCCCAGTCGACCTTCTGCCGGATCTCCTCCGGGTCGCCCAGGGTGGTGCCAATTATCTTGCCACTGCCCTCGGCTCGCTTCGGCATCTCTTCCATGATCTTCTGGACCTTCGGGTTTTGCATATCGGTCATTACACCAAGCGATGCAGACAGGTCCATCGGCCCGACAAGAAGCACGTCAAAGCCGTCAAGCGCCAGGATATGGTCCACCTGGTTGTAGTGCTCTTCAGACTCCAGTTGGAGGATGAGTACCGTCTCATCGTTCGCCGAATTCACGACTTCAATGAAGTCCTCGCCGGCCAGCGCGGGCCATGTCGGTGAGATTCCGCGATTGCCGAGCGGCGGGTACTTGGCGTACTCGATCGCCCGCTTTGCCTCTTCGACGTTGCCGATCTGCGGCACCATCACTGCGGATGCGCCGGCGTCGAACGCCTTCTTAATATGCGTTGGGTCGTTCCACGGGACTCGGACCATAGGAGCGATGCCCTGCTGACGAAGAATGATCGGGATCATCTCCATGTCACGAGGGCCAAACGGAGAGTGCTCCTGGTCGATCCAGATGAAGTCGGCGGTGCTGTCGAACGCGAGAGAGGCAGCAATACGAATATCGTGGGTCGGGATAGCCGTGCCGAGGACGAGTTTGCCGTCCTGGATTTTCTGTTTAAGCGGATTCGGGTACATCGAAGTCCTCTGTTACGGCGCCGCTTTGGAAACGTGATCGGGAGGGCGAACGAACAGCGCGAGGCGTCCGCGGGAACGGGGCGTCACGCTACTCCATCGGGGGGCGATGTCAAGTTGTCCGGGCCGTTCTCACCCGCCTTGAAATCGCATCATTCAACCGCATCCACGATCCGATAGACACCGCCATCGAATCCGGTCACGTAAAGCTCTCCGTCGGCGTCCTGGCCAAACGATGTGATCTCTACCTTTGTGTCCGTCAGCAGCACGTCGGATATCACTTCCCCGTCGAAATACTTGAGCGCCCAGATCCGGCCTGAACGCAAGTCGCCGTACAGGTACACGCCCTTCAGCCAATCGATCGACTCACCTCGATGCACGTATCCGCCGGAGATCGAGCAGCCAAACGTGTGGTCGTACTCCGCCAGGGGTGCGATGGTGCCGGTGTCGTCGCAGTCACGCCGAGGTGAAAAATAACGGCTGCCTTCAAGCCGATTCCAGCCGTAGTCGCCCCCGCGTATCACGAGATCGACTTCTTCACGGAGCTGCTGCCCAACATCCGCCAACCAGAGGTCGCCGGTCACTTTGTCAAAGCTAAATCGCCACGGATTCCGAAACCCGTACGCCCAGATCTCACGCAGCCCTTCGCTGGAACCGACAAACGGATTGGTCTCAGGGACCGTGTAAGAATCACCCTGTCGCGCCGACTGCGGATGAATTCTCAAAACAGACCCCAGCAAGGTGCCCGGGTTCTGGCCGTTCCCGTTTGGATCTCCGTCACTGCCCCCGTCGCCAACGCCGATGTACAGCATCCCGTCCGGTCCGAACTCGATCATCCCACCGTTGTGGTTGGAGAACGGCTCCTCGATCTCTAGAATCACGACCTCGCTAGACGGGTCGGCGAGGCCTGAATCGCCCCGCAGGAAACGACTCAGCACCGATCAGCGTGGATCAGAGGCCGAGTAGTACACAAAGAACTCGCCGTTCTCGGCGTAATCCGGATCGAACGCGAGCCCCAGCAAACCCTCTTCGTTGCCATCCCGACTGACCTGATCGCTGATATCCAACAGGAGATCAAACGAATTCACGTCTGTATCGTTCTGAAACGTGACGACGGTACCGGCCTGGTGACTACGGCCAACTGCCCTTCGCCCCCCGGAACTTCAGTGAGATAGACGACGCGATCATCGAACGCCTCATCACGTATCTGTAAGAACGTCTCGATCAGGCGGATCGATTCGGAACCGATCGGTGCCAGTTGAGCGGGCGACACCGGGTCTCCCGGAAACGCGGTTGCAGGAGGTGGAATGAACGGCGTACTCGTGACATCGGCCGGGACCCGCTCACCACATGCCATGGTGAGCGCCAACAGCAAGCCAAGAACCACCAGAGCAAACAACCTAGAACCCGCGGAGCGACCTCGACAGACACCTGAATCTGCCGTGTCGGTCCGTGCGAGCAACGCCTGTCTATCCCGAATGAGGTGCAGGGAAAACTGCCTGCCTGCTTACTTGACGGGGTCTGAGCCTCTGAACATTGCGGGCTGTGGCATTCGGCCGACGGGCACCTCGATCAGCACCGGGCGGTCGAGCTGGATGGCGTCGGCGACAGCTTCGCCGACCTTCTCCACCTCGTCCACTTTCATGCCCTTGACGCCGTACGCCTCAGCCATCTCGACGAAATTCGGGTTGTGCAACTCGGCGCCGTAAGTCCCGCCCCACATGTTGTCCAGGTCACGGGAGACGTTGCCGTATGCGTTGTCGTTAAACAACACCACTACGGCGTTGATCTTGTGCTGTACGGCCGTCGCGAGCTCCTGCGAGGAGTACAGGAACCCGCCGTCTCCAGAGGTGATCACAACCGGCTTGTCCGGCTGAGCGACCTTCACGCCGAGTCCCGTCGGGAAGGCATAACCAAGGTTTCCTGAGTAGCTGGATGTGAAGAAGCTGCGTGGTCCGTAGGTCTTCCAGTGCGAACGGCTGTAGTAGCCGACCTGCGTCATGCCGCTAATGAACAGCGTGTCGTCAGGAGTATGATCCCGGATGCTCTTCAAGATCGTGCCCTGCGGCTGCGTGTTAGGCGCAAGAGCGTCCGCCGCTTCTCGAACAGTGCCGATAGTGTTGGCCGTTGATTCACGCGGGCTGCCGTTGGACTTCAAGCCGTCGAGCACCGAGCGCAGCGTCGCCGCCGCATCGCCCTCAAGTCCGTGGACGCCATCGTAGTTCCGCCCGATCTCTTCGGGGTCGATGTCTAGCTGAATGATCGTTTGATCCGGGCTGATGCCTGATCTCACCAACCGTGTGCCGATTGCCAGAACCACGTCAGCGCTCTGGATGTACTCCACGGTCGGGCTGCCCGGACTCAGCGCAGAGCCGATAGCCAACGGGTGCCGACTGTCGATAGCGCCTTTGCCCTCGGCGGTCATCACGACACCGGCCTGAAGGAACTCGGCCACGTCCTTGAGTTCTTCCTGGGCGTCACCAAGGTTCACACCACCACCCGCAAAGATCAGCGGCCGCTTGGCCGACATCAGCATCTCGACGGCTTTTTCTACGTCTTTTGTTGGAGCGGCAGATCGAAGCGGATTGCTCGCCTCTAGCAGTTCGGCCTCGCCCCACTCTTCAAGGGTCTCTGGCGGGATCTCGATCTCTACCGGACGAGGTCGCCCGGTCTTCATCGCGAGCACGGCGTCGTGGACGGCCTGCGGTATATCGCCAACCTGAAGCGCACGTCGCTGGAACTTGGTGATCGGTTTGATGGCCTCCATCTGGTCGTTGACCTCATGGAGCATGCCGACGTCGCTGCCGATGTAGTCACGCTGCACCTGGCCGGAAATCATCAGCACCGGGGATGAAGCAGAGTACGCAGTGCTCAGCGCGCCCGCAGCGTTCAGGAGACCGGGTCCGGGGACCACGAGCGCCGTACCGAATCCACCCTCACCACCCGCACGTGCATAACCGTCAGCCATGTAGCCCGTCGCCTGTTCGTGACGTGTCGTGATGAACCGGATGCCCGGCTCGTCGCGAAGGGCCGCCATGATGCCGTACATCTGGACGCCCGGTAGTCCGAACATTACACGGACGCCTTCTCGATAGAGCGACTTTGCGAGTGCCTCGCCACCGGTCATTTGAGCCATTCAGGACTCTCCTTAAGATCAATCACAACGCTGAGCGTCACGATCGGGGCTGCGCGGGCCTGATCAGCCACACGTACGGGATTTCTGTACTGATCGGTCTGTCTATTCAGGCCTTTTCGGAGCAGTTGGACGCTGGCCGAAGAACCCGGGAACCGGCATAGGACCTACCGGAACTTCAATGAGCACCGGCTTGTCCATCTGAATTGCGTCCGCAATCGAATCGCCGACCTTTGTCGGATCCTTGACCTGCATGGCCTCCATGCCGAACGACCTCGCGAGCCGAGGGAAGTCCGGGTTGTGGAGTTCGGTGCCGTAGGCGCCACCGAAGCCGAGGTCCAGATCACGCCCGACGTTGCCGAAAGCGTTGTCGTTGAACACCACGATCACGAGGTTGATGTCGTGTTGCACGGCCGTCGCCATCTCAGAAACGTTGTACATGAAGCCACCGTCACCGGCGACTACTACAACCGGGCGGTCCGGCTGGGCGACCTTTGCTCCGAGTCCGGTCGGGAACGCATATCCCAGATTTCCGGAGTAACCGGAGCCGATGTAGGAGTTCCGGGAAGCGACCTTCCAGTAGGCCATGCTGTAGTAGCCGATCTGGGTGCTGTCCGGAATGAGGATCGTGTCATCCGGCACGCCGGCCTGCAAGCTCTGGAGGATGTCCCACTGGGGCTGCGTCCCGGGCGCCGAGTCGAATACGGTCTTCTTGACGTCGGCGATCTTGTCAGCCTGCGAGGGTCGTGAACCGGCTGACCGAATACGAGACGCCAGTTCCTTCATGGTCTTTCCGGCATCACCCGCCAGGCCGTAAGTGTTGTCGTGGCTCCGGCCGATCTCTTCCGAGTCGATGTCGATGTGGATGACCTTCTTGTCGCCCGACACGATCGATCCACCGAGGCCCGCCAGCCGCGAGCCGACGCCGATGACCACATCGGCTTCACTGTAGTACTTTCCGGCAGGGGTGCTTGCGCTGGCTCCCCGGTTCATCCCGAGATTGAACGGGTTCGACCACGGAATCGCAGACTTGCCGTTGAGCGTCGTGAACACGCCGGCCTGGAGCGCCTCCGCAAGCTCTAAGAGCGCGTCATGGGCGTTTCCAAGACCAACGCCGCCGCCCGCGATGATGACCGGGCTTTTGGCGTTGATAAGCATCTCGGCAGCGGTGTCTATTCGCGCAGAGTCGGCTGCTTCTCGGACCGCTACTTTCGGGTCAAGAAGCGTGGCCTCGCCCTGCTCTTCCATTGTCTCCGGCGGTACTTCGATCTCGACAGGCCTTGGCCGCCCCGTCTTAAGCTGGTAGACGGCTTCCTGTACTGCGGCTGGAATCTCACCGACCTTCAAGACGCGCTTGCGCCACTTGGTGATCGGCTCGATCAGTGTTAGCTGGTCGTTTACCTCGTGCAGCATCCCGACATCTTTGCCGATGAAGTCACGCTGCACCTGGCCGGAGATCATGAATACGGGAGATGAGACCGAGTACGCGGTAGAAAGCCCGCCCGCCGCGTTGAGCAAGCCGGGGCCGGGCACGACGAGCGCCGTTCCGAATCCGGGACCGCCACCCGCACGGGCGTAACCATCGGCCATATAGCCGGTCGCCTGTTCGTGCCTGGTCGTGATAAACCGAACGCTCGGCTCGTCACGAAGCCCCGCCATAATTCCGTAAAGCTGGACGCCGGGAAGTCCAAAGACGACCTCAATACCCTCGCGTACGAGCGATTTCGCAATCGCCTGGCCGCCCGTCATTTTCGTCATTAATTAAGCCTCATTCTGAACGGCATCGCCCTCGTCCACGTGGCAGGGCGATCGCCAAGCAATCCGCCGGGAAGATTAGCACAGGACCGTGACAATAATTCAGCCTGACCAGATCAGAAATGGTTCCGCTTCAGGACAACCCGCCAGCCAATTCTCCCGCAACCTTGGCCAGCAGAGTCTGCGCCGATATTGCCGGAACCCCGCATAGCCGGGCGAACTCGTCCCGGTATGCCGGACCAAGGCCCATGCAGTCCAGCATCACCACCTCTGGACGGGCAGCGGCCATGACTGCCGCAGCGGCTTCAATACCGCCCTCGTGATATGGCGAATCGACCGCCACCGTGACCGAAAATCCATCAGCCTCCCATATCTCTTTCACGATTTCCACCTGGGACTCGAGCGGCGTAACGACGCCGACATGACGGGAGGGTGCTATGGCGCCGGCTACCGCAGGCAGCAGACTGCCCGGATCCAGTACGGGAACGCCGACCTCGAAACGCGGAAATCGGCCGGTGCACAACAACCCCACCGCCACAGCTCCATCGCCGACCAGGGCACGCATTAGGTCTTCCACCAGGGGCGCCAGGGTGTCCAGTTGTATATCTGCGGTCGATCCATCGGCCAGCAACATATGAAGTGGGTACTCGCCCTGCTCAGACTCCAACGCGCTGATCTTGTCAGGAGAGAGGCCGTCGAGCACGCCAACGATCTGGAACTCAACGCCCGGGACGTACTCCCTGAAAGCGGCCTCGAAGTCCGGCCGCGGTGTCTGCCCAATGGTCACAAGTCCGAGCATGTCTTCTCTCCATAATCAACAGAACGCATCGACCCTATACGCCTTCCAACACTCACCCGAGTCGTGGGGCTCTCGAAGGACGCCTACCGGAAACCGCCACCCATCACCCGCCCATCACCTCCGCCGCCACCTTCGCCAGCAACGTCTGAGCCAGCAACGCTGGGCGTCCGGACAGTCGCGTGAACTCGTCCCGATACTCGGCGCCGTGACCCATGCAGTCGAGTATCACGACCTCCAACTCCGGGTCTGACATCTCTCTGGCCGCGACCTCTATCTCATCGTGCCTGTATGGAGACGCGAACGCCGTGCGCACAGAGAATCCGTCGCGCTCCCACTTCTCCTTTGCAGGCGCCATCTGCGAAGCGATGGGCGAGACGACACCGATATTCCGGGTACGACAGATCGCCCCGGCGAGCGCCGGCAACAACCTGCCGGGCCTGAGCACCGGAACGCCGCAATCGATGTCCGGGAAATCACCAGCGCAACAAACAGCGATAGCACGAGCGCCTTCGTCAACCAGGTCTCGCGCTTTCGCCTCCACCAGCGGTGCAAGAACCTTTATGTCGATGTCGCGCGTAGAGCCGTTAGACAGCAGCGTGTGCAGCGGGTAGACCCCGTCGATGCCCGTCAGGTCATCCATCTGCGGCACGGACATGCCATCCAGTGCGCCAAGAAGCTTTATCTCGGTGGACGGCAAATGCTCACGAAACGCCGCGTCAAAATCGGGCCGGGGAGCCTGTCCAATGGTCACTAGTCCAAGCATATGGTTTCTCCGAAGTTCTTCAGGCACACCGATATATTTCGCGCTGGCATCATGCCGCTCTCCGAGCGACACAACCCTCACATCAATCCTCTTCCCGACCGGGAGAGGAGGCACAACAGTCCGCCAACACATCGTAGGGGCCCTCGGGTCGATGCCAATCGAACCTACACGCCTTCCAACCTCAACACGAATCCTGAGGCTCTCGCAGGACTTTTACGCCATCAAGCCTGACGGATCAACAAGCTTCTCACTCATCCTTCACCTTCTCCCGCTGGGAGAACGAAATCCTCTCAACGCGAGTCCTCAGGTTCTCGAAGTACACGTCCTTCAGCAACGACTACCCGCCCATGATCTCGCTCGCCACCTGCGCCGTCAGCGGCAGCGCCGCCAGCACCGGACGCCCGCACAATCGGGCGAACTCGTCGCGATCGGCGGCCGTGTGATCCATGCAATCAAGCACCACGAGCTCCAGCGCCGGGTCAGACATTACCCGCGCCGCTGTCTCAAACTCATCCCGTTTGAACGCAGACGCATACGTCATCGCCACAGAAAACCCGTCCCGCTCCCAGTTCTTCCGTGCCGACTCCATCTGAGATTCGATAGGTGAAACAACACCGATACGCCGGTTAGCGGCGATCGCGGACGCTATCCCGGCAAGGAGGCGTCCCGGATAAAACACCGGCACGCCGCAGTCGATATCCGGGGATTTCCCGGCGCAGCACACAGCTATGGCTCCAGCGCCACGCTCAACCATCTCCCGTGCCCCTGCGTCCACCAGCGGTGCAAGTAACGACAGGTCTATATCTCGCGTAGACCCATCGGCCAAAATCGTCTGAATCGGATACGGTGACGGGCGGGCGGCAAGCGCATCTATCTCATCCAGCGACAGACCGTCCAGCGCACCCACCAGCTGGACATCGACGCCTCCCATAGCCACCCGAAACGCTTCAACAAACTCCGCGTTTGGCCCCTGGTCCGTCGTCACAAGCCCGATCATCGCCAAATATTCGCCCCGATTTACGGTCGTAGAAGTCGCCAAACCAGAACCGCCGCCACAGCAATATTACCGGCCGACGGTTCTGCATTTAGCGTTATGTACAGCATTGAATTAGCTTTACGCCCTGTACTGGTCAATCCCTTCCGTGACCGGAGCAGGACCGCTCGGGAAGATCGCAGTCTTCGCCCGGTCTGCTCCCACCACGAGGATGTAGCAGTCATCTGCCGAGTCCATCACCGGGAACTCGATCTCAAGCCGCTGCTCCTCGGACAGATTCTCAAGCCACTTCCACTTCTCCGCCACCCGGGCCTCGCCCTCAAGGGGCATGTACTGGATCATCTTGCCAAGCGAATGATTAGCGTTCGCCTGAATGAACTCTTTGGCCGCCTGCTTGGTGAACTCTTGCTTGCCGACAGGTCCGGCGACGTCCGGAGGCATCAGAATCAGGCGCTGGGTGTGTCCCTTTTCCTGGATGCTCTTGGTTCCGAACACACAGCCATAAGCGAGGTTCTTCAGGAGTCCCTCGGCGGTCGTGTTGCCCTGGTCCTGCTGGTCCAGTTCTCCGTCCGTGATGAAGAGGCTTACCGTGCTCTCCTCACGTTTAAATCCCTGATCTACGTGGAAGGGGTCCCACGGACTCATCTCCTCGTTCTCGGCGATGCACTGGATGAACTTCCGGGTCGTGCCGATGGTGTCCATGTCCATCTTGCCCGGGTACCAGTAGCCGATATTCCGGAAGCACATCGCAAAGGCGCGCCCGACAACGGTATTGACCTGGTTGTCACGTCCGGGTCCGATCGCCGACCTTGCATTAAAGCCAAGCTCGTCGATGATCGGCCCGTTCACGACCAGGAACGGCGCCTGTGGACTGGTGGACATGAGCAGCGACTTACCGCCGTCCGCCTGGATATTCGAGAGCGCCTTTACCGCGGCAATCACAACCGGAAGGTGTTCCGGCTTTGCACCAGCCATCACAGAGTTTATGGCGATCTTCTCCACGGTTGCGATGCCGAAGCCCGGGGGCATGTCGCACACGACGTGGTCCGGCGGGAGGTTCGTGCCGGTGAGCATCTCCTCCACAGCTTCCCTGGTCGCTGGAAACAACGGCAACCCGTCTCCAAGGTCCTCTCCGATCAGATCATCGTTCATGGCAAGCACGGCTTCATACTTGTCGTCGGCCTCGTAAGTCCGATCTGCATCCGTCTCGATCCCCGATACACGGGCGTCGATCTCAGAGGTCAGGCAGCCGATCAAGTCATCGATCACGTCCACCGTCTGGCTTCGGCACAGGTCGTGCTCAAGGTTCCGGTAGATACGCGGCACAACCACCCACTGAAGGGACGGCATGCCAAAGGCTCGGGAACTCGCGACTGCGTCCTCCACAAA
>JAYGCG010000043.1:0-4243 GCA_046583455.1 Dehalococcoidia bacterium | reverse complement strand
CTGACTGGTGCTGTTGCAGCGCCGAGTCGGTCATTCTCCAACCAAGGTCAAGATCAACGATGCTTCCGTACGACTCCACGAGTTGTGCGTTTGCATTGCGTGCCCACGGCATTCCTTCCCTCATCCGCATCAGTCGGCGATCGACCGCACTACGAATTCTGCTCCGCGCTCCGGGCTTAGAATTAGAGTTACCGCGGGCGGTTGTATTCGAATCTTGATTGCTGGATACAGCCATTGATCGCTCCTGATCGTCATTTCCGCCCGGCGAGGCGTTGATGCACTTCGCGTAACCTCATCCTGCCAAACCCGTGTTTTCACCATGTGCCCCTTTTGTGTTGATTTTGTAGCTTTATGTTGTGGCACTAATCAATTGGCATATCACACGATCTGTCAGAGTCCGGAGTTGACCGCATTTGATGAATAGAAACGTCAGTGTGCTCGTCGTAGAAGACGAGCCGGAAATCCTGCAACTGATCTCGACACTGTTGCGACTCGATGACCTTAATGTCATGTGTGCGACGAATGGCGAGGAAGGCCTGCGCGCGTTTTATCAGCGGCGGCCTGACCTTGCCATCCTGGATATCGGACTACCGGGAATGTCGGGGATCGATCTGTGCGGCCGGATCAGGGAAGTATCTGAAGTGCCGGTGATCTTCCTGAGCGCTCTCGGCGAAGAACCGGACCGGGTTAGAGGATTGCGCGCGGGCGCCGACGACTACATCGTGAAGTCTTTCGGGGCTGACGAACTCAAGGCGCGTGTGGCCTCGGTCCTCCGCAGGGTGGCGGGCCCGCGGTCCGTGCCGAACGAACCGATTTCACCGATGGCGAACTGGCCATCGACCACGGCGCTCACACCGTGAGCGTCATTGGTGGGGTCGCAAGCATCCATTCCGGGTGGACCTGTCAAATAACTGGCACGACGGCACCCAACGATTGATAGAACAGAACAGGACTCGCTCGATCACCGTCGCCCCGGTCGCGGACGGAATGAGCGCGTACACGACGGCTCGGATTCGCCTGAACAAGGCCGCCGAATTGTTAGAAATCGAGGTGTATCTAAGCGCTCGGCGATGGTTATGTTTCAAGCACAATCAGCATCGACTTCCTCGTTTGCGCTGTTGGCAATACCTGTCCCCTGACGATGCAGCGGTCACGAACGCCGACGTTGGTAGCCGCCCACACTGGGACGTGATCGAAAGTCATGGGCCAACTGAATATGGCGACGAGGTACCGATGCGATTGACGTGGATTCGGAATCCTGGAGACCATTCCGGGGTTCTTGGTCGGTTCGTGCCACCGCTAGATAGCTCTGAGGGATCACTGGTAATTAACTTGACAGTCGATGCGGTGACAGGGTGGAAAGGAAATATGGTCTTTCAGGGGTTGGTCGAGACCGGTAGAGATGTCCTAGTAACGAGAAGGATCAAAGTGACGGAACCGGACCAGCAGTCGCGGTGCGACAGTTGGTGCAAAGGCAGCAAACTCCCCGAGGAGGGAGAGCTCATTACCGGCCAACTCAGGACCGACTACAACGCCTCGCCCACCAACGCCAATTTCTGCAAGATTCTGGAAGCGGGCTGCCTCACATGAAACAGATACGGAATGGGAAGCTGATGACGAGAAGGCAGGAGATAGAGGACAAAGTGGCACATCACAAGGTGACGCGAATCATCTTGTACGTGCTCGGCGTGCTGATTATTGTGGCCATCATCGCCGCAATGGCTGGGTCGTCGGATGAGGACGATGGTCGCCCGTTCCTCAGTGACAGTAGACCGTCTGAATTAGTTAGATAAACCAGGAGCTGATCAACCGATGTCGTTTAAGTGGGTGATTCTGGGCGTGATCCTGTTCCTGATTGCCCTCACGGCAGTCACTGCTGTCGTGCCCTGGCCAGAATCGGAACCGTACTTCACCGCAAACGACGCTTCCTCCTTTGCGGTGGACGAATATATTGATCCCCACGTGTTGGCTTTGGCGGAGGCTCTCTCAGATGATGAGCGAGACCCATTGACCTGGGCAGCCAACATCCTTCTTCCACTGGACTACTCGGGAGCGATGCGTAGCCCGGGGGGCGTTATCGCTTCATTCATGGGCAACGACATCGATCGCTGCGTCACAGTTCGGCAGTTACTTTCCGCTTCGGATATCCCGGGCCGCTACGCCATCAATGGCGAAACATGCATAGTGGAGGCATTTGTAGATGGTGATGTGGTGGAGGTGCCCACGTCGCGGGCCGTAGTTAGCGGGGTTGGGGAAGGAGCGAAGCGAAGTATGCAAATACCCCAGTCACTGGTTCATCAGGTGCAATTTATTCAGAGAGCTTGGCGACTGGATGAAAATGCGTCGGAAATTGGCTACATTGACCACATATTGGGTGAGCTAGACCTTCCCAATAGCAGCTCAAGGCCAATTACGGTCGACTTTGTGGAAACGGGCGATGGAATCCTGCTCCGCCTGAGGATAGGTCGCGAGGATGCTTCCCATCATACAGCGTGGACGGGGCCGCCTTTGGGGGACGTCAGGCGCGCCGATCTGATCATCCGGCACGTCGACCTTCAAGGGGTTACCACCGACTACCACAGGACGCTGTTTGACCGCAACTCCGAATACACCAACGTTACTCCAGACGTGGTACAGGACTTGTACGCCATCTGGATATCCGTGAATGTTGTTGGAGAGCCCTACTTCCGGGCTGAAGCGGAGACTTTGGGTGTCCTCGAGATGGAGGGAGACCGGGAATATCGTCCTGAGGATTTTCTACGACTGCGCGCAATCGAACTGGCAGCGGAGACGGATTATTGGGCGGAGAAGCTTTTCGAGGAAACTAACATCTCGGGAGCACCGCTGTTCCGCGCTCCCAGGATCATCATAGCGGCGCTTGAAAAGCGGTATCCTGACAGCCCAATCATAATACCCTCACTAGATCTGGTTTCCAACACTAGGGCGATAATCGGCAATCCTCAATCTTCTTCCATCCATTTCGCCCTGGCGCTAAACGACGCTATGGTGGAAGGCCGGGTCTTGGAGCGGGCTACTGGCCAGCCTGTGATGACGGTTCCAACGCTGTTCGCGGCACTTTATCAGGATGAGGCCAATGACCTAGTGAGTCGCATGCAATTCTTTGATGAATCTCTCAAGCTGCTTACGAGGCAAGGGCAGTCCGGTGGCCGGCTCGTATTCAGAGACCCCGACTCCGCCGCTACAGCGACGGTGTCCCTTGAAGGTACTGATCTGCTCTTGCAAGCCAATGCGCAACAAGTGTCTTCTATGAGACTGGGCGCGTGGGACGGCCTGGCATCGCATTCGTTGGCCGCTAATGGATTGATTATTGGTTCTGGGCCAAACCGCACATTGCCGATAGACCTCTTGTTACTCGTGGAGGGATCAGATCTGACCTACGTACCGCGTGTGATTTACCTCCCTGGAATACAGAGAGGAATCGACACGATAGTGGGGACCACAGTCCAAGGCAGCGGCCGTTATCACGATGAGGTCTTCGAGATTCAAGCTCATGTCCGTGCTTTCGAGTCTCCTGACCCCGGCAAAAGCTCTCAGTCAAAGCGAGATTATACCGAGTGGCAACGTTTGAGTAGTGAAGGTTCCGTCTTGGCGACCGCAAGCACGAATTTCCCCTCTCCCTCACTGACTGAGACCAAACCCGAACTTTTGCAGTGGGGGAACGACGACGGTCGAAGTTCCCGGTATATGAGCCCATTATGGCTGGTACCGTCCGTGGTGGCGGACATCCGAGCCACACAGGCGACTGAGATACGGTTCGTCTACAAAAAAGACCCGGGCACATGTTGTCCGACAAGACAACGAGTAAATCTAACCCGTTTCAGGAAGGATACGCAGTCCATTTCTATCGATGGCATTTCCATGGAAATAGCCGTAATTTCAGCGAGCGACGAGTCCGGCGACCATCAGGTTGTCATAGCGGAAGACGGCTCATCTCGAATGGTGTTCCGTGTCATGACTCCTGTTGGTGAATCCGTGATCCACGAGGTTTCGACACCGGCACCGCTCCGGTTTGAGGGGCGGGTGATGTCGCGCCGGGGTGACCAGACCCTGGCGTGGACGCAGCCTTATGCGGTGGGTATACCGAATGCTAGATTGAAGGGAGAGGGGCTGGATATCTTGACCTGGCCTGATGGAAGCTTTTCAGCTTCTGTCCCCAATACCGCCCGACCCACCCTCCGGGGCAGCATCGCCGTCCTGGTGGACACGTCCGGAAGCATGGCTG
>JAYGCG010000015.1:0-12004 GCA_046583455.1 Dehalococcoidia bacterium | reverse complement strand
TGATCTCGTCTGTTGTTCCAGGAATCGCCAGGATTCACTGCTCCGTCGGGCATTTGCAATCCGCTGAACCGTTCACTGCCTGGCGAAGTTTACTAGCGACTTCAATCCGGGATCAGTGCTCCGCAGTCCCAGTCTGTCAGGGCGGCGAGACGCGGCATCACTTCATCGATGATCGCTCTTCCGCCTTCACTGTCGAAATCCAGGTTGGCCAAAGCAAGCACACAGATGAACAGACATTGGAACAGTCCCCGCCGGTAATCCTCGGTAAGTCGATCGTACGAATAGTCGCGAACTCCATTTTCGGTCAGAACACGGAGGTACAACCGCAACAGAGAATCTTCGACCAACCGTCTCTGGTCCACTGGAATGCTGAAGAGGACAAAATAAGCGAGTTCGGTAGCTCCGCGTGATGACGACGTGCCTTGCCAGTCGATCCGAACTACTTCGCTTGTGCCATTTCGGTTTTGGAAGAACAGGTTTCCGGGCCGGGAGTCGCCGTGGTTCAGCGTTATCGGTGATTCACCAGTCGGCCGCATGACAACTTCAAAGTGGGCTGCGAGTTTATCGGCGATGTCGAACACGCCGTCCGGAAACTCAGAGGCGATTCCTCCCGATATTTTCTTCCACCAGGACCGATAACCATCGCCCGATCTGGCCAACTGTTCGGGTTCTGCGAGTGACAATATCCAGTCCAATTGCCTCAGACGATCGCTGTCCCACCACCTGCGTGCATCCGCGCTAGATTGTTGACGACAAGCTCAGCGTCTTCCGGAGAGAGGCCGTTAACCTGATCACCTAGTCGGGCGTCGGACAGGTCTTCCAGAAGCAGTGTGAATTCGCCGGTCTCTTGATCACTATCGGCGTAGTATTTTTCTGGTACGGGCACCCCGACATCCGGTGCAAGTTCCTCGAAGAAACGTACTTCTCTGTGACCGATGCCTCGACTCTTGATCAAGGCGTCCGTGTCCGCGTGACCGGACATCAGTTTTGCAATCAGAATTTTAGGAGCGCCGCCCGCGTCGCCCGAATACTCAACAGTGCCGCGTGTAACCAGTGAAGCGAAGCCGAGGCCGACGCCGATTCGCTCCAACTCGACCGAGGCCACGCTGCCATCGCCAAGGCTCCCCCCGGCGCGCAAAGCGTCGGTCAACCACTCCGGCGTGATCTCGTCCGTCGTGCGTGGAATCCGCATCAGACACCTCCCTCGTGGCGAATCAGGCTCCACGACCGCCGAATCAAGGTGCCGCTCGCTCGGGCGCAGTCTACACGGCGCTCAGATCCGCACCTTCCAGATGATTCCTGCCGAAACCAGCCGGGTCGCAGCCATCGCGATGAAAACGATCTCCCACGGGCTGCCGCTAGCGTCCAGGATCACGCTGAAAATGAGCGCCTGCGCCCCGGCGTAGAGGTATCCGTGGGCGTCCAACACGCCGCTCGCCGTCGCCGCCATGTGCCGACCGCCGATGTCCACAGCGGTTGCCGCTATGAGCGTGAGGCTCATGGCGAACCCACCGATGAGGAGAAGAAATGCGCCGAGGAATTCGTTGTCGGCCGGGGCGAACGCAATGATGACGAGTACGACGGCGCTAATGAATGCAGACGCCAGGGTCATGGGGCGGCGTCGACTACCGAGGAACCTGTCAGAGATGTAGCCAGAGACGAGCGGTGCCGTGAGATATCCGACCGGGAGCGCCACCGTGACCAGCACCGTGGATTCGATCGATAGTCCGCCCTCTTCGAAGTAGTAGATCGGTACCCACGTCGTCAGGCCGTACCTAACTACATTCTCCAGCCCCTTTACGTGTGAAGCCGCGACGAAGCGCCAGTTGGTCATCAGCGCCTTGTATGGTCCGAATCCCTTGATCTGGTCGGCAGAAGCTGCCTCAGCTCGGCCCGTGTACGAGTCAGGGTCCTCTTCGTATGGCTCTAATCCGACGTCCGAGGGACGGTCGCGGACAACCAGGAAATAGACGATTCCTGCGACCGCGATCAGAAGCGGTGGATATCGGAACGCGGCGCGCCAGCCCCACTCGGACGCAACCCATCCGGTGACCAGCCACATGGTCAGCATGGCTCCACCGGCGGCGAGCCCGACCACTCCCATAGCCTTCCCGCGCTGGGTGCGGGGCCACCACTGTGTGATCAACGCCACACCGGGCGCCCACGCGCTGGCGTTCACGAATCCAGCGAAACCCCATGGGATTGCGAAGGTCCAGATGCCGTTCGCGAAACTTGTGATGACGGCAAAAACGCTCGTCGCTATCGCCCCGATCATCACCCAGAGTCGTAGGCCGTACGTCTCGGCCATTCGTCCGTGAACAAGATCCCCCAGGCCGAATCCCCATAGTAGGGCGGCGTTGACTATACCGATCTCCACGTGGGTAAAGCCGAGGTCTTCTTTGATGAGCGGCGCGGCCGGCCACAGGGCGAATCGGCCCATGTAGACAAAAATGTAGAACCCGACGAACCCGAACAGGGCGCGCAGCTTCCACCGGTTGTATTCGGCCCCCGTGGGGCTTTTATTGCCTGCGGGCAGGGCTGTCGATTGTTCTGATGACATTAAGTGGGGGCCATCCTAGCGGGGGATCGGCCGATCTGACATTTAGAATCTCGATCCGTTTAGCATCATTACTTCGGGATCAGGAAATGACAGGGCCATTCACACGCCGATGCATAGAAAACACGATCAGCCCATGCTGAGATGCTTGATGCACGCCCCCGGTTGGGTTCGAAGATGAAGGTTCTCATCACAGGCGCCCGCGGCTGGCTCGGGAAGGCCATCACCGAGGTCGTCGCCTCGGAACATGCGGTCCGGGCATTTGACCTGGCGCGTTCAGACATCCCGGTAGAACCACTGGACCTATCAGAGGGAGTGGAGATTGAGTCCAGCCCCGGGTCGATCACGGACTACATCGGGATTAGAGCCGCGATGGATGGGCAGGACGCGGTAATCCATGCCGCTGTACGGAGCACGCTTGCGCACGGGCACTACCGGGCCGGCGAGGCCGAGCCGTTTGATGTAAACGTTCGCGGCACGTTCAATGTGTTTGAGGCAGCACGTGAAGCCGGGGTGAATCGTGTGATCTTCATAGCGTCCGCCGAGACGCATGTCCCTCATGCGCCGGGCGAGCTTGTGACGGGCGATACCCCGTACCGCGGCCAGCCTGAGGACATTTATGACCTCACGAAGCACCTGCAAGAAGAGGTCGGCGTGTGGTTTGCGGATGTTTACGGCATGGAAGTGATCGGGCTGCGGCTGGGCGACATCGTGGATGTGAAGCTGGGGCGCTCAAAGTGGGGTGACGACGACTGGGAACGTTCGATGCGAGAGGACGCGTGGATCGACCGCTACGACGTTGGTCGCGCCTGCCTGGGCGGGTTGAAGTTACAGATGAGTGGCTATCGTCGGTATCACCTTGTTGGAGCGCCCGGCGCGCGCGATGTGTTCGACGTGGAGCGTACAGAAGCCGATCTTGGTATTCAGATCACGACCGAGTTCGATCGCTGTCCGGCCGGGGAACGCCTGTAAATTTACCGCCTGGAACTGACGCGCGTAGCATCGATCGGGGAAGAGGCCGCCACTGACCTCCCCACGCCGTAATACGGACGTGGATTTGCCGCCTTAATCAGCTCCGGCACGTTGCTGCGCCTTACGCGGTTGGCCGCCGGCACAGACCAGCCTTCGAAGCCGTCGGCGGCACGCACCGTGGACCAGCGCCGCTTCGCACCCATCGCCGATCGAGGCAACGGAGTCGGGGCGGCCGCTCCCCACGGTGCGTTATACGTACTAGTACGCCGCGTTGTTCTCTCTTATCTTTGCCTGTTCCGCTGCGGCCGCGGCGAGGGAGGCCGGAGTAGCTCCCGGAGTCTGCGCTGCCTTGATCATCGGGGCCTCGTATTTGCCCATCAACTCGGCCAATCTTGGGACATCCCTTGCGACCTCAAGTGGGATCTGGATTGCGCCGTGTTTGTCGGCAGCGATCAGGTCGCCCGGACTCACCTTCATACCGGCGATCTCGACGGTCGTGCCGAGGGCCTCTGCATGAACGTAAGCGTGAGAAACGCATACCTCTTTCGAGAGGAACTGGAATCCCATTTCACGGACTTCATCAAGGTCACGAACGGTGCCGTCCGTTACGACCCCGACGGCCCCCAGGCCCTTAGCGACGCTGCCGTTTACCTCGCCCCAGAACGACCCGAGAGGTTTCTCATCCCGGTCGTGGATGACGATCATGCGTGGGTAGGGCTGGGCGACGATCGAATCCCAGTAGTCAGGGCGTGGGACAGATTTGCGGCCCGGCACTGCGGACGCTATCTCCACGGTCACGGCATAGCCAACGACGGTCTTGAATTCTGGGAATCGACAGATGATCTCAGGACGCGTGAAACCGTCTGTCCAGGGTCGAAGCCCGTCTATCAGCTCGAGAGCGTTGGAGATGGTGGGGGTGTCGAGCTGTCGGATGGCGTCCAATTCAGCTTCAGTCAGTGGGGCGGTCGGCTCGGCCAATGTTTTGTCCTTCGTTTAGAGCTAATCAGAGCGTTGATTTAAGGAGCGGCTTTAGATGCCCATGATCCCGTAACCGCCATCGACCGGCAGCACGTGACCCGTGATCCCTGTAGAAAGATCGCTCAGCAGGAATACCGCTGCATCAGCGACCTCTTTGTGTGTGATATTGCGGCCGATAGGCGCACGTGCTGCGTGCGCTCGTCGCATTTCGTTGAAACCGGGGATGCTTCGTGCTGCGAGAGTCGGTAGTGGACCGGCGGACACGGCATTTACGCGTATGGCTTTCGGCCCAAACTCTGCCGCAAGCTGGCGAACCGTATTTTCCAGCGCCGCTTTAGCCGTACCCATGACGTTGTAACCCGGGTACACCTTTTCGGATGCATCGAAAGTCATGGTCACGATCGCGCCGCCGTTCTCCCCCATGTGGGGGACGGCGAGCGCCGTGATTGGGATCAACGTATACGCACTGACCTCAAGAGCTGTCCTGAAGCCGTCGATCCCGGTCTTTGAA
This sequence comes from Dehalococcoidia bacterium, assembly GCA_046583455.1. GTDB lineage: Bacteria > Chloroflexota > Dehalococcoidia > Lucifugimonadales > Lucifugimonadaceae. The sequence continues at coordinate 6,986 of JAYGCG010000015.1, read as the reverse complement.
AAATCACCGCCAAGGTCGTCTCGTTCAGCGTACGCGATCGAGTGAACGACGAAGTCCAGTCCGCAAAGAGCGGACACGGCGGTTTCGTATGCCGCCTCGACCTGGGCCGGATCGGTCGCATCGCACTGAACCAGACAGGGTTCACCCAGTGCGGAAACAGCTTTTTTGACCGGTTCAAGCAGGCGTTCGGTTTGATAGGCGAAGGCCAGCTCGGCTCCGGAGTCCGCCAGAGCCTCCGAGATCGCCCACGCGATGGATCGCGCGTTGGCGACGCCAAACACGACACCCTTTTTCCCCGTCAGATCCAGTCTTGTCATGGGCGGCTCCGTTTCCTTTATATAAGGGAGATAGGTAAAGGGCGCTGACGAAAACGACCCTGGATCATCTGCGCGAGGTCAGCGTCACGATGAGAGTTCCTGTTATTCCTATTACTTCTGGGCGGTAAACATATCACCCGTACAGGTGGCGTCTACCAGTTGGTGTACGAGCCGTCCCTCCGGTGTAGATGATTGAAACCGCCCGGGCTGCTCGCACGTGAGGCGGCGATCTTCTCGTCTACGTCGATTCCCAGCCCGGGACCGGTCGGAACTGGATAGCGTGATCCCTCAAGCTCCAGTAACTGCGGGAACAGCTCCCGGTCATCCCTTCCCAGGTTTTCGGTGGGGGAGTTTCTGCACTCAAGCCACGCAAAGTTGGTCACGGCGGCGCCCAGATGGACACTCGCCGCGGTGCAGATCGGCCCCAGCGGGTTATGTGGCATAAGGTCTATGTAATGCGCTTCGGCCCATCCGGCGATCTTGAGTGCCTCGGTGAACCCACCGACGTTACAGATGTCCAGCCGGATGAAGTTCGTCAGGCCGCGCTCGATGAAAGGCAGGAAAGTCCACTTGGAATCGAACTCCTCGCCTATCGCAAACGGGATGTCGGTCATCGTCCTGAGTGATTCGTAGGCTTCGGGCGATTCTGAGCGAATGGGCTCCTCCAGGAAATCGAGAGTCCCGGGGGGCATTTTCTGCGCAAATGACGCCGCTTCTGCGACGGAGAAACGGTGGTGAACATCGATGCCGAGTACCGGGCCGGGGCCGACAGCCTCGCGAACTTTCGTCAGCCACACGGCGGTGTTCGCAAGCGACTCACGCGGCTCATACAGCTCGCCGCCGCTGGATCCTGTGCCGTCCGGCATCAACGGGAGATTTCGCCGGATCACGTTCCAACCCTTCTCGACCAGCATCAGGCAATCCTCAACCAGTTGCGGTCCGTCAGGTGCTGTGACGGTGGCGAATGCCGGTACGTAGTCACGCTGTTTTCCGCCGAGCAGCTGATAGACCGGCACCCCGAGCGCCTTGCCGGTGATGTCGTGGAGTGCGATATCGATTGCCGAGATCCCGGCGGTCAAGAGCAGGCTTCCCTCGAAGTACTGGCCCCTGTACATGCGCTGCCAGTGGGCGCCCCGGTTCATCGGGTCGCTCCCGATCAAGAACCCTTTGAAGTACTCGATCACACCGCGGATCGCGCGCTCGTGGTTGGCCAATCCACCTTCCCCCCAGCCATAAATCCCCTCGTCAGTCTCTACTTTGACCAGAAACTGACTGTGATTGCCCACCTGTGTGGGAAAGACCTTGATGTCTGTGATCTTCACTGGAAACTCCAAATCGGGTAGATTCCGGCAGTTGGGAATAACGAATTCAGCCGACATTTTCAGGGATGGCATGCCGGTAGAGTCCCTGAACGGCCCTGGAACGAGACGGGACAGAACAGGGAACGGCCAGATGCTCGCGCAGAATCATGGGCGTGGTTGTCCGGATCTTGTCATCTTTGCCAAAAAGAGACTTAGGACTCGCCGGGAGGTCGGTCGTCTGGTAACCTCGAAGAACGCAATTGGAGTCGATGCCAGACTCCTTGAGAGGTACCCCTCCCCATCAGTCGCAGAGATATAAATCTCATTTATGAATTGCCGGTTACCCCGGCCCTGCGGCTTCCCCCTCAACCACCCGGTCAACTCAATTGCCGTGACCTTAATGTGTCAGGTGATTGGGACATTGATCGTCTCCTGATTAATGAGGTCGTTCGGTCGAGTATTTGTTTGCCCACGACGAATCGGGCACGGGAATTGGATCCCTGGAACTCCGTGATTTCGGGGGTCTTGGAGATACCGAGTTCTGCCGTTTTATCTTCCCCTTTTGGTTCTGAAGACCCTGTATTCAAGGAGGCACGACCTTGACCCAGTACGTGTTTGTTACTGGCGGCGTCGTTAGCTCTCTTGGCAAGGGCATCGTTGTTGCCTCCATCGGGAGAATGCTCAAGAGCCGCGGCGCCTCGATCGCCGTGATGAAGCTGGACCCTTACCTCAACGTCGATCCCGGAACGATGTCGCCTTATCAGCACGGCGAGGTGTACGTGACCGGGGACGGCTCCGAGACGGACCTGGACCTTGGCCATTACGAACGGTTCATCGACCTTGAGCTGACGTCGAAATCCAACGTGACGGCCGGGCAGATCTACTCCGACGTCATCGCCCGGGAACGGAACGGCCGCTATCTCGGCGGGACCATCCAGACCGTCCCGCACGTCACCAACCTTATTAAGGAACGGATTCACCAGCTCGCCGACGAGACCGGAGCGGATGTCGCCGTGATCGAAGTTGGTGGGACGGTGGGCGACATCGAAGGGTTGCCGTTCCTTGAGGCAATCCGGCAGATGCGGAACGACGTTGGCCGAGACAACGCCACTTATGTCCATCTCACCCTGCTGCCGTATCTCGGCTCCACCGGAGAACTGAAGACCAAGCCGACACAGCACAGCGTTCAGGCCTTGCGCGGCATCGGCATCCAGCCGGACGCCATCATCTGCAGAAGCGACTTCGATGTGGACCTGGGTCTGCGGCAGAAAATATCTCTTTACTGTGACGTGCCGACAGAGGCGGTCATCGGTCTGGAAACCTTGGACACGGTGTATGCAGTACCGCTGAGTCTTGAAGAGTCAGGTTTTGGCGAATTTCTCGCAGACAGACTCGGTATCACGGCGAAGCCTGATCTCTCAGAATGGTCCGACATGGTGGACAAACTTCGCAACTCGAAGCGGACCGTCAGCGTTGCCATCGTCGGGAAGTACGTCGAGCTCCCTGACTCTTACCTCTCCGTTATAGAGGCGCTACGCCATGCTGCGCTCGCTCACGACTGCGAGGTCGTGATCGATTGGATCAAGGCGGAAGATATTGAAGAGTTTGGCGCTGACCACATGCTCAACCGGTCTTCCGGAATCATAGTTCCAGGCGGATTTGGCGAGCGAGGCATTGAGGGAATGGTTTCGGCCGCGCGTTACGCACGCGAGCGCGGGATTCCTTATCTGGGGCTCTGTCTGGGTATGCAGGTGATGGTTATCGAGTTCGCAAGGTCCGTTCTCGGACTGGAAGACGCGAACTCTGCGGAGTTTGACCCGGCCTCGAAAAACCATGTGATCGCGTACATGCCCGGCCAGGAGGAACTTGGCGAGACCGGCGGAACGATGCGACTTGGTCTGTACCCGTGCACGCTGATCGCCGGGACGATCGCCGCGAACGCGTACGGCGAAGCGAACATAAATGAACGACACCGGCATCGGTACGAACTGAATAACGACTACCGGGAACGGTTGAACGATTCTGGACTCATAACAAGTGGAACCTCTCCCGATGGCTCCCTGGTCGAGATCGGCGAGGTGGAGGGGCATCCATTCATGGTCGGATCGCAGTTCCACCCGGAGTTCGCGTCACGGCCTGCTCGACCCCACCCGTTGTTCCGCGAATTCCTGGGCGCCGCCGTAGATACACTGCGCGAGGGCGCGCAGCACGAGATGCCTCTTAACGTCTCAAGTGACGCACCTGTAGACGAAAGTGCGTCAGCGTCGCCCGAGTTCATCGCGCGATCCGGTATCTCTAACTAAAGGATTACAGGAACGTTGTGGTATACTCGCGGGAGTCGCCTATCGTGAGTAACACCGGTAAGGCGCATCGGCCGGGACTTCCGGCCTTCCCGCCCATGGGCACCTCCCGGTATTCGTCCGCGCAGACCAAAAATCTGCACAGCGGACTTCGCTGAACTTCAGCGGGTATCTGGTCAAGAGGCAATTTTCCACAGGGCAACCGACGGACATACGGCGTTCGGCAAACACAGGCCGGCTCCCCGGAGATCCACTCTTAAGAGACTCCGTCCCAATACTTTTCTAATAGATCACTACGACCCAGCGCAAACAGGCGCCGGGCTGGTTGGCTTTGCGCCGATCCGCCACGACGACTGCCGATTACGCCGGGTACACACCAGACGCGTTTGTCGTCTCACACCCTCGCCTCTATATAGAAGGCACAACCTGGAGGAACTAACCTGACTACGCAGAGCCAGTCACGCAGCAGACGCCGCCGGTCATCGCATCGCGGGCGTCGTACAAACGGCCGCGGTCGTGGAACACCGGCGGGGCTGCCCAAAGATATTCAGTACGACGAAGGTGGTTCGCAACTCGGCAACGTTGGTGCGATGTCGATGGACGAACTCCGGTCCCGGGCGCTTGAGCTGACCCTTAGGGACGGAATTCCGAAGAAACGGTCAGACCTGGTTCTCCAGATCCTGGCCCGCCATGCTGAAGAAGCCGACCAGCTACTGGGTATGGGCATACTCGAAGTAAGCGGAGACGGCCACGGGTTTCTCCGGCAACCGACCGGCGGCGGGCGGGAATCTGATCCCGAGGTATATGTCTCACCGGCACAGGTCCGGCGATTTGGTCTGAGGCCGGGCGACCAGGTCGCCGGCGAGGTCCGAGCTCCTAAAGAAGGGGAGCGTTATTACGCACTGATCCGGGTGGAGGTCGTTAACGGCCAGGACCCGGAGTCGACCTTGAAGAGGCCCAAGTTTGAGTCACTGACCCCGATCTTCCCAGACGAGATCATCAAACTTGAGACCACGCCGAAGAACATGGCGACACGGCTGATCGATCTTGTAGCCCCCATCGGCAAGGGCCAGCGCGGGCTGATCGTCGCACCTCCCAAGGCCGGCAAGACGATCCTGCTCAAGCAGATCGCTGAAGGCATCACCGCAAACAACCCGGGCGTGAGCCTTATAGTGGCCCTGGTCGGCGAGCGACCGGAAGAGGTCACCGACATGCGGCGATCTATAGAAGGTGAAGTGTTCAGCTCCACCTTTGACGAACCTCCGGCAGATCATACAAGGGCTGCCGAGGCGGCACTCGCCCGGGCCAAACGGCTGGTCGAGGCCGGCGAAGACGTCGTAATCCTTGTAGATAGCCTTACGCGTCTTGCACGCGCGTACAACCTTTCTGTACCAGGCAGCGGCAAGACACTGTCCGGTGGTATGGACCCGGTCGCCCTGTATCCTCCAAAGGGATTCTTTGGCGCAGCCAGGAATTGCGATGAGGGGGGGAGCCTTACGATCCTGGCGACCTGCCTTATAGATACCGGTAGCCGGCTTGATGACCTGATCTATGAAGAGTTCAAGGGCACCGGGAACATGGAGCTACACCTGAGCCGGGTGCTTGCCGAGCGACGTGTTTACCCTGCCATCGATATCCAGCGCAGCGGTACCCGGCATGAAGAGTTGTTGCTGTCTGAGCAGGACTTGCGACAGATCTGGCTCCTGCGCCGAATGGTGTCGATCATCGCCTCGGATTCCGGCGGGGACACTACGGTTGGTACTGAACGGGTTATCGAACGGATGTCCAAAACCCAGGACAACAAGGAGTTCCTGGCTTCAATTAACAAGGTGGGGTAATTGGATATGGATGGGAATTGCCCATCCACGAGAATTGCAAATAACTGCGGGGCCGCCTGTATCTGAGGATACGGCGGCCTTGTCGCGTTAACGTCTCCACGATTGGCAAATCGTCAACTATGGATAACACGAGCTAAAAGTGCGATTTCCGCGCCCCAAAAGTTGTTGACACTGATCTGCTCACACACGTATTCTCCCTTGTGCCATGACAACCGAGTCAGGTGCCTCGTAGATTGGATTCATCCGCTACCGGATAAGAGTGCTGAAAACCTGTTGGTAACGCCCTGTTTGGCGCGCTTCCGGCTTCTTGACAGCCTCCTGATCGGAGTGTAAGAATCCATTTGCTCGGCTCCAGTCCCGGGAGTCCGCGCGTATAAGTGCGCGTTTTCCATGTGAAGTATTGGGACGTATACACGGGCCGGCGCCGTCGATCTATATAGGCGGAACGATCCTGTGGAGGATAGTTTTTAATCTTGGGATCACGGCGAGGCCTAGACCCACAGGCAGAGAATTCTGCCAGCGGTGGTCAGAAACGCGAAAGTCATAGGGGGACAAGGAACGTGAATCTTTCGGTGAAATTGATAACCGTACTAGCGGCATTCGTGCTGCTAGTTGTGGGGTTAGTGGCCCTGACAATGTCAGGTTCGAGCGCGTCGGCCGCTGATGTAGACGGAAAAGTCTACGTAGCGAACGAGTGGTCGAAACTAACGAACGACCCCACCCCACTCTCCGGCTATAAGTATGCCGGGTCGGGTAAGACCATTTACACCACTTTTGTGGAAGTGAATGACCCAACAGCGGTGGCTCAAAACACAATTCAGACACTTTCTGATACTGTGACGATCTTTGTCGAAGACAAAGACGTCAACATAGCGGTAGCTAAAACAGTAGCGGTAACCGGCAACATGACAGGCTCGGTGACTGCAAATGCCACCAAAATCGTCATTCTCGCGAGTGCCGACAGCCCGATCGTTGATTCGGATGGTGACGGCCTCGTTTCAGATGACGTGACCGTCGTTACCGTCCCGGCGAATGCCGCCGTTATCACGGGTGCGACTCCTGGTGGTGCTGGCGTTTCTGGCACGGTTTCGCTGATTGCGACCTCCACCCAGGCTGTGACCTCTGTCACACTTTCGTGGAACACCAGCCAGGTCAACACGCTTATAGTCACGGTCAAGACGACGCAGGACACTACTGGTAAGACCAGAACGCTAACCGAAACTGGTGCGA